>DAOOFR010000006.1:0-42142 GCA_035415285.1 Opitutaceae bacterium
GGCGGTGCTGGTGCTGTGCGCAATCCTTTTCAAAACGTTGCCGCGCTTCGAGGCGTTCATGGTCGAGTACGTGGTGGCGTTTGTGGGGGCCGGGCTGAGCTACCTCGCGCTGCAACGCATGGCCGACACCGAGAAACCCGCCGCGATCAGCCTGCGCGAGGTGGTGCGGGCGGCGCCGGGAATTTTCCTGCGGGCGAGCCGCTACCGCGCGTTCCTGTGGGCGGCGTGCTGGTTCGGCTTCGCGACGACGGCGATCCCGCCGTTCTGCATCTATTTCCTGCGCGTGGAGGCGCACATCTCGCCGGGTGACGTGGTGCTGTTCACGACCATGCAGTACACGGGAGTGATGCTCATGGCGTGGCTGGTGCGCGGTGAACTCGACCGGCGCGGCCCGCGGCCGTTCTTCTTCGCGGCGACGATCGTGTACGCGGCGGTGGCGGCGTTCTGGCTCGCGCTGCTGGTCTTCCGCTTCGACGCGAGCGGGTACCTGCCGTTCGTGTTCCTCGCGATCGGACTGGGCTACACGCTCTGGGCGGCGACGTACCCGAGCCATCTGCCCTCGATCGTGCCGGAGGACAACCGTCCGCTGGTGCTCGCGATCTACAGTGCGTCGACGGCGTTCTGCAGCGGCCTCGGCTCGGTGTTGTGGGGCCTAGTGCTCAAGACCGGCGGCGAGACGCCGGGCATGGATCTCGGCTGGTTCCTCGTGTTCTTCGGCTTTGTGGGCGGCAGCATGGGCGTGCTGGTGTTGTTGCTGCGGCGGTTCGAGTACCCGCCCGGGCGGCGCGAGCCGATCCAGCTCGGCCGCCTCCTGCTGCAGCCGCAGCGCGCGTTCGGCTTCTTCATCAATCTGGTCGACACGTCCCTCGCGCGCGAGGATGGCGAGCGACGGTGACGGCGCCGCAGAGAGGCGGAGAATCTGGAACTCAGGAAATCAGGAAATGGAAGGGTAGCTGTGCAGGACCCCAATCCTCACGATATCACGGCAGTGATGCACCAGAGGAGCATGTGTCCGTTGGTAGGGCGAACCCTCCGGGTGAGCCGCGGCTCGGCGGGGACGCCTCGCCCTACCTCAAGCAAGGCCGTTTCGTCGTGACGATCCGGGCGCAGGGCGCCGAGGCCGGAAGAGTCTCGACCTCGGTGTGCTCTGTGCCCTCTGTGGTGAAATTCTGCTCCGGCTCTTCCGTTCCTGATTTCCTGAGTTCCAGATTCTCTGTCCCCGTCTTTCGTTCTCTTCGTTTCCTCCTGTTAAGTTCGTTCTGTCGTCTGCCGTCCGTCCTCCGCCATCCTTCCGTCGCCCCCCGCATGCCGACCATCCGCATCCTGCCCGACCGCGTGGCCAACCAGATCGCCGCTGGCGAGGTGGTGGAACGTCCCGCCGCGGTCGTGCGCGAGTTGGTCGAGAACAGCCTCGATGCGGGCGCCACGCGCGTGACGGTCGAGTTCGCGCACGGCGGGCGGGCGTTGATGGGCGTCGAGGACAACGGCAGGGGCATGGACCGCGACGACGCGCTGCTCGCTCTCGAGCGCCACGCCACGAGCAAGATCGCCGAGGCGACCGACCTCGACGCGCTGCACACCTTCGGCTTCCGCGGCGAGGCGGTGCCGTCGATCGCCAGCGTCTCCCGTTTCGAGATGCGGACGCGTCCGGCCGCGGCGGAGACGGGCACGGAGATCCTCGTCAACGGCGGCAAGTTCGTGCACGTGCGGGACTGCGGCATGCCGCCGGGCACGCGCATCACGGTGGCGAACCTCTTCCATCCGGTGCCGGCGCGGCGGAAGTTCCTCAAGAGCGACTCGACCGAGGCGGCGCACATCATCCAGTGCGTGCGGTTCTACGCGCTGGCGCACCCGGAGGTGGCGTTCACGCTCATCGAGGACGGGCGCACGATCTTCCAGTCGCCGCCGTGCCGCTCGCTGCTGGAGCGTGTCGCCGCGATCTTCGGACGCCAGACCGCCGAGGCGCTGCTGCCGGTCGAGGCGGCGGGAGAGGGAATGCGGCTCACCGGCCTGATCGGCAAACCCGGCGCCAGCCGCGGCTCGCGCCACGAGATGATCACGTTCGTGAACCGGCGTCCGGTCGACACGAAGACGTTGGCCTACGCGCTGATCGAGAGCTACCAGCAGCACCTGCCGAAGGGGCGGTATCCGCTGGCGTTTCTCTTCCTGGAGATCGAGCCGCAGTCGGTCGACGTGAACGTGCATCCCGCGAAGCGCGAGGTGCGGTTCCGCAACGATCCCGGTGTGCGGACGTTTGTCGTGCGCTCGCTGCTCGATGCCCTGCGCCAGGCCGCCGGCGATCTCGCCGCCGCGCTCCCGCCCGGCGCGCAACGGGTGACGCCGCTGGAGCCGCTGCCCAGCGCGGTGCGGCCGCCGGTGGCGGGTGCGGCGGCTCAGCACGCGCCGTTGCCCGCGATTGTGCTGCCGGCGACCGCGAGAGACCGCGTTGGGGGCAAGACGGACACGGGTCTGGAGACCCGTGCCACGACGGCTTTGCCGGCCGACGTGGTGTCTGGTCTGCCTGAGCCGCTTGCGCGGCCCACGCCGGCTATCGCGCCGATCCTTTCGGCTACGACAGAGCCGGCAGTGGCCTCCGTGCCCGACGCGATTCCCGGCGAGGGCCGGCCCGGCGCGCTGGCGGGGTGGCGCCACCTCGGCACGGCGCTCGGCGGCGAGTGCGAGATCTTCGAGACACCGGCCGGCGTGGTGCTGCTCGACCGGCGCGCGGCGCTGGAGCGCGTGTTGTTCGAGCAGCTGCAACGGGAGTTCCGCGACGGCGCGACGCTCAGCCAGCGTCTCCTGTTCGCGGTGCCGGTGGAGCTCGACCCGATCGCGGCGGCGATGCTGGCCGACCAGCTCGCGTTTCTGGAGCAGCACGGGTTGGAGGTGAGTGCGTTCGGGCGGAACTTCTTCCGCATCGAGTCGGCGCCGGCGTGGCTGGATCCGGCGGAGGCGGAGCCGTTTCTGCGCGACATCCTTGCGCGGCTGCGCGAAGGCCAGCTCGATCCGCGGCGGCCGGCGGTGGCGCGCGAGGAGCTGGCGCGCCTCGCGGCGGCGCGGGCGGTGCGGGGTGGGGCGAGGGCGGATACCGGGGCGGAGCTGGTGGCACGATTGCTGGCCTGTGACCAGCCGTTGCTCACGCCCGGCGGCCGGCCGACGCTCATCGAGCTCAGTCGCGGGGAATTGACACGACGGTTCCAAAAAGACCGTTGCTAGGAAAGCGCATCCGGACAGGCTTCCGGCCCGCGGTTTGCTGCATCGTGCGATCAACGCCGATGTGTCAGGCGCCATCCCAACGTTCACCCGTATGCCTTCCAAAAAAAGCAAGACCACCCGTGGGGCGAAGAAGCCTGCGGCACCCCTCGCCACCGTCCCGTTTTCCCCCGCAGTCGTCTCGGCGGCGAATGTCGAAGTGCTCAAGCAGTCGATCCTCGACCACCTGAAGTTCACCCAGGCACGCGATCAGGGCACCGCCTCGCAGCGCGACTGGTGGATCTGCACCTGCCTGGCCGTGCGCGACCGGCTGCTCGAACGCATGATCCGCACGCAAGGGGTGCACAACAACGGCAACCTCCGCCGCATGTACTACCTCTCGTTGGAGTACCTGATGGGCCGGCTGCTCCAGAACAACCTCTACGCCGCCGGCATCTACGGCGAGACTCGGACGGCCCTGCGCGAGCTCGGTCTCGATCCGGACAAGGTGCTCGACGAGGAGCACGACATGGGTCTGGGCAACGGCGGCCTCGGGCGCCTCGCGGCGTGTTTCCTCGACTCGCTCGCCACGCTGGACCTGCCGGCCATCGGCTACGGCATCCATTACGAGTTCGGCCTGTTCCGCCAGGAGTTCGTCAACGGCCATCAGGTCGAGCATCCCGACAGCTGGATGGTCCGCGGTGCGCCGTGGGAGGTCGAGCGGCCCGAATACACCGAGCCCGTGCAGCTCTACGGCCACGTGGAGACGCGCTTCGACAACCTCGGCCGCCCGCACCAGCGCTGGGTCAACACCCGCACCATCCTCGGTGTGCCGCACGACATCCCGATCGCCGGCTACGGCACCAACACCGTCAACTTCCTGCGCCTGTGGGAGTCGCGCGCCAGCCAGGACTTCGACCTGGCGGCCTTCAACAAGGGCGGCTACGTCGAGGCCGTGCGCGACAAGGCGATCGGCGAGACCGTCTCCAAGGTTCTCTACCCGAACGACAAGGCCGAGAGCGGCAAGGAGCTGCGCCTCGTGCAGCAGTACTTCTTCGTCGCCTGTTCGCTGCGCGACATCATCCGCCGCTACCGCAAGGCCAACAAGGGCTGGGACAACTTCTCCGCCAAGGTCGCCATCCAGCTCAACGATACGCACCCGGCCATCGCCGTGCTCGAGCTCATGCGCATCCTGCTCGACGAGGAGGGCCTGGCCTACGACCAGGCGTGGGCCATCGTCTCCCGCACCTTCGCCTACACCAACCACACCCTCTTGCCCGAAGCGCTCGAGCGCTGGAGCGTGCCGCTGCTGCGCAAGGTCGTGCCGCGCCACCTCCAGATCGCCTTCGACATCAACCAGCGCCACATGGACGCCGTCGAAGCCCGCTGGCCGGGCGACGTGCAGAAGAAGCAGGTCTGCTCCATCGTCGAGGAGGGTCACGTGCAGAGCCTCCGCATGGCGCACCTGAGCGTGATCGCGTCGCACTCCGTCAACGGCGTCGCCGCGCTCCACACCGAACTGCTCAAGAAGGACCTCTTCCCGGAGTTCAACGAGCTCTACCCCGGCCGCTTCAACAACAAGACCAACGGCATCACGCCCCGCCGCTGGCTGCGCGCCTGCAACCCGCGCCTCTCCTCCCTCATCGATTCGAAGATCGGCGGCGACTGGACCCGCGACCTCGATCAGCTCCGCCAGCTCGAGCAGTGGGCCGACGATCCGAAGTTCCAGGCCGACTTCATGGCCGCCAAGCACGCCAACAAGGTGGAGCTCGCGCAGGTCATCCGCCACCTGTGCGACGTCGAGGTCTCGCCCGACGCGCTCTTCGACGTGCAGGTCAAACGTCTCCATGAATACAAGCGGCAGCATCTCAACCTGCTGCACATCCTCGCGCTCTACCGCCGGCTGCTGCAGAATCCGAACCTCGAGATGGCCCCGCGTGTGTTCATCTTCGGCGCCAAGGCCGCTCCGGGTTACGACTTGGCGAAGAACATCATCAAGGCGGCCAACTCGATGGCCAAGATGATCAACGTCGACGAGCGCATCGGCGGGAAGCTGAAGGTGGTCTTCCTTCCCAACTACGGAGTGTCGCTCGCCGAGAAGATCATCCCCGCCGCCGACCTTTCCGAGCAGATCTCCACCGCCGGCAAGGAGGCCTCGGGCACCGGCAACATGAAGCTCGCGCTCAACGGCGCCTGCACCATCGGCACGCTCGACGGCGCCAACGTCGAGATCCGCGAGGAGGTGGGCGACGACAACATCTTCATCTTCGGCCTCACCGTCGAGGAGGTGAACGCGCTCCACGCCCGCGGCTACAACCCGTGGGAGTACTTCCATCGGAACGAGGAGTTGCGCGCCGTGCTCGATTGGCTCGGCTCCGGCTACTTCACGCCCGAGGATCCGCACTGCCTCGGCGGCCTGCGCCACAGCCTGCTCGACGGCGGCGACCCGTTCCTCGTGCTCGCCGACTTCGAGTCCTACTGCGCCGCGCACGCCCGGGTCGATGCCGCCTTCCGCGACCCGAAACGTTGGGCGAAGATGGCGATCCTGAATACCGCGCGCGTCGGGAAGTTCTCCAGCGACCGCACGATCGCCGACTACAATCGCGACATCTGGCACGTCGCGCCCGCCCCGGTGCCCTGAGCCAAGCCGGCCGCACCTGAGTTGAGCACCAATCAGAACGCCGCCCGTCCCCGGGCGGCGTTTCTGCGTGGCGGGGAGCTTCAGCCCCCGCCACGCGACTCCGTCCACCGCGCACGCGTGGTTCGCAGCCCCCAGCTCCGCCACGTGCAAGCCCCCGGCCCGAGCCCGCCGGCCCGGGCTAAAGCACCGGGCCACGTTCGAGCATCGGGCCATCTTCTCCCCATCGGGCCACGGGCTCGGCCGTTTGTGAAGCTCGGGAACCCGATTACGCTGCCGGCGAATCGCTCCACCCAGAACCGCAGGGTGTTGCCGCCGGCCGGCCGAGTCGGAGAGGTCCCCGTCGGTCCGCCGCCAGCCGTGGCCGCCCCGCAACTCATCCGCCCAATCCCGTGACCCGCCATGAACCCGTCCGCGCACACTCCCGGTGTCGGTGTTGAGCCGGTAGTTGAGAATTGGAGAAACGACGAAGGCGCCCTGCTGACGATGCTCGAGGAGGTCGAGCGCAAGCACGGCTACATCCCGCAGCAGGTCGGCGACGAGGTCTCGCGCCTGCTCGAGCTGAAACTGGAGCGGATCAAACGCGCCCAAGCCAAGCTCGAGACCGGCATCCGCCGCGATGTGCAACGGCATGTCGCGCGGTGGAGCGGCGAGGAGGGCAACCTCATCATGATCCTCCACGCCATCCAGAACCAGTACGGCTACGTGCCGCGCGAGGTGGCCATGGAGCTGTCGCGCGAGCTCGGCGTGCGTCTGGCGCGGATCTACGAGGTCATCACCTTCTACCACTACTTCAAACTCCAGCCGCCCGGGAAACACAACGTGACCGTCTGCAACGGCACCGCCTGCTACCTCAAGGGCGCGGCCGGCCTGCTCGCCGAGCTGCGCACCCAGCTCGGGGTGGGCGAGGGCCAGACGACTCCCGACCGCGAGTTCCATGTCGACGTTGTGCGCTGCATCGGCTGCTGCGGCATGTCGCCGGCGGTCGTCTGCGACGGCAAGACCCACGGCCGGGTGAAACCGGCCGACATCGCCGGCTTCCTCGCGGCGGCCCGTGCGACTTCCCCGGAGGCCAAGCCATGAAACCGCTTACGCTCGACGATCTCGCCGCGCTCGCCGCGCGGCCGAACCCGGTCACCACGGACTTTGTCCGCGTCCAGCTCGATACCGGCGGCATCGCCGCGGGCGCCGAGGAGACGTTCGCGGCCTTCCGCGCCGCCGTTGCCGCGGCGGCCCTCTCCACGCCCGTGCTGCGCGTGGGCTCGCACGGGCGCTCCTGGGCCGATCCGGTGGTGGAGGTTTCCGCCGCCGGCCTGCCGCCGGTGCTCTACGGCGGCGTGAAGGCGGATGTGGCGCCGCAGATCGTCGCCGCGCACCTCCAGTCCGGCCGCCTGATCGACGACCATGTGATCGCTCCCGCCAGCGGGGCGGCGGAACTCGCCGCGTCCGTCACGCACCTGCTCGTGCTCGACACCGGCGTGGGCGAGGCGAAGACAAAGTTCTTCCAGTTCTCCTTTGTCGAGGAACTGAAGCGCCGCGGACTCGCCGACCAGGTCCAGGTGGCCCGCGCCCTCGATCTCGGCGTGTATGACGAGGGGGTGGTGGTGACCCTGTTGCCCGCCGGGGTGACCTATACCAATGTGCTCGCGCCCGACGTGGCGCGCATCGTCGAGCAGTCGATCCAGGGCCGGCAGGTGCTCGATGACCTGCTCTGGAAGCGGACCGACCCGCAGGTCCGGATCGTCCTGCGCAACTGCGGGTCGATCGATCCGGAGTCGTTGCCGGACTATCTGGAACGCGCGCACGGCTACCAGGGGCTCCGGGCGGCGTTGGCGCGCACGCCCGAGCAGGTGATCGAGGAGCTGAAGGTCAGCGGGCTGCGCGGGCGCGGCGGCGCCGGGTTCCCCACCTGGTTGAAATGGAGCAACACCCGCATCCAGAAGGCGGAGCCGCGGTGCGTGATCTGCAACGGCGACGAGGGCGACCCCGGCGCGTTCATGGACCGCAGCGTGCTCGAGAGCGACCCGCACAGCGTGCTCGAGGGGCTGATGATCGCCGGCTACGCGATCGGCGCGGCCCACGGCTACTTCTACATCCGGGCCGAGTACCCGAAGGCGGTCGAGCGCGTCGAGCGGGCGCTGAGCCAGGCGCGCGAGGCCGGCTTGCTCGGGCGCAACATCCTCGGCACCGGGTTTTCGTTCGACGCCAAGATCCGCCTCGGCGCCGGCGCGTTCGTCTGCGGCGAGGAGACCGCTCTCATCGCCTCCATCGAAGGCAAACGCGGCAGCCCCAGCCCGCGCCCGCCGTATCCATCGGTCCGCGGCCTGTGGGGCCGGCCCACCGCGATCAACAACGTCGAGACCCTCGCCAACGTCCCGGCCATCCTGTTGCGCGGCGGCGCCTGGTACGCCGGCTTCGGCACCGAGACGACGAAGGGCACCAAGGTCTTCGCCGTCACCGGCAAGGTGAAGAACGCCCAGCTGGTCGAGGTGCCGATGGGCACGACGCTGCGCGCGATCGTGTTCGACGTGTGCGGCGGCGTGCTCGAGGACAAGGACATCAAGGCCGTGCAAACCGGCGGTCCGTCCGGCGGCGTCATCCCCGACAAGCACCTCGACACGCCCGTGGCCTACGAGACGCTCCAACAGCTCGGCTCCATCATGGGCTCGGGCGGCATGATCGTGATGGATACGACGGACTCGATGGTCGACGTGGCGAAGTTCTTCCTGAAGTTCTGCGTCGACGAGTCGTGCGGCAAATGCGCGCCGTGCCGGATCGGCGGCTTCCAGATGTTGCAGATCCTCGACCGCATCTCCCGCGGCCGGGGCGCCGCCGAGGACATCGCGGCGTTGCGGCGCATCTGCCAGGCGATGCAGAAGGCCTCGCTCTGCGGCCTCGGCCAGACCGCGCCGAATCCCGTGCTCTCGACGCTCCGCTACTTCGACGAGGAGTACAAAGCGTACATCGAGGGCGGCCCCAGTTACGCCCGCAAGATGGCCCGCGCCGCCAGCGGCGCCGAACCCGTCCGGGCGCTCGCCACCGCCACCACCGAAGGAGCCTGACCATGAGCGCCGTCGCCACACTTCCCACCGTCAAGGCCACCATCAACGGGATTGTGGTCGAGGTCCCGGTCGGCACCTCGATCCTCGACGCCGCCCGGCGCGCCGCCGTGAAGATCCCCACGCTGTGCAAGCACAAGGACCTCCTGCCCACCGCGGCCTGCGGCCTGTGCGTCGTGCGCAACAAGGGCGGCCCGCGCCTCCTGCGCGCCTGCTGCACCCCGCTGGAGGCCGGCATGGAGATCGCCACCCACGACAACGAGATCGTCGAGGTCCGCCGCTCCACGCTCGAGCTCATCCTCTCGAACCACCCGGCCGAGTGCCTCACCTGCGGTCGCAACGGCGAGTGCGAGCTCCAGTCGATCGCCGCCGACTTCAACATCCGCACCGACGGCATCAAACGCCACGTCAAGGAGCAGCCGGCCGACTGTTCCACCGGCTCGATCATCCTCGAGTTCGAGAAGTGCATCAAATGCGGGCGTTGCCTCCAGGTGTGCCAGGAGATGCAGGACGTGTGGGCGCTCTCCTTCCTCGAGCGCGGCATCAACACCCGCATGGCCCCCGCCGGCGACATCGCGCTCGCCGAGTCGCCGTGCGTGAAGTGCGGCCAATGCTCCGCCCACTGCCCGACCGGCGCGATCGTCGAGAACGACGAGACCGCCGCCGTCTGGGCGGCGTTGCACGACCGCGACAAGATCTGCGTGGTGCAGGTCGCGCCGAGCGTGCGCGTGACCGTGGGCGAGGCGTTCGGCCTGCCGCCGGGCACGAACCTCACGAAGAAGCTCTACTCGGCCCTGCGCCGCCTCGGGTTCCACGCCGTGTTCGACACGAACTTCTCGGCCGACGTCACGATCGTCGAGGAGGCCACCGAGTTCGTCCAACGCTTCGTCCACCAGCGCGGGCCGCTGCCGCTCATCACCTCATGCTGCCCGGCCTGGACCGACTTCATGGAGAAGAAGCACTGGGACTTCATCGACAACTTCTCCACCGCCAAGTCGCCGCAGCAGATGCTCGGCGTGCTCGCCAAGACCTACTACGCGCAGCAGGCCGGCATCGATCCCGCGAAGCTCGTCGTGGTCTCGATCATGCCCTGCACTGCGAAGAAGTACGAGCTGTCGCGCACCGAGGAGATGTTCGCCTCGGGCTTCAAGGACGTGGACATCTGCCTGACCACGCGCGAACTCGCCCGCATGCTCAAGCAGTCCGGCATCGATTTCCTCGCCCTCGACGACGGCGCCGCCGACTCGATCCTCGGCACGTACAGTGGCGCCGGCACGATCTTCGGCACCACTGGCGGAGTGATGGAGGCTGCGTTGCGCACCGCGCACCACTACGCCACCGGGCAGAAGCTGGGGCAGGTGGAGTTCGCGGCGGTCCGCGGGCTCGACGGCGTGAAGACCGCGGTGATCGACGTGGGCGGCGCCAAGGTCCGCGTCGCCGTGGCGCACGGCCTCGGCCACGTGTCGGCCGTGCTGGAGCAGGTGCGGCAGGCGCGGCGCGAGGACAAGGAGCCGCCGTACCACTTCATCGAGGTGATGGCGTGCCCCGGCGGCTGCATCGGCGGCGGCGGCCAGCCCTACGGCGTCGACAACGAGCGGCGGCGCCAGCGCATCGCCGGTCTCTACCAGGATGATCGCGACCAGGCGGTGCGCTGCTCGCACGAGAATCCCGAGGTGGTGCGCCTGTATCGGGACTTCCTTGGCCAGCCCAACGGCACCAAGGCGCACGAGCTGCTGCACACCCGCTACACCGCGCGCCCGCTCTACAAACGGTGATCTGACGTGGCCCGGCGCTTCAGCCCGGGCCGGTGGATACGAGCCGGCGCCACCGGCGCGAGCGGAATCCGGGGCTGCGAAGGGACGCTTGCGGTGGACGACGTCGCCTGGCGGGGGCTGAAGCGCCCCGCCACGGGGCCGCCGCTCCGGCGGCGATCGCTGTGTCCGTCCGCGCTGCGCCGCCTCAGGGCGTGAACAGGAAGTTGCGGAACTGCCACGGATCCTCGTGGTCGGCGCGCGCCTCGGGGTTCTCGTCGAAGTAGACGCGGTGGCGTCGGAGCGGGGTCCAATCCGAGCGGGTCGAGACGACGCGGCCGAGGTACGGCCGGGCGTCGCGCAGGATCTCCTCGTGCGGCAGCGCCTCGGGGAGGTGGAAGCCGCGGCTGGGATTGCGCTCCACCCAGAGCACGGCCGCGAGGACGCCGGCGGCGACCTGCACCGCGGTGGCGTTCACGTGCGGCACGCAGCGGCGGGCCTGCGCGATCGAGAGGATGCTGCCCGTCCACCAGGAGTCGAACGGGTGCCCCATGAGGAGCGCGCCGAACAGGTCCATCCCGGCGGTGATCTCGTCGCCCATGATCCGCTGGCGGGGGTGCAGCTCGTAGTTGCGGCACCGCAGTTCGTGGAGCGAGACCTGCGAGTCGTTGCAGGGCATGTAGGCGTAGTGCACGGTCGGTCGGTACACGGGCACGCCGTCCTCGTGGACGGTGAGCGCGTGCGACACGCCGAACGACTCGCCGTGGGTGACGACCATGCCGACGATGTCCTGCCCGGGGACCCAGGAGCGAACCTGGGTGTTGAGGCCCATGCGCGGCAGGATGATCTGGTTACGCGGACCCGCCGCGGGCTGCAGGGCGTGGGGCGGCAGTTCGCGCTCGTGGGTGCCCCAGCCGAGCTCGCTCGGCGAAATCGACTCGTCCCACATGCCCTGGATCGCCCAGGTGCCGACGAACTCGTCGGGGCGCTTGGGCACGGAGGCGCGTTGCGTGTCCCACTCGCTGCAATGGATGACGCGCACCTCGAGGGCGCGGGCGAGCTCGGCGAAGAGCCCGTGTCGGAGGCAACGCCGCACCTCGCGACGGCGCGGCACGGCGAGGCGCTCCTCGCGCAGCGCGGCCTTGGCGATGTCGAGCAGCCCCTTCTTGACGAAGTGCGAGACCAGCCCGGGGTTGGCGCCGTGGTCGATCACCGCCGTGGGCCCGTCGGACCACCGGCGCGTCAGTTCGAGCAGCCGGACGTAGCGCGAGTAGAGCGACTTCTCGTACAACGAGCGCGTCTGGATCTCGTCCTCCGGATCCCACGATTCGAGCGAGGCGTTGACGTATCGCACCCCGTGGTGGTGGGCCCACTGGAGAATCTCGAAGCAGTCGATGCTCCAGGCCAGGTCGATGATCAGCCCGCCCTCGGCGATGTGGGTGGAGAGCAGCCGGGTGAGGTTGGAGGGGCCAACCTTCTCGCGGACAAACCGCAGGCCGCGCCGGATCCAGGGCGCGAGCAGGCGCCGGCGATCCGCGAAGTCGATGACGGTGATGTCGGCCGGGCGCAGCTCCAGCCGCTGCACGAGCAGCGGCAGGAGCGCCTGCGCCACGATTCCGTATCCGGTGATCAGGACGCGACGGGGCTCGGGCTTCATGGACGTGCGCCCTCCGCGACGGGGATGCCTCCGAGCAGCCGGACGAGGAACGCATCGGCGGCCTCGCCGGCGGTGGGGGCCTCGCCATGGGTGACGGCGACGATGCGCAGCCGGCGGGCGCCGCCGGGGGTCGGCCACGAGACCTCGTCGCCCACCCGGTAACCGAGCAGGGCGGTTCCGATGGGCGAGAGCACGGAGAGGCGGCGCGCCTCGGCGTCGGCGTGCTGCGGGAGCGTGAGCGTGTACTCCTCGTGCTCGCCCGAATCGAGGTCGACGAAGCCGACGCGCGAGTTCATCGCGACGACATCGGCGGGGAAGTTCTCGCGCGGCAGCACGGTGGCGGCCGCCAGTTCGTCGCGCAGCGAGGCGCGGCCCGCCGCCTCGGGGTGGCGGGAGAGCAGGAGGCTGAGTTGGAGGTAATCGTCTTTGCGGATGTGGATCATGATGCGGAGTGGTTGGGGGTGGATTGGAGGGAGGAGAGAAGTTCGTGGCCGTTCGGCTCATGGAAACCGGGCGTGACGACCGGCGGGGCCGCGCGGCCGACCTGGAGCAGTTCGTGGAACGCGAGCTCGATCCGGGCGGCGCGGCGCAGGTCCTCGACCTCGGGCGGAGTGGAGGCCGGGACGAGGACCGCGCTCACCGTCGGATCGGCGAGCGTCCACGCGAGGGCGACATGGCGCGGCGGCAGGCCGCGCTCGCGCGCGATCTGCGCGATCGCACAGCCGGCCGAATCGCGGACCGGATACGGACGCAGGACGCCGCGCGGGTGTTCGTCGTCGGTCGGACCGGTGTAGGGCGGTCGCACGACAAGCCCGAGGCGCTGGTGCCGGGCGAGGTCCCGGAGTTCCTGCCAGGATCCAGTGTCCCCCGGGGGCGAGAGCTCGGTCTGGAGCGTATCCAGCCGCGAGAGGCGCCGCCGGTCGGCATACCCGATCCACTCCATCGCTCGCCAGGCGGGGAACCCGCCGCCGCCGAGGTGGCGGAACATGCCGCTGCGCTGGAGGTACTCGACGGCGACGAGGGTGTCGTCGACCGGGAGCCCGTCGGTCCAGCGGATGAGCAGCAGGTCGAGGTACGTGGTGCCGAGGCGGCGCAGGGCGCGCTCGCAGCTCGAACGGATCTCCGCGGCGAGGCGGAAGTAGCTCGAGATGGCGGGAAGGTGGATGCAGTACGCCAACACTACCTCGGGCCGGGCGATCCGGCGGCTGTGCAGCCACCGGCCGACGAGCGTCTCGGAGAGCGCGCCGACCCCGGACTCGCCCGCGTCGTCGCCGCTGTCGGCCTGGAGCTGGATGAAGGTGCCGCCGACCTCGCGGAAGGCGTCGAGCACGGTGTCGGCGTCGGCTGCGGCGGGGTGCCAGCCCAGCGTCGCGGCGTCG
Source organism: Opitutaceae bacterium (assembly GCA_035415285.1). Classification (GTDB taxonomy): domain Bacteria; phylum Verrucomicrobiota; class Verrucomicrobiia; order Opitutales; family Opitutaceae; genus CAJCBL01. Next base: position 13,677 of record DAOOFR010000006.1, read on the forward strand.
AGGCAGTACTCGGAGACGAGGAGGTCGGTGCGGCCAAGCTTGCGTTGTTTCATGGCAGTGGTCGGGTTCAGGCGGAGAGTTGCTCGTGTTCGCTGACGGACGGGGAGGCGGGCCACAGGACCGTCTCGGAGTACGAGCCGATCGGCCCCTCGGTCACGCGGGTGGCCGCGAAGCGATCGGGCTCGATGAGGATGTGGTGCGGGATCCGGCTGCCGCGGGAGCAACCCGGGTTGAGGTAGATCGTGCCGTCCTCCTCGTGGAACCACGCCTCGGGATGATGGACGTGGCCGGAGAGCACGAGCCGCGGCCGGTGCTCGCGGACGAGGGCCGGGAGGCCCTTGTCGCCGAGGTCGATGCCGTATTCGCTGCGTGCGACCGGGGTGTCGGTCGGCGGCAGATGGACGAGCCAGATGTCGGCGGCGCTGCGCGGCGTCTCGCGGTAGCCGGCGACCTCGATCGACCGGCCGTGGAGGAACGCGGTGTCGCCGTCGACGCGCAGGCGCGGACGGGAGAGTGCGCGCAACCAGGTGGCGGGCCGCCGGGGCTGACCAGGAGGGAGGAACTCGAGGTCGCTGTTGCCACTGCACACGCACACCGGGCGCGGATGCAGCGTCAGCCACTCGGCGATGAGCGCCGCCTGACGGTGGAACGGGATCCCCCGGCTCTGGTCGAGGAGGTCGCCGGAGATGCAGAGCAGGTCGTGGTGCGGCGCGGACTCGTGCAGCCAGGCGAACCAGCGCTCGGTGAAATGGAGATCGGTGACGTGAAGAATGGTCATGGCGGGCAGTGTCGGGGTGTTCTACTGACGCGGGGAGGGCCGGCCGCGGAGTGGGCGGGCAGGCGGAGGCAAGGGATGGCGCGATGGCCTCCCGGTGGGCGGGCGGAGCGGTGGTCGCCGGCTCCGCGGCCCGGCGTGGCGGCGGAGCCGCTCAGCCGGGGGCCGTGGCGAGCACGTGCTCCGGCGCAGGCGCGAACGACGACGGGCCCGTCGGGGCCGGAGTCCAGGGATGGCGCAGGAGCATCTGCTCCTCGCGGGACAGGTGGCCGGTGGCGCCCTGCATCCACTCCGCGAGTTGTCCCGGCGAGGTGGCGTGGACCACCGCGGTGGCGACGGCGGGATGGCTCAGGACCCAGGCGAGCTCGGTCTGGGCGAGCGTGGCCCCGCGGCGTTGGGCGACCCAGGCGAGGCGCTCGCGGACGCTGAGCTGGTGGGTGGAGGGCAGCAGCGCCGCCCAACGCAGATCACGGGGTGGCGCGTCCACGTGTTGCGCGAGCGTGCTGGCGGCGAGCGGCGCACGGGCGAGAAACGCGAGGCGCTGCTCGACGCACAGCTCCGCGTACTCCCGTTCGAACGGGCGCGGGTCGAGCAGGGAGAAGGCGGCCTGGACCGTCTGCAGGACGGGGAGCGTGGCTTGTTGGGCGACGGAGTTCGCGGTGGCGACCCGCCAGGCGGGGAAGCCGGCGGCGCCGAGACGCAGGACGCGGCTCTGGCGCACCAGCGGCCGGAGCGCCTCGAGCAGACGCTCGATCGGCCCGGAGTCCTCGCGCCACTCGATCTGGAGCAGGTCGAAGTATTCGGTATTCAGACGCTGCAGCGAGGCCTCGCAGTTCGCGCGGACGCGCACGGCGAAGTCGGCGGCGGCGCACAGGCGCGCGCCGAGGAAGACCCGCCCGGCGAGGACGAGCCCGCGCCGTCGCTCGGGGTCCTGCGCCAGCCACCGGCCGACGAGGTGCTCGCCCGGCGCGGCGAAGAGCGCGGCGTTCTCGGGATCGCGGCACCACACGGCGCTGGTTTCGACGAGGTTGCCGCCCTGCGCACGGTAGAGGTCGAGGATGGCGGCGGCTTCGGCCGCGCTGGTGCGCCAACCGAAACGGGCGGTGCCGAGCGCGAGCGGGGAGATGGTGAGGTCGGTGCGACCGAAGAGACGGTGATCCATGGCGGCGAGGTCGTGACGGCTCCGCGGGGGCGGGGCCGGTGGAACGGAGGGGTGGTGCGCCGGAGCGCTGGATGGTCGGGAAGGCGGATCGCGGGCATCCGCCGGGGCGGGACACGGCGCCGCTTCAGCGGCCGCCGGTGGCGAGGAGCGAGGGTCGGCCCGGTCCGTTGACCGGGGTCGCTCCGTCGTGTATCCAGACGAAGGGACTCAGGTCACGGCACCGGGCACGCCCGGGAAGACGACGGGCAACAGGTCGTCTTGGCGGCGCGGGACTGTGGTGCGGTGGTTCATGATTGGATCGATGGTGAAGAGGCCACGCAATTTCGGTTTGTCAAGGCCTCGGGCGCTTCATCGGCACTTTCTTTGCGCGCCGGACTGGTGCAGTATCGACGGCGTCATGCTCGCCGCGCTGCTCACCACCGGATTCTTCGCCGCGACGGCGGTGTTCGCGCGGCGGGCGGCGCTGGCGCTCGGGGCGACGGCGGCGAATTGTTGGCGGCTGGCGCTGGCCGCGGTGCTGCTGGGCGCATGGTCGTTGTTTTTCGGGCACGGCTTCGGCGCGGCGTTCGGCTGGTTCTTCGCGAGCGGGCTCGTGGGGTTCGGGCTGGGCGGGCTGCTGCTGTTCCAAGCGCTGCCGCGGGCCGGTGCGAATCTCGCGAATCTCACGGTGCAGTGCGGGGCCGCCGTGGTGGCGCTCGCGGCCGAGTGGGTGTGGCTCGGCGTGCCGGTGCCGACCGCCAAACTGGTCTGCTGCGCGGCGATTCTCGGCGGTGTGGTGCTCGGGTTGGCGCCGCGGAGTTTCCCGCAGTTTGCCCCGCGCGCGCTGCTGCTCGGGGCGGCGTTGGCGGCGTGCTCGGCGGTGGGGCAGGGCGTGGGCCAGGTGCTGAGCCGGAAGGCGTTTGCCGTCTTGCGCGCGGAGGGTGTGAAGGCCGATCCCGGCACCGTCACCTTCGAGCGCGTGCTCGCGGGCCTGCTCGTCGCCGTCGTGGCGTTGGCAGTGGCGCGTTGGTGGCACCGAGCGAGCGCGGCCGACACGGAGGTCGGCGGCGAATGCGGATTGCGGAATGCGGATTGCGGAATGGCTGACGGAGATCCGGATCGGATTACGGGAGCAGGAGGGACCGGCTGCCCAATCGGAGATCGGCAATCGGAAGTCGACAATGCCGACTCTTCCGGTCCGGCACTCGGCACTCCGCACTCCGCATTCCGCAATGCTTGGCCCTGGGTTCTGCTCAACACCCTCACCGGCCCGGTGTTGGGTGTCACGTGCCTGCAGTGGGCGCTCAGCCAGCCGCAATGGCCGGCCGGGGTGACGCAGTCGATCGTCGCCACCGCTCCGTTACTCACGGCGCCGCTGGCGTGGAAGCTTGGCGAGGACCTGCCGCGCGGGCGTTACTTCGCCGGCGCGCTGCTGGCCGTGGCGGGCACGGTGTCGCTCTTCTGGCCGTGGTGGCGGTGATCGGCCGCGGGGCGCTGCGGTGGTGAGCGGTCCGACGGGAATGGGCGAAGCCATCGGGGGCGCCCCCCCATGGGCGGCCGGGGGCTGGCGCGGCGAGCGACCTATTCGGGGACCTCGACCACCTGAAAAAAACGCAGCGGCTCGGTGGCGGTGTTGAGCGGGTAGGTGAAGAGAAGGGGTGCTCCGGTGCCTGCCACGCCGACCGGCAGCACCTGCCAGTGGCGCAGATCAGTGGAGGTGGCGAGGCGGTAGTAGAAACCGGGTGACGAGAGGCACGTCAACTCCGCCTGGTTCTCGGAGAAACGATAGTGGGTCACGGCGGCGGGGCGCTGGCGCAAGGCCGAGTCGACCAGCAGCGGGTATCCCAGCGCCCGCAGGAAATTCAGGTCGGTCGACTCGTAGGTGTACCAAGTGGGGTGGTCGTTGACGTAGGCGATGCCCTTCACGTGGCTGAAATCGATGGTGCCCTCGCCGCTGATCGGCGGCATCGGCACCATCCGGCCTTGGAGGTCGCGGGCCTCGACATAGAGGCCGGATTGGTTGGCGCCGGTGGCCCAGTCGGGGGCGAGCGCGAAGGGGTTGGTCGCGAATTGGTAGGTTGCGGCGTCGAACATGCCGAGAAGCGGCGTGCCGTTCAGATCGTGATAGAGGGGATCCATCAGCGCGGCATAGGTTGGCAAACCCCGTGGATCGTAAGTCGAGTTTAGGTAGAGACTGCTGACGCAGCCGAACGCGTGGTGCATCTCGTGGCGTCCGAGGCCGCGGATGTTCCTGATCAGCGCCGCCGCGGAGCCCTCGTAGAGCTGGGCGGCGTCGAGATTCCAGTTGATGGTGACATCCGATGTCGCGGTTGGACGGTGGATGCCCTGGACCACGATCATCCACAGGCTCGGAGCCTGGACATAGCCGCCGGTCGGCGCGTGGAAAACCCAGTCATACCAGTTGGAACCTGCGGAGGCGTACGCGTTGGTGGCATCGTCGGTGATGGTCACGCGCACGGTGGCTTCGCAGTCGAACCGCGCGCCGAGTTCCGCGAGGAACGCTTGCATCTCGGTGCGGGCCTCGGCGGACCAGGTCTCGGTGAACCACTTGCTGTCGGGCTCGAACGTGACGACGAAGTCGATCCCGGCGGAGCTGGACGAGGGGAGCACCGCCGCGGCCAGGGCCAGGGCTGTGGCGAGGAGCGCGGCCTTTCGCCGGCGGGGGCGGGCGGATTGTGCGCAGACGGACCGGGTGGGGGTGGTCATGGCTGGGACCCTCGGCGTTGGGCCGATGGCGGGAGCGACAACTGTGCCCGGTGTTCTGGTATACCGACAAGAGGGAATCTGGAGGTCTGATACCGGGTCGGAAGGCGGGACGGGCGCCACTTGTGAACGACGCCGACGCGGTTGGCGAGGGATGGCGGTCCGCTGTGGTGCGGGCGAGCTGTTTGGCGGGCTCTGGCTCTGCCATGCGATTGATGGCATCCCGACTGAGGCAGGCAGGGCGGGACGCTCCGCGGTTTGGCGATGGCGTCGCGGGGGCACCGTGTATTCGGGGGCGACATGGCGTGATCACGGTGGGGGGCGGGGTGGAAACGGCCTCCCGCAACTCACTGGACAAGCCGGGGCGAGTTTTGCCAGCGTCGGCCCTTTGTGCCCAGCCACCGACTTCCCATGAGCAACGCCACCTCCTCCATGAAACAGGGTAATCCCGCTGTCGTCGGCCTCGCCGGCTTCGGCCTCACGACGCTGATGCTCCAGTTCCACAACGTGGGCTGGGCCGGTCTCGGGCCGGTGATCTGGCTCGGTCTCGTCTTCGGCGGCGCTGCGCAACTGATCGCGGGTCTCCAAGAAAAGGCGACCGGCAACAACTTCGGCTACTGCGCCTTCACCGCGTACGGGGCGTTCTGGATCAGCCTCGCGCTGATGCTGCTCGGCATCCACTTCGGGATCTTCAAGGCCTCGCACCACGATGTGGGCTGGTTTCTCGTGGGCTGGACGCTCTTCACCGTGATCCTCTGGCTCGGCTCGCTGCGCATCCACGGTGCGATGGCGACGACCTTCACGCTGCTGCTCGTCGGCTTCATCCTGCTGGATGTGGCGCATTTCTGCCCGCCCGAGCTGGCGCCGACCGTCACGAAGATCGCCGGCTACGAGCTGATGGCCTGCGCGCTGGCCGCCTGGTACATGATGGCCCGGATCATCCTCAACGATCTCGCCGGGCGCGAGCTGCTGCCCGCCGGTCAGCCCTGGATCAAGGGCTGAGCGATCACGCCTGCCTGACGCATCTTCGGATTGTGCAAACCGGCGGCCCTGTGGGCCGCCGGTTTGCTTTCGGGCGGTGCGCGGGAGGATGTGCGAATCCAAGGAGTCCAGTCGGAGACTGGACCTACGGGGTGAGCCGGCGGGCAAGTAGGACCGGTCTCCGACCGGTCGCGACGGACAGGAGCCGGAGGGTGTGGCGTGCGCGCGGCCTTGTGGAGAACCTTTTACCGGCTCTGGCGCAACGCACCGATGTTACCGATCCAGGAGGTCACGGCGCAGCCAAGCAGCGCGGGGGTGAACAGCGAATCGACGGTGTGGGCCACGGCGCCGGTCTCGGCCGCCGCGCCGGCGCCGATCGCCGCCGCGGCCAGTGCGACGGCCCAGGCAAAGGCGGCGACGCTGCCGAAGAGCCAGCGGCCGAGCACTCGCGTGTTGTCGAAGGTGCAGGCGAGCGGGATGCAGGAGAACACGAGCAACAGGCCGGCGATGAGCCAATCGCCGCGGTGCAGCCCGAGACCGGCGGCCGCGAGGGCGACGCCGCCGAAGGTGCCGGCGCCGATGGCGAGCGCCTCCAGTTTTTCATGGCGACGGAGCACGAGCCGGCCGAAGCGGTCGGTCAGCAGGAGCAGGTTGCCGATGCCGCGCGCGACCCAGATCCAGAAGGCGAACACGAAGTACGCAATGCCCACGACCAGCCCGAGCCAGCGCCACTCGCCGGTAAAGATCGCGCGCGCGAAACGGGCGCCGAGGTAGAGGCCGATGACGATGGCCCACTGCTGCCCGGCGCGGCGCTTCGACATCCAGAACGAGTAGGCGAGGTAGGCGCGGTAGAGGGGCGAGCGTGCGCGGAACGACTGCACGAGCCCTTCGCGCGCCCACTCGAACTCGGGGCTGAGGCGCAGCGCCTCGGCGAAATGTTCCTGCGCGCGGCGGACCTCGCCGCGCTCGAGCGCGGCCCAGCCGGCGTTGGCGTGGGCGAGGGGATCGTCGGGATTGCGGCGGAGCTGGCCTTGCACGGCCTCGGCCTGCTCGGCGCCGCGGCCCTGCTGGCGCAGCGCGTGCGCGAGGTGGTGGTGGGCGAGGTCGAAATCGGGGTCGAGCGCGAGCGCTTGCCGCGCGGCTTCCTCGGCCTCGGGCCAGCGGGCCTGTGCGTTGTGCACGGTCGCGCGCGCGGCGAAACCGCCGGGCTCGTCGGGCGCGAGGCGGACGGCCTCGTCGGTCGCGCGCAGGGCGTCGTCGTACTTTTCCTGAGCCACGAGCACGTGGGCGTGGAGGATCTGGTGCTCGGCCTCGTCGGGTTCGAGCCCGATGGCCTGGCGAACGAGCGGCAGCGCCTCGGCCTCGCGGTCCTGCCGCCACAGCACGCGGGCGAGCTGGTGCAGCGCCCAGGCGTGCTGTGGGTCCTGCGCGAGCACGCGGCGGAAGGCGGCCGCGGCGTCGTCGAAGCGGCGCAGTTCGTAGAGCTGGCAACCGCGCTGGAATTCGGCGTGGGGGGAGGCGGGGTCGTTCATCCTATACGAAGAAGTTGGACACAGAGGGCGCAGAGATAAGGCAAGAGATCACAGAGAGTTCGGAGGAAAACGGGCCTTCAGAGACACTCACCGGCTGGGTGAGCCCCAAAAATCCGGCCCATTCAACACCAAGTTCTTCTCTGTGCCCTCCTTCCGTCTCTCCTCTGCCTCTGTGACCTGCCCGAACTGCCGTTTCTGGGTTCATCTCTTCAGGCCGAGGTGGACGAGGACGTCGTCGTAGAAGCCGCTCTGGTTGGCGTAGAGGGCATGGTTGCGCGCGCTCTCGAACCACGCGCGAGTGGAGGGTTTCACGTCCTTGGCGGCGCGCACGAGATCGTCGGTGCCGAGGGGGACGATCTGGCCGCGCTTCATCGCCTCGGTGAGCGCGCGTTCGGAGGCCTGTTCAAAGACGGCGCGCAGGTCGGCGCCGGAGAAATCCTTGGTGCGTTTCGCGAGCGCGGCGGGGTCGAACTTCTCCACGGGTTTGCCGCGGGCGAGCACGCCGGCGATGGCGGCGCGGGCGGGCTCGTCGGGCGGCGGCACGAAGAGCACGCGGTCGAAGCGGCCGGGGCGCAGGAACGCGGGGTCGAGGTGCCAGGGCGCGTTGGTGGCGCCGAGCACGAGCACGCCGTCGTTGGCGCCGTTGGTGCCGTCGAACTCCGCGAGGAACTGGTTGATGAGCGTGCGGCCGGCGCTGGCGCGCAGGTCGGTGCGGTTGGCGGCGAGGGCGTCGACCTCGTCGAAGAAGAGCACGGCAGGGGCGTTGCGGCGGGCGTATTCGAACAGTGCGTGCAAGTTCTGCTCGCTCTTGCCCAGCCACATCTCGATCACCTGGTGGATGCCGACGGAGAGGAAACGCGCCTTGATCTCGCCGGCGACCGCGCGGCTGAGGAGCGTCTTGCCGCAGCCGGGCGGGCCGTAGAGCAGCACGCCTCCGCCGGCGGTCTTGCCGTAGGCCTTGAAGAGTTCGGGGTGCTGGAGCGGAAAGAGGATCTTCATCCGCACCTGCTCCTTCACGCTGTCCATGCCGCCGACATCGGCGAAGGTGAGCGAGGGGCGCTCGACGTCGGTGGGCAGCTCGTACTCGGCCACGCGCTCGAGATCGCCGGGTTCCTCGTCGTCGCTGTCGGAGGTGGCCGGCTCGGCGGGTTGGGCGCCCTGCGCGGTGAGCGGGATCTGTTTCGCGGCGCCGGGGGCGGGAGCCGCGGTGGCGCCGAGGGTCTGCTCCAGCGCCTCGTCGCGCGCGGCGGGGTCGATCGCGAGCGCCTTCTGGTAGGCGGTGCGGGCGGCGGCGGGGTTGCCGTCGTCGAGCAACCAGCGGGCGAGCCAGAGGTGGGCGGGAGCGTGGCGCGGGTGGGCGGCGACGAGCGCCTCGGTGCGGAGGATGGCCTCGGAGGCGCGGCCGAGCAGGTGGAGGGCGCGGGCGAGACCGAGTCCGGCTGCGGGATTGGCCGGGTCGAGGCGGAGCGCGGCTTCGAAGGTCGTGCGGGCCTCGTCGGCCGCGAACTCCTCCAGACAGGCGTCGCCGAAGACGAGCAGCAGCGGGACGTTGTCGGGCGAGTGGGCGAGGGCGGCGCGCAGGGAGTCGAGCTTCGACATGGATCGAGAGCACAAGCACGCCGAGCCGGTCAGGCAATGCCGGAGGGGAAGGGCCGACCGGCCGGCGGGACATCGCCCTGCGGGCGGCGCGAGAGTCGGGCGGCGTGAGTGGGGTTTCGGAGAGGGGGACCACTGATGGAATCCGCCAAGGGGCGGATTCTTTGAAAAGTCCTCCGGCTGATCGCCGTCGGGGCGATGGGTGGCGACGCCCGCTGATCGCGGGCGGAGGGGCGGCGGATTGCTGTGCGCGCGCGAGGCCACGAGGGGGATCTGGCTTGTCGGGCGTGGCGCCGGTCTCCGTGCCGGCGATGCTGGGACGAGCGGGGGCGGGGATCGCGGCAGGGACGCCAACGCCACGGCGAGATTGCCGGCCGAGTCGGGCGGGACGGGCTGAAGCACCGTCCCACGTTCGGAGCCTCGGGTTGTTCAGTCGCGGCTGACGCGCTGCGTGGGCGGCGGGGCGTAGGGCTGGAACCACGCCGGGAGCGGCGGGGCGGCCGGCGAATCGAGGAGGGCGCGCCAGGCGTCGTCGGTCAGGCGCTCGCCGGTCTCGTATTCGTAGTACTGCATGACGGAGCCGACGCAGAGGACTTCGATTCCGTTCCACGGGTAGAGCACGTAGAACTCGCGCGGCCGGCCGATGCCGGCGGCGAGGAACTTGCCCGGCTCGGGCAATCCGCTCACCTCGGCCCAGCGTGGGGCGTCGTCGCGGGGCATGCCCGTTGCGCTGGAGTAGTATCCGTGGATTCCGCCGAGGTCTTCCCCGTACGACTTGAGAAAGAACTCGTCGTCCTCGCTCCACGGCTGTTTGCGGAGCTGCTTATGCGAGAGCGTTTCGAGGCGAGATGCGAGTTGAGAAAGTGAATGCCAACGGTTGGCGAGTCCCGAGTCGTGGGAGGCGGCTTGTTCGGTGCCCTGCTCCATCCGGACGACCTTAGCTTCGAGTTCGGGTATCAGGAGTTCTAAGCACTCGAGCCAGCGCTCTCTCGTCCATTTTTCGCTGGGTTTCATGCCGTGGCGAAGACCGACGGCGCCAAGCTCGCGATCTAGCCGTCGACGATAGACCTGCTCCGGGGAGAGCTCGTTGTAATCAGCATCGAAATCGATAGGCGCCGGCCTGACCGGTGCCTCGTGGGGCTGGCTCATCTCCTTCTGGTCTTTGCGCGCAAGAAGGATCACCTCGCGGAGTTCATCGGCTTCGCTGGCGGTGTCGGTTTCGAATGCGCGCGCGGCGGCGAGAGAAGACCTACACCCCTCAACAAGTGTGGAGAGTCGGTTGTAGAACTCCGGATTGGGCTCGATGAAACCAGGAGGGAGTTCGTTGTAGCCTAACGCATGCACCGACAGTTTGGCTTGGAGCGTGAAGGTATGCCGCATTTGCGCCCAGCCGCCGAGGGCAGTGAGGCAGCTCTTCGCCGCCCAAGCCTCGCCTTGGAGAAATGTTGGCATGTCGGTCGTAGGCGGCTGGAACAATGCACGGAGGGTATCGAGGTATTTCTCGTAGAGAGTGCGGGGTCTGCGTGTGTCGGGGCCATGGATGGCAAGCGGCTGAACGACGATGGCACGGGAAACCGGATCAAGCTTTGCGGCGGCGAACGGCGATCCGAGCATGGCTGCGACGGCAAGGCCGGAGGGCTGCTGGTCTTTGTCGAGCAGTCGCTGGAAGAGCACGCCGTCGGGCAGTGCAGCTTGGGGGACTATCCGAAATGACAGATGCTCGAATGTGCCCGCGACAGTACTTGTCGCTCGGCTGTCGGTGTTGATCCGGTAGTAGCCCTCGTCGATCAACGTGCGGCAAAGCGTGCGGCGAAACTCAGGACACCGGCCGTCGTAGCGTTTCATCTGCCGGTGGTCGTCGAGCTTGAAGATCAATGCCAAGTCCTGGGTTGAGGGATCGTCGGCGGGGCCGAGTATCTGCCGCATGACTCCAGAACTCAGCTCGGCGTTGTTTCTTCCGATCGCGCAGGCGAGGAGGACCATGGCGTCGAACTCGGGTTCGCGGCTGGCGCGGAAGGGAACGAGTTGCAGCCAGCGCATGGCGCGGAAGTACGCGGCGAGGCGGGCGGGCGCGGTGTAGAAGCCGACGGGCTGGCAGCGCGCGTAGTCGATGGCGAGCAGGCTGGCGGGATCGGCCGGGGCGAGCCACGCGGGGAGCTCCGTGCCGGTGGCGGCGTTGAGGCGGTCGACCTGCGCTTGGATCTCGGCGCGGTGGGCGGCGGCGAAGAAGTCGAGCGGCGTGCCGTTGAGGACGAGCGCGGGGCCGAGCACGCGTTCTAGGTGCTGGAGCGCGAGGGCGGCGCGTTCGGGGGCGAGGACGTCGCCGGTGGCGGCGAGCTGGCGGGCGGAGGCGAGGAGTTTTTCGAAGTCGGGGCGGAAGCGCGCGGCGCGGCGGAGCTCGAGTTCGCGGAAGGAGTCTTCGAAGAGGACGTGGAAGGCGTTGAGGATCGAGTCGCTGGTGATGAACACCGGGCCGCCGAGATAGGGCTCGAAGGACTGCCGCACCGAGGGGCCATAGGCGATCTTGTCCTTGGCGAGCGCGGCGATGGTGGTGGCGTCGAGTTTCCACTCGGCCGCGGCGGCCTGCCAGGTGTAGCCGTCGGTCGGGAGTGGGAGGCGCTGGCCACGCTCGAAACGTTGGTCGCGCTCGATCTCTTCGGGCGACCGCGGACGACTGCTCTTGCGCGACCGCCACTCGAGGTACTGCTGGGCGGTGAGGTTGGCTTCCCACTCGTTGTGGGCGGCGCGCCACCGGTCGTGCGCGGCGGAGAACTCGGCCTGGGTCATCTCCTTGGTGCGCTTTGGCGAGATCGGCTCCGGCGGTGGCTCGGCGGCGGGCGCCGCGGGCAAGGTGGCGGCGAAGCCGAGCAGGAGGGCGACGGAGAGGGCGAGGGCGGAGCGCATCGGGTACGGCATGGCGGGATAACGGCCGGCGGCGGTTTTTCTTTGGCTGAAGTCGCCGCCGGGCGGAGACGAGCGAATTGGGGACGCGGCACCGAGGGACTTGTCACGTATTACGTGACAAGCTCTGGGAGATGCCGGAGCCGGCTGGGAGGTGGGTGGGGGGACGGATTCAGGCGACAGAAGGCGACAGAAGGCGACGAAAGGAACGAAGGCGGTGCGGATCTCCGGAGTGGGAAACCACTGATGGAATCCGCCAAGGGGCGGATTCTTGGAAAAGTCCTCCGGCTGATCGCCGTCGGGCAGTGGAGACCGGCGCCCGCTGATCGCGGGCGGAAGGGCGGATCGCTTCTCTGGCGAGCGATGCCACGAGGACGAGGAGCGTGGCGCAGCGGCGGGAGATTTCGGAGCGGGGACACGAAAAAGCCGCCGGAGGCGCGGGCCTCCGGCGGCGAGGGTGAGACAAACGATGTCGGTGAAAACGGGCTACTTCTTCTCGACCTTGGTCTCGTCGACCATGACGTAGCGGCGGACGTTCTCGCGCCAGAGTAGCAGGAGCGTGCGCTTGCTCTTCGGCTTGGTCGTGAGCTCGACGGCCTGCTTGGCGGTCTCGACGGGCTGCTTGTTGATCTCGAGGATCACGTCGCCCTCGCGCAGGCCGGCCTTGGCGGCGGCGCTGTCGGGGTCGACCGCGACGATGAGCACGCCCTTGAGGTCGCGCGGCAGCTCGAACTGGTTGCGGTACTGGTCGGTGAGGTCGGCGACGCCGACGCCGTTGAGCGTATCCTCATCGTTGTTGTTGCGGTCGGTGCTGTCGTCCTTGCCGAGTTTCTTGCCGTCGGTGGGCTGCTCGCCGAGCTTGAGGGTGAAGGTCTTCTCCTTGCCGTCGCGGATGACGTCGAGCTTCACCTCGGTGCCGGGGGCGTGGCGGCCGACGGCGAGGCGGAGGCGGCGGCCGTCGACGATGGGCTGGCCGTCGAGCTTCACGATCACGTCGCCCGACTTCAGCCCGGCCTTCTCGCCGGCGCTGTCCGGACTGACGCCGGTGACGATCACACCCTCCTCGACGCCGAACTCCTTCTTCAGCTCGGGGGAGACGTCCTGGATGTTCACGCCGATGAAGCCGCGCTCGATCTTCCCCTTGGTGATGAGCTGCTCCATCACGGAGCGGGCGAGGTTGGAGGGGATGGCAAAGCCGAGCCCCATGAAACCGCCGGTGCGGCTGTAGATCGCGGTGTTGATGCCCACGAGACGGCCCTCGCAGTCGACGAGGGCGCCGCCGGAGTTGCCGGGGTTGATGGCGGCGTCGGTCTGGATGAAGTCCTCGTACTCCTCGATGCCGAGACCGCCGCGCCCGGTGGCGCTGACGATGCCGGAGGTGACGGTCTGGCCGATGCCGAAGGGGTTGCCGATGGCGAGCACGGTGTCGCCGACCTCGAGGGCGTCGCTGTCGGCGAGAGTCACGGGCGTGAGGTCCTTGGCGTCGATCTTGAGCACGGCGAGGTCGGTCTTCGGGTCGCGTCCCACGACTTCGGCGACGAACTCGCGCTTGCCGGCGTCGAGGGTGACCTTCACCTCGTCGGCGCCGTCGATGACGTGGTTGTTGGTGAGAATGTAGCCGTCGGCGGAGACGATGACACCGGAGCCGAGGCCCTGCTGTTTCATCTCGGGTTGGCGGCGCTGGCCGTAGCGGCGGGTATTGCCGCCGTTGTCGTCGTCCTGCTCGGGCAGTTGGTCGCCGAAGAAGCGGCGGAACATCGGGTCGTTGAAGAACGGGTGCATCTGCATCGGCGGATGCTTTACGGTCTTGGTGGAGAACACGTAGACGACGCTCGGGGCCGCCTTCTTCACGACCGGGGCGTAGCTGCGGGGGGCGGCACCGTCGCGTTTGGTGGCGCCGTGATCGACCCGCAGTTCGGGCATGGCGCGGTCCTTGGCGGCCTTTTCGTCGGCGCGGAGCGGGACGACCGCCAACGAGCCGGCGATGACGGCCAGCGCGAGCGTGGCGAGGGTGAGGGAACGGGGAGAGGTCTTCATGGGAAAGCGCATATGGTAGAACGGGTGCCCTATGACACAACACCGGCCCGGGTTTGTTCCCTGACAAACGCCTGACAAACCTCTGACCCGGCCCTGACGACTTCCGGCGGCCGCCGTGCGATCATGGGGCCGATGAAAACGAATTCACTTCTCCGCGCTTTCGCCACTGCGGCCGTCGCTGCGGTCGGGCTCGTGTTTCCGGCCACCGCCCAGCCCCAGCCGGCTTGGGCCCCCGTCGACCTGCGCATCGAGTTCGACCGCCCGGTGCTGCCCGCCGACACGGTGCAGCGGGCGATCGTGAAGATCGGGCTGACCGGTTGCCGGCCGGAGCGCGAGATCGAGCGGGCACCGGTGAATCTCGTGATCGTGCTCGACCGCTCCGGCTCGATGAGCGGCGACAAGATCGCGCAGGCCCGCGAGGCGGCGATTGAGGCGCTGCGCCGGCTCGACCGCCGCGATGTCTTCTCGCTGGTGATCTACGACCACGAGGTTTCGACGCTCGTGTCGCCCCAGGCGCCGACCGAAGTGCAGCGGCTCGAACGCCAGATCCGCAGCATCACCTCGCGCGGCAACACCGCGTTGTTCGCCGGCGTGTCGCAGGGCGCGGCCGAGCTGCGCAAGAATCTCGAGCGGCGCGGCTTCGTCCACCGCGTGCTGCTGCTCTCCGACGGCCAGGCCAACGTGGGCCCGAGCTCGGCCGACGATCTCGGCCGTCTCGGCACCGCGTTGCGCCGTGAGGGGATCGCGGTGACGACCGTCGGTCTTGGCGAGGGTTTCAACGAGGACCTCATGGCCGCGCTCGCCCAACGCAGCGACGGCAACCACTACTACGTGGCCGAGAGCGGCGAGTTGCCGCGGATCTTCGCCGCCGAACTCGGCGACGTGCTCAACGTCGTGGCGCAACGGATCGAGGTGACGATCGAGTTTCCCGAGGGTGTGCGCGTGATCCGCTCGATCGGCCGCGAGGCCGAGTGCCGCGACCGCAACGTGAGCTTCGGCCTCAACCAGCTCTATGGCGGCCAGGAGAAGTTCGTGCTGGTCGAGGTCGAGGTGCCGGCGGCGAAGGGCGACGAGGTGCGCACCTTGGCCCGCGCCCGGGCGAGCTTCGCCGGTGCCTCCGGCGACTCGCGACAGGAGCTGCGTGCCGAGGGCCGCGTGCGCCACACGCACGACGAGGACCTCGTGAAGCGCGAGGCCAACCGGCAGGTGCAGACCGAGTACGCCGCCAACGTCGTCGCCGAGGCCCGCAGCGAGGCGATCGCGTTGGCCGATGCCGGTCGGCAGGACGAGGCCGCCCAGGTTCTCGCCGAGCGCAGCGCCCGGCTCTACGGATCGGCGGCGTACTTCGGCAACTCCGCAATGCAGGCCGTGGCCGAGCAGGCCAGGCGCGAGGCCGAGGAAGTCGCCGAAAAGGGGATCGGCAACGAGAAGCGCAAGGCGATGCGTGCGGAGAGCTACAAGACCGCCAACCAACAACGAAACTGAGTGTTCGGCGCGATCGGCTCTCGGGTGGGGCGAACCCTCCGGGTGCGCCGCGGCTCGGCGGGGACGCCTCGCCCTACCTATGAGTCGCAGGGCCCCGAGGCGTCTCCGCAGGGTTCTGATCCCCAGTGCTGAACTTCCCTCGACCTCCTCTGTGCCGGCCGTAAACATCCCCGCCGCCATGAAGCCCGCCCCTCGCCGTGTCTGGTTGCCCTGGCTGCTGCTGCTCGTGCCGACGCTGCTCATCGGCGCGGCGGCGCTGTGGCTGCTCTGGCTGGAACAGCAGCGCATCGACCAGGCGGCGCTCGCGGTGCGGCAGCGGGCGCAGGTGGCGTTGCAGGCGCGGGCCCAGGTCGCCGCCGACAACATCGAGCTGCTTGTCTCCGAAATTCGCGACGGTCTGTTGCGCGAACTGGCCGAGACGCCGGACCGCGATCTCGAGGCGTTGTTGGCGAACTGGCCGCGGACGAACCCGCTGGTGGCCGAGACCTTCCTGTGGCGGCCCGATCAGGCCGCGCTCGCGTGGCCGCCGGCGGATACCCCGGAGCGCCGCGCCTTCCGGCAGCGGCATGCCGCGCTCTTCGGCGGCGGGGCCAGCAGCCTGGCCGCCGCGGTCCGGCAGGAACAACTGCAGACGGACCGCGACGCCGCGCTCCCGCGCTCCGGATCGCCGGCGCCGGCGTCGGCGGAAGCGCCCGAGAATCGGGAGGTGGTGGCGTCGCAGTCGGTGCGTTTGGCTGTGCAGCAGTCGGCGCGCAGCTCCGCTTTCGCGGCCAAGAACATGGTGATGCCGGCCGAGGCGGCGAAGCAGGATACGGCCGACGAGGCGTACGCCAGCCGTGCGGCGGAGGATTCCGCCCGGACGAAGACGAAGCTCAAGGCCGAGGAGCGGCGGTATGGATCATCAGAATTCAAGGGACGGCTCCCCGGCACGGCGGCACCGAGGGCGAAGGTGGCGCCGGAGGCGCCCGCGCCAGCCGCGGACGCCGAGGCCCCGCGGCGCAACGGCCACCCGGAGCCGTTGCTCATGGACGCCGCCGTGGTGCCGTGGCGGGAGCCGGCCAGCGGCTGGCTCGGCCGCACGGACGCCGGGCGGGTCTTCTTCCTCGGCTGGTGGCAACCCGCCGGCGGCGGTGCGGTGCGCGGGGTGGAGCTGAATCTCCCCGCGGTGCTCGAACGCGCCCAGGCACTGGTGCCTGCGCGTACGGGCGAGGGCGGACGTTTCGCGTTGCACGGCCCGGGCGAGGCGCAAGTGGAGGCGCCGATTCGAATCCCGCTTTCAACGACGCTGCCGGGCTGGACGCTGGTGGCGTGGCCGGGGACCGCGGCACGGCTCGAGTCGCTGGATGTCGGCGGCGGCTTCTTCGTGGTCGCGGCGCTGCTGGTCGGCGTGTTCGTGGTCTCGATCGTGGCGGCCGGCTTGCTGTTCTTCCGGCAGGCGGCCGCGGCGGCCCGCGAGGCCGCCCTGAAGACCTCGTTCGTGTCGAACGTCTCGCACGAGATGAAGACCCCGCTCACCACGATCCGCATGTACACCGAGATGCTCGCGGACGAACGCGTCGACGATCCGGCAAAGCGTTCCCGCTATTTCGCGACAATCGGCCGCGAGACCGCGCGGCTGACCCGGCTGGTGAACAACGCGCTCGATTTCGGCCGGCTCGAGGCCGGCCGGAAGGAGTACCGGCCCGAGGCGATCGCGCTCGGCCCCTGGCTGGCGCGGCTCGGCGAGACCTATGCGCCGCGGGCGGCGGAGTCCGGTGTCCGAATGGTGGCGACACCGCCGGCGGCCGGCGCCGCCGTGCGCTGCGATCCCGACTCGCTCGACCAGATGGCGCTCAACCTCGTCGACAACGGCCTGAAGTACGGAGCGGCCGGCGGCGTGCTGGAGCTGTGCACCGAGGCGGTGGCGGGCGGCTGGGCCATCGTGGTGGCCGACCGCGGCCCCGGCGTGCCCGCGGCGCACCGCGAGCGGATCTTCGAGCGGTTCCATCGTGTGGACGACTCGCTCACCGCGACGAAGCAGGGCGCCGGCCTCGGCCTCACGATCGCGCGGCGGCTCGCGCGCGACCAGGGCGGCGATCTCGTCTGCCGCGAGCGTGCCGGCGGCGGCGTGGCGTTCGTGCTGACGTTGCCGGCAGTGACGACCTGAGTCTGCCGAAGTCGCTCCACCCCCTCATTCCCCCATCCCTTCACTCCCTTCCGTCTGCATGAAAGCCCGCATCCTCCTCGCTGAAGACGACGCCGACATCCGCCAGGGCCTGTGCGACCTGCTCGAGGGCGAGGGCTACGCCGTCGTGCCCGCGGCCGACGGCCTGCAGGCGCTCAAGCTGGCCGCACAGGAGAAGGTCGATCTCTACGTGCTCGATGTGATGATGCCCGGGAAAAACGGCTACGACGTGTGTCGCGAGCTGCGCCGCCGCGACCAGCACACGCCCGTGCTCTTCCTCACCGCCAAGGGCGAGGAGATCGACAAGGTGGTGGGACTGGAGCTCGGGGCTGACGACTACGTGACGAAGCCCTTCGGCGTGCACGAGCTGCTGGCGCGCGTGGGCGCGCTGCTGCGGCGGGCCAAGCGTGGGGCGGCCGAGCCGGCGGCGGCGACGTTCGGCGACACGCTCAAGTTCGGCGACGCGGTGGTGAACCGGAAGACGTTCACGGTGAGGCTGCGCGGGGCGGAGCTGCCGCTGACACCGCGCGAGATGAAGCTGCTGGAGGCGTTCGCCGCGCGACCCGGCGAGGCGCTCACCCGCGACCAGCTGCTCAACGCCGCCTGGGGCATCGATTACTTGGGCACGACGCGCACGCTCGACCAGCACGTGGCGCAGCTGCGCAAGAAGATCGAGGTCGATCCCGAGGTGCCGCGCGTGCTCGTGACGGTGCATGGGGTCGGATACCGGTTCGTGCGGTAGCGTAGGCCTTCCCTTCAGCGCGACCCGGCGAATGGTATTGTTGCAACGGGTGCGAGTGCGCAGCCCGCCGGCCCGGGCTGAAGCGCCGGGCCACGCGCCGGAGCGGCCGGACCGTGGCGGGGTGCTTCAGCCCCCGCCGAGAACGCGGCAAACGACACAGGTCGGTCCGGGGTCCCGGATGTGGTGGTGCTGCTGATGCTGAGCGCGGACAGAGCCCGCCGGCCCGGGCTGAAGCGCCGGGCCACGGCGGAATGCGCCCGCCCCCGTCGTCACCAGCCTGTCACGGACGGGTCCCTTGACAGGGCGGCGGGCGGTCGCTACTTCGGTGCCCCCGATGGACGCCGCGCTCACCCAACCGGTCCTCGTGTTGAACCGCCTCTGGCAGGCGGTGAACGTCATCGCGGCGCGTCACGCCTTCGTGCTGCTGGCCCGGGAGCACGCGCAGGTGGTCTATCGCGACGAGCGCGTCGACGACTTCCGGGTGTTCTCGCTGCTGGATTGGATGGATTTCTCGCGCCACAACCCGCCGGTGGACGCGCGCGAGGGCGTGCGCACCGTGCGCCAGCAGGTGCGGCTGCCGCGGGTGATCCTGCTGACGGTCTTCGACAAGATGCCGTGCAAGGAGCTGAAGCTCACCCGCAACAACGTCTTCGAGCGCGACAAGAACCGGTGTCAGTACTGCGGCAGGACGTTCGAGCGCGAGGAGCTGAACCTCGACCACGTGATCCCGCGCCACTACGGCGGGAAGACGACGTGGGAGAACATCGTGTGCTCCTGCATCGCGTGCAATTCCCACAAGGCCAACCGCCTCCCGCACGAGGCGCGCCTGCGGCTGATCCGCAAGCCGACGCGGCCGAAGTGGCGGCCGATCATCTCGACGATGCTCGACAAGCAGCCGCACCATCCGGCGTGGAAGCACTTCCTCGACGTGGCCTACTGGAACGTGGAGCTGGAGGAAGGCTGAGGATTGCGGATTTCGGAGTGCGGATTGCGGAATGGGGGAGGGGCTGGGCGTGTGGTTACGGCGGTGATTTGACGGGGCGGTCAGCTCCGAGCGATCAGACGGTTCTCGATCCCTGCGATCTCGCCCTTCGGGCATTCCGCACTCCGCATTCCGCGATCCGCAGTTGCTAGAGCGCCCCGCCGGGCTCGCGGGCTTCCTCGGTGAGGTTCACGCCGCGCAGCAGCAGGGCCTGCTCCTGGAGCGCGAAGAACCACGGGGCGAGCAGGCCGGCGACCAGTTGCGAGCACAGGAGGTCGACGGCCACGCGGCCCCAGGTGGCGCTGCCGGCGAGCGGCGCCGCGAGCAGGAGCGGCTGGGCGAGGAAGAGGACGAGATTGGCCACGAGCGCGCCGACGACAACGGGCGCCGCGCCGTCGCGCGGCAGGCGCGAACGCACGGCGTGCCAGCAGGTGAAGAGCGCGGCGAGCAGCAGGGCGGTGGAACCGAAGGGGACGGGGCGGGCGGCGTCGACGAACAGGCCGCTCAGGAACATCGCGATCAGGCCGGGCCGGAGGCGTAGCCGGAGGCCGGCGACCGGCAGGCACAGCCCGAGGAGGAAGACGGAGACGGGCAGGGGCGCGAGATGGTGGTTGAGCTGGCCGCCGAGGAAGGCGAGCAGGGCGTTGGCCAGCACGATGACGATCCAGCGCGGGTCCATGGCGGCGGGCTACTGCTGCTCGGGGTTGAGCGGCACGAGCACGGCGACCTCGTGCAGCTCGTTGAGCCGCGGGTCGAGCAGCACGGTGCCGCTCTTGAAGAGACCGCCGGTGTCGAGCTCCAGATTCTGGATGTAGCCGATGACGATCCCCGCGGGGAACACCCCGCCGAGCCCGGCGGTGACGATGCGCTTGGGCGACTCGGGGCTGGCGTAGACGTCGAGCGGGACGAACTCGACCGAGCCGCGGGCCTGGGTGAAGGGCGGGTTGGGCCCTCCCTCGAAGCTGAAGGGGCGGGAGTCGCCGTCGGCCACGGCGGCGATGCGCAGGGTCGGGCTGCTGACGAGGTCGACGATGGCGGTGTAGGCGTGGACCTCGGCGACGCGGCCGACGACGCCGCCGCTGAAGATGACCGGCGCGCCGACGGGCAGGCCGGCGTTGCGGCCCTTGCGGATGACGAGGCGCTGCGACCAGGTGCCGAAGTCGCGCCGGACGACGCGGGCGATCTCGGTGCGGTATTCGGGGTTCGAGGGCAGGTGGAGCGCCTCCTCGAGGCGCCGGACCTCCTCGCGCAGGGCCTCATTCTCCTGGATGCGGGCCTCGTAGCCGGCATTGAGGTTGGCGAGGTCGCGGGCGGTCTGGAGCAGCTCGTTGGTCGAGCGCGTGCGCAGCGACCAGTACTGCTGGAGGTCGCGGGCGTAGGAGGCGGCGAAATCGGCGGGGGCGCCGAACTCGAAGAGGCTGACGCGGGCGAGGCGCTTGAGGGCGACCGGGGTGAGCAACCACAGCAACCCGACGACGCCGAGGAGGGCGAAGGGGCGCTGGCGGATGAATTGCAGGGGCGACACGGCGGTGGCGAATCTCAGATTTGAGATTTGAGATTCCGGATTCGCCGGGGGACGGCGGCCGGGGCGGCCTCAGCCGACGCGTTCGCCGGTGAGCCGGCCGAGCAGCCAGTTGAGGTCCTCGAGGACGGCGCCGGTGCCGTTGGCGACGGCGCAGAGCGGGTCGGCGGCGATGGTGACCGGCAGGCCGGTGCGTTCGGAGAGGAGGCGGTCGATGCCGCGGATGAGCGCGCCGCCGCCGGCGAGCACGAAGCCGCGGTCGACGAGGTCGGCGGAGAGCTCGGGAGGGCAACGCTCGAGGGCGTTGCGCACGGCGTCGACGATGGAGGCGATGGTGTCGGCGAGGGCTTCGCGGATCTCCTGGGAGGTGATGTGGATGGTCTTGGGCAGACCGGCGACGGAGTCGCGGCCCTTGACCTCGAGGGTAAGCTCGTCGTCGAGCGGGTAGGCGGAGCCGACCTTGATCTTGATCTCCTCGGCGGTGCGCTCGCCGATGAGCAGATTGTAGGCGCGCTTCATGTAGCTGGTGATGGCGCTGTCGAGCTCGTCGCCGGCGACGCGGATGGACTTGGAGAAGACGACGCCGGCCAGGGAGATGATGGCGACCTCGGTGGTGCCGCCGCCGATATCGACGATCATGTTGGCGGCGGGTTCCTCGACGGGCAGGCCGACGCCGATGGCGGAGGCCATGGGCTCCTCGAGCAGGAGGACCTCGCGGGCGCCGGCGTGGATGGCGCTCTCCTTGACGGCGCGTTTCTCGACCTCGGTGATGCCGGAGGGGATGGCGACGACGACGCGCGGCGGGATCATCTTCGAGTTGTTCTGCACCTTCTTGATGAAGTAGCGCAGCATGGCCTCGGTGATGTCGAAGTCGGCGATGACGCCGTCCTTCATGGGGCGGATGGCGTTGATGTTGCCGGGGGTGCGGCCGAGCATGCGCTTGGCCTCGTCGCCCACGGCGAGCACGCGGCGGGAGGCGGCGTCGATGGCGACAACGGAGGGCTCGCGCAGGACGATGCCCTTGCCTTTCACATACACGAGGGTGTTGGCGGTACCGAGATCGATGCCGATGTCGTTGGAAAGGACGCCGAAGAGATTGCCGATCATGGTCGCGAAAGGGACTGCGGGCCGGTTGGGCAGGTGATTCTGGCGCAAGAATTTGTCCCCGCTCGGGGAAGTCAAAAGAAAAGCCGGTTCCGCCGCGATGCGGCCTTGCCGTCGGGGCCGGTTTTCCGGAGTTTGCGCGCATGACCGGACTCGAGTTCGTTCGCGACCTAGGAATCGTGGTGTTCGTGGCGGCGCTGGCCGGCTGGGGCTGCAAGCGCGTCGGCCTGTCGCCGGTGGTCGGCTACCTGCTGGCGGGGCTGGTCGTGGGGCCGTACACGCCGCCCGCCTCGCTGGTGACGGACGCCGATCGTATCCAGACACTGGCGCAACTGGGCCTCGTGTTTCTGATGTTCGCGATCGGTATGCAGCTGAGCCTGCGGCGGCTGAAGGCGTTGGGCCTGTCGCTGCTGGTGGCCACCGGGCTGGGGGCGGTGGCGGTGGTGACGATGGCGCGCGTGCTCGCGCCGGCGCTCGGGTTGGACGGGATGCAGGGGCTGTTCCTGGCCGGGATGCTGGTGAGCTCGAGCTCGGCGATCGTGGGCAAGTCGCTGCTGGAGGCGGGGCGGCTGCACTCGCCCAGCGGGCAGTTCGCCGGGGCGATCACGGTGCTGGAGGACGTGGTGGCGGTGGTGATGCTCGCGCTGCTGACCTCGTACGTGAAGATCGGCGGGGAGGGGCAGATGGGGCTGGGGTCGGCACTGGTCGAGATGGGGGCGTTCGTGGCGCTGCTCGGCGTGGGCGGGCTGCTGCTGATGCCCTGGCTGCTGCGGCGGATGGACCACAGCGGTACCGACGAGTTGCGCACGCTGATGGTCGCGGGACTGCTGTGCCTGTTGGCGTTCGGGGCGCAGAGCGCCGGCTACTCGCTGGCGCTGGGGGCGTTCCTGCTCGGGGTGGTGGTGGCGGACACGCCGCAGCGCGGGGCGCTCGAACGGGCGTTCGGCGGGTTGCGGGACGTGTTCAGCGCGGTGTTTTTCGTGGCGATCGGGATGATGATCGACCTGCGCGGCTTCGCGGAGATCTGGTGGCAGGTGCTGGCGGTCTCGGCGTTCGCGCTGATGGCGCGGCCGGTGGCGTGTTCGCTGGCGTTGCTGGCGACGGGCCAGCCGCCCCGGGTGGCGCTGGAGGGCGGGTTGTCGCTCACGCCCCTGGGAGAGTTCGGCTTCATCGCGGCCCAACTGGGCGTCACGGCGGGCATTCTGCCGAAGGAGTACCAACCGCTCTCGGTGGGCGCCGCGCTGATCACGGCGCTGGTGGCCCCGTTGCTGACCGCCCGGGCGGAGGGCATGGCCGGGGCGATTCTGCGGGTGCAACCGCGGCTGATCACTCGTCTGCTCGATGAATACCGCGGGTGGCTCGATCGGGTGCAGGGGCGCGGGGCCGCCAGCGTGCTCTGGCAACTGAGCCGCAAACGCGTGCTTCAGATCGCGGTGGGCGTGGCGTTCGCCTCGGGGCTGTTGCTGTTCGCGCCGCCGCTGGAACGGGCCGTGCGGGATTTCGCCGGGCTGGATGCGGTGCTGCCGCGGTTTTCGCAGGTGGTCTTCTGGAGCGCGCTGGCGCTGGTGGTGCTGGCCGTGTGCGTGGCGATCTGGCGCAACCTCGCCGTGTTGGCGATGATGCTGGCCGAGGTCACCACCCGCGATCTGCCCAACGCCGCTTTGCTGCGGCCGGTGGCGGAGGCGGGGCTGAAGATCGCGGGCGGTGCGGCGCTCTTCTTCTGGCTGGCCGCCGTGGCGCCGGCGCATCCCCGCGTGTGGTGGGGGCCGCTGGCGGTGGCGGCGGTGGCGGCGGTGGTGCTGGCGCTGCTCTGGCGCCGGCTGATCTATTGGCATAGCGACATGGAGGTGCGCCTGCGGGAGAGCGTGGCCGCGTCGAACACGGGGGCTGCCGCCCTGCTCGCCCAGACGCCGCAGGAGTGGGAGCTGCACATCGAGGAGGTGGCGCTGCCCGAGCATTCCGGCGCGGCCGGGCGCAGCCTGCGCGAACTCGACCTGCGGCGCCGGCACGGTTGCACGGTCGTGGGCGTGGACCGGCACGGCGCCGGGCTGGTCAACCCCGACGGGGCGACGGTGCTGTATCCGCTGGATCAGGTGCTGTTGCTGGGGGCCCGCGAGCAGCTCGCGGCCGCGCGGCGCGAACTGGAGGAGCCGACCGAGCGGACCCCGGCGCCGGCGCTGGGCGATCTGCTGGTCCACCGCGTGCGGGTGCCCGACGCCTCGCCGCAGGCGGGCCGCACGCTCGAGGAGGCGGATGTGCGCCGGGTGGCGGGCGTGCAGATCGCGGGCATCCAGCGCGGCGGCGAACGCTTGCTCAACCCATCCGGGCAGGAACGGATGCTGGTGCGGGACGAGCTGCTGGTGCTCGGCACGCCGGACCAGTTGCGGGTGTTCCGCCGCTGGCTGGCGGGGCGGGAGTGACGCGCGACCGGCGCGGGAGGGGGCGCGCGGCGCCGCCCGCGGTCCGAGAACAAAAGGCCCGGCGCGCGGCGCCGGGCCCGAGAAGCGGATACGAAGGGCGGCGCGGGCCTACTGCAGCGCGGCGAGCTTGGCGTAGTCGAAGGCCTTGGCGAAGGTGCGCAGGTCGTCGACGGTGACGCTGTCGCCCTCGAACTCCACGAGGTAACGGCCGTCGACGACGGCCTTGATGGTGCCGTTGTCGGCGCCGCTCCTGAACTCGACGGTGACGCGCTGCCCCTTGATGGTCTCCATCTTGGCGCCGGAGGCGGAGAGCATCATCGGGTTGCTGAACATGGCCGCGTACTGCATCACCGCGGAATCGGACTGGATCTTGATCGTGACGTTGCTGCTCTCGCGGGTGTAGGTGCGCTTGACGGTGACGCCGCCGCCCAGGAGCGAGGAGGCGGCCGCCTCGGACTCGGGTTCGCCGGCCTCCCAACCCTTCGGGGCGTCGGGGAGCAGCTTCACGACCCCCTCGGCCTTCTTCTGGCGGATGAACTGGTTGGCGGTGTCGAGGGCGGTGAGCGCCTCGGAGTAATTGCCGGCCTCGTAGGCGGCCTTGGCGGCGTCGATGTTGTCGGTCGCGTCGTCGGCGCCCAAGGGCGAGACGGTGGCGGCGAGCGCGAGCGCGGGAAGCAGACGAAGCACGGATTTCATGGGCGGAGGTGAAGTGGCTGGATGTGGTTTCCGTGGGGGGTGGCCGGGCAGCATGGCAGTCGTCTCCGCGGGCTCAATGCCGAAGAACGGGCGGAGCGGCCGCGCCGCGTGGCGGCGGTGTCGTGCTTCAACCGGCCGGCGGGTCGCCGAAGTGGGCGCGGTGCGTGGCGTAGGCCGCGGTGTCGGCCAGCATGGCCTCGAGGGTGGCGACCAAGGGTTCGAGGCGTATCAGGCCGCTGAAGACGGCGCGGTCGCCGATGGGGTCGTCGAGCACGAAGGCGGGCCGTTGCGTGATCTGGAGGGAGTGGAACTCCGCGGTGGAGGCATCGACCGTCGCCCGGATCTCGGGCGAGGTGGCGCGGGCGCGCAGTAGCGCGGGGTCGAGTTGCCCGGCCGCGGCCGCGATGGCCACGGCCTCCTCGAGGCGGGCGACCTTGCGCCCCTCGCGCACGGCGGCGTGGGTGAGCGCGTGGCGCACGGTGTCGCCGGTGGCGCCGAGCGAACGGGCGGCCTCGGCGACGAGATTGGGCACGGCGTAGTCGCAGTCCGGGCCCTCGAGCCAGCCGTGACTGAGCATGTACGGCGCGCGGGCGATCGTGCCGCTGCGGCGGTAGAACCAGTCGGCCTGCGCGGGCGAGACGGGGAAGTCCTGCGGGCGCATGAGTGCGATCCTCCAGGCGAACTGCACGCGGCCGGCGTAGCGTGCCTGGAGTTCGGCCCAGGTCGGCTCGGCCCAGTGGCACCAGGAGGAGATGACTTCGAGGTAATAGGTGACCTTCATGGGAATTGCGGAATGCGGATTGCGGATTGGCGAGCGGAGCGCGGCCGAACTGCAACCCTCGCCGCGGAGCCGATGATCGTGCCTCGTTCCGTGAGACCAGACCTCGATTACTTGGCGGCCTCGGCGGGGTGCAGGTAGCTCCTGCCCCGGTAGAACGACGCGATGACGGCGAAGATCAAGGCGGCGACCGCCATGAGACCGGCGAACGTCCAGAAGAACGTGGCGAGGGAGAGCGTCTGCAACGGCGCGAGGAAGGCGACGAGCACGTTGCCCAGCGTCACCGAGAGCAGCCAGAAGCCCATGATGGTCGACTTCATCGCGCGCGGGGCCTGGGTGTAGGCGAACTCGAGGCCGGTGATCGAGACGAGCACCTCGGAGGCGGTGATGAGCACGTACGGGATGATCTGCCAGAGCACGTGGACGCGGCCCGGCCCGGCGGCCTCGACCTGTGCCTGGAGGATGGCGACGGCGGCGAAGGACACGGCGGCGAGGAACATGCCCGCCGTCATGCGGTGGAGCGGCTTGAGCGGGCGGCCGCGGCGTTCGAGCGGGCGGTACACGCCGAGGCTGAGCAGCGGGATGATGATCATCACCAGCAGCGGATTGAGGGCCGAGATCTGGGCCGGCAGGAGATCGAGGACGGTCGAGGCCGGGGCGCGGAAGTGGATCAATGCCGCGACGGCGCCCCAGGCCGCGATCAGGCCGACCACCGTATATGGCACGGCGCGGGGGATACGGATGTTCGAGACCCAGAGGAAGAGCCAGAGTGCGCCCAAGACCGCGCCGGCGATGGTGCCGGGCACGACCCAGCCGGACCAGACGGCGGTCGGCAGCACGAGGCGCAGGTCCATCGCCTTCGCCTGCTCGACCCAGGTGGAGGAGTGCTGGTCGAAGAGCGCCCAGAAGACGCTGACCATCGAAAACACCACGAGGATGCGCAGCACGGCCGGCGGGCCGTCGGCGGGTTCGTCGCCGAAGTGGCGGCGGGCGGGTTCCCAGAAGCTCTCGCCGGCGGTGCGTTCGCCGCGGTGGCGCCAGCAGTAGAGGATCACGGCGAGGAAGCCGTTGTCCTCCTGCAGGGCCTGGCGCCGGTGGGCGAGCGCGAGTCCGGCGCCGAGCGCGACGAGGCCCGCGACGGCGAGGTACCAATAGGCGAGCGCGGTCGCGGCCAGCGTCGGCAGGAGGGCGCCCGAGCCACGCTCCATCACCGCGTGGACGATGGTCTCGGACTTCTCGACCGCCACGTAGATGGCCAGCAACAGCGGCACCGCCATGAGCGCCGAGGCGGCGAAGTCGATCCGCCCGAGGGCGCCGCCCGGTCTCGGGGGCACGCGAATGAAGCGTCGGCGACCGAGCCAGAAGACGAAGGCGGCGACCGCCATCAACACGCCCGGCACGCCGAAGGCGACCTCGGGGCCGAACCGCTTGTAGAGGACCGGCGTGAGCACACTGGCGAAGAAGGAGCCGAAATTGATCGTGAAGTAGAAGATCTGGAAAATCCTCGGCACGAGGTGGCCGTTGGCCGCGGTGAATTGGTCGCCCACGTTGGCCGACACGCAGGGTTTGATGCCGCCCGAACCGATCGCGATCAGACCCAGGCCGAGGAACATCGCCGTCTCGGCGTTGCCGAGTTGCCCGATCACTCCGAACCGCCCGGCGACGGCGAGCGCCGCATGGCCGGCCACGTAGATCAACGAGACCCAGAAGATCACCCGGTACTTGCCGAGCAGGCGGTCGGCGAGGATCGCGCCGATCATGGGGAAGAGATAGACGCCCGCCATGAATACGTGCACGGCCTGCGTCGCGCGCACCTTGGCCTCGGCGAGTTCGGCGGCGGGCACGGCCTGCTCCGCCACGAAGCCGGTGAACAGGCCGACGAGGTAGATATAGAGGATCTGCCGCATCCCGTAGTAGCTGAAGCGCTCGGCGGCCTCGTTGCCGACGATGTAGGGGATGCCGGAGGGAAAACGGTCGTCGCGGGCCGGGGCTGCGGCCGAGTCGGGCGAAGGCGGATGCGGGGCGCTCATGCGCGGCGAGTAAGCGGAACGTGCGCCGACGCTGCGAGGGAAAAGGCGGCGGGGGGAAGTTGCCCCACCTCACGCGGGCGCCACGCCGCTGGTCGCGCGTAAGTCCTGTTTTTGGGCGGACAGTTCCGTCGGATTTCAGCACTTTTTCGCGAGAAAAACACCGGGGCGCCTCGCAATCGGCACAGGGCCCCTTTATATCCTCTGCACCGACTATGAACTCTCTAACTGCTTTCTTCTGGGATCACCTCACCGAAGCGCTCGCAGACGAGCTCCTGGCCCGCGTCTCCGCGGGGGAGGCTGTGTTCTGCGAACATCTCGAGGCGCTCGCCGCCGCCTGATCGCCGCTTCGTCGCCAATCGCCACCCGCGTCCTCGGCTCCGGCCGGGACGCGGGTGTTTTTTTGCCGGGTGGGAGGACGGTATCGAGAGATTGGGCATGACGCCGCGACCGGCGGAGGCCCGGCGTTGCCGCCTACCGCGAGTCCGGGCCGGGCGCCGGGCTGGCGCGCAGCCGCACGCGGAGAATCTCGCCGGGCGCCCACAGCCGCAGGCGCGGGCCCCAGGTGCCGGCGCCGCGACCGACCAGCACCGCCATGGCGCCGACCTCGTAGCGGCCGGCGAACAGAGGGTAGCGCCGCCGCACCAACTGGCCGAACGGCCAGATCTGGCCGCCATGGGTGTGGCCGGAGAACATCAGGCCCACGCCGGCGGCCGCGGCCTCCGCGGCGGTGTGCGTATCCGGAGTGTGGGCAAGCAGGATCGTCGCGCCCGCCGGCGCGGCGCCCAGCGCGTCGCGGAGGCGGCGGTCGGCCGTGCCGCCGCGGAGCGTCGCCGGATCGTCGATGCCGGCGAGCCGG
>DAOOFR010000007.1:0-38760 GCA_035415285.1 Opitutaceae bacterium
TGTGGATGATCGACGCCGGCATGGTGCTCCAGCGCTTCGTGATCGATGCCGGCGGGCAGAAGCCGACCTATCTTGGGCCGCCCGCGAGCTTGCGCGTGGCGGAGGATGGGGCGCGCTGAAGGCGACCACTCGAGTTCCCGCCGAGGGCGGGAAACGGCATGCCGGGCAGGAGGAAAAGCTTGCCCGGATGCCCGGCGGCTCGCCGGGGCGGATTCTGTGCCAGCCCCGGACTTGTCGGAAACGGTGCGTGAACCGCGCCGCCACGGGAGCGGGGCGCGGCGGCCGCGAAGGCGGGGTGCTATTTCCCCCGCAGCGGCGGCTGAACGTCACCGGGTGGCGGCAGGGGCGGGGCGACCACCGTGGTGGTCCCGATCCGGTGCCACGAATTGTCCACGCCCAACGCGTACGCCTCGACGGGCCAGATCAGCGGCCCATCGCCACGGTAGACCGGGAGTGTGCCCACCGAGACCCAGTTGTCCGAACTGGCAAGATACAGACCCTCGAGCCAGACCACGTTGCCTTGTCCGTTGGGCGCGGACGACAGCTTGAACAACACCCGGAGCGCGTTCCTGTTTCCGCGGGCCGAGACTTGGCCCACGGGGGACAAGCTCCAGTCCAGTGTCGCGGCAGTTGGGGCCGAGTCGGCGGGCACGAGCAGCCACTTGCCGTACATCTCGCTGCCCCACGAGCTGGCGAGAATGATCGGAGCGACCTCCAGCCCGGTCCAGGGATATACCGTCAACTCAAGTCCGCTGTGGGCGCTCGCGATCTCCGCAGCGTCGTCGCCAAGCGAGGCGACCCTCCACTGTTGCTGGCTTCGGCCGCTGACGAGCCGGCGCACTTTCGGCGCCGGGCCGCTGGCGGTATCCACCTGCTCGAGGACGCGGCCTGTGGCCACGTTGCGGATCTGGACGGTGCCGTCGAAGGCCGGACGCGAGACGATCCAGTGCTGGTTGCGGCCGGCGTTGTAGTCGGCCTGATGGACGTTCTCGGTCGGGTTGGTGGTGGCTGCGTCGACGGTCAGCACCTTGTGGGTGAGATTCGACACGAGCACATAGCGGGATTGCGCCTCGAGTTGGGCGGAGGCCGCGATCATGGCGAGAGCGGCGACGAGGGGTCTGATCATTCTGATCCAGTTCATGTGTTTGGGCTGCTTCGGGGGTTTGTGTTGGGGCCCGGTGGGGCAGGCGCGTTCGCGCCTCGGGAGCGGAGGCGGACCGTAGGGCAGGGTCTGGGTCGAGCAAGGCGCCAGTTGCTCCGGATTTGTGAAAACCCGGAGCGTGCGCCGCTCGGCGGATGTCGGCGTTGAGCGGTGCACGGTCGCGCACGCCCCGGTGTCACCAGGGGGCGGATGCCCGCGGGCCCTGCCGGGACCCGGCTGGCGGTGGCCGCAGGGACGCCCCAAGTCGCGGACGTCGGTGGCGGGCCGTCGAGTGATCGGGCTCCTGGGCCTGGGGGCTCGTCCGCTGTCGCGTATCCCCCGGGCCTCACGACAACGCCTCAGGGCAGCTTTGCCTGGATCAGCTTGCTGATGGCGCCGAAGTCGATGAGGCCGGCTTGCGGGTGTTGTTTCAGCGCGCCCATGACCTTGCCCATCTCCTTGCGCGAGGTGGCGCCGGTCGTGGCGATGACTTCGGCCAGAAGGCTGTCGAGCTGGGCGGCGCTGAGCCCTTGGGGCAGGTACTTCTCGAGCAGCTTGATCTCGCTGTCGTTGGCGGCGGCGAGTTCGGCGCGTCCGCCCTTCTCGAATTCGGTCTTGGCCTCGGCGAGCGCCTTCACGGACTTGCGCAGGACGGCGGTGACGAGGGCGTCGTCGATTGGCTTGTTCTGGTCCATCGCGGCGCGCTGGATGGCGGCGTCGGCCGTGCGGAGGGCGAGGGCGGTGGCCGAGTCGCGGGCCTTCAGGGCGGTGACGACATCGGCGCGGAGCTGCTCGTAGATCGTGGGCATGGGGGCGAGGGTGCGGCGCGGCCGCGGGGAAGTCGAGACGGCAGGGGCGGCGCGGCTCAGGGCGTGGCGGCGGCGGGGACGGCCGGTTGGGCGGGGACGGCCGGTTGGGCGGGCGGCGCCGCCGGCGGTGTGAGATCGAAAGCGATACGCAGCACCTGCCTGCTGCAGACTCCCCGCTGGTTCTTCACCGCGGGGAAGAAGAACGAGCTCGCGACCGCCTGCTCGCCGGCCTTGGCGAATGCGCGGTCGGTGGCCTCCGTGCATTGGATCTCGCTGGGCATCCCGGTGTCCTTGATGAGGAACTCGACGATGGCGTAGGCGGGCTGGCCCCACTGGCGCCACTTGGCCGGGTAGACGAGCGGTGCGAGCCGGACCGGATAGGCCTCGTGGTCGGGTTTGAGGTTCGGGTCGTACTGTTTGCTGAAACGGGCCTTCTTGGCGTACGGCACCGGGGCCGGCCCGCCCGCAGCGGGTTTCTCCGTGTTCGCGAGGGTGAGGCTGGCGAGGCCGACGAACAGCAGGGCGACAAGCGCGCGGAGCGGGAGGGCGAGTTTCATGCCGAGTTTCTTGGCGGGCGAAATGGGGGGCGGCGAGGCGGTTTTTCCCGTTGTGGCGGTGCTTCACGTCGACGGGCGGGCGAGTGGAGGGTGCCGCCCGTGTCCGCCGCGTTCAGCCCAATATCCGCAGAGGACAGAAGGGAACAACGGGACTCCGTACCGTGGGAGATCAGTGCCGACGGGCCCGGGAGCTTTCCCTTCACCTGGCAGGTGAAGACCGGAACCCCGGATCCCCTTATCCAACTTGTTCACACTTCGTGCTCTTCGTTACCGCTCAAGGAACTGGATTCATCGGAGGGGGCCACGGATCTCGCAGCTGGGCACGGATGACCGGAGCCAATCCGTGATGATCCGTGCAATCCGTGGTCGATGCTCGCCTCGGAGGAGGCAGCGCCGGGTCGTTTCTTCCCGTCATCCCCCGGCCCGGCCGGGTTCTTGGCTTCTGTCGGTTCCAACTGCGCTTCGCAGGCTCAGCCCCACCCACCATGGCTCGTCGCGAAATGCTTCATGTCGCCGGAATGGGCGCCGGCTTCCTGTTCGCCGAGGCCGAGCCGAGTCGGCCGGCTCCGCGAGGATCTGGCCGGTGCCATCGTATTCGTGTCGTCGAGTCCGGAGCGGCGGCGGCGCGGCCGGCAGCAAGGGGCGGATGCATTGCGACGCCGGCAAAGAAAAGAGCGGCGGGGAAGTCCGCCGCTCGGGAGCGAGGCGAGCCCTGCGGCTCAGAACTTGAGCATCGGGCCGGCCTCGGGCGCCAGCGGCTCGAAGATGAAGCGCAGCCCGCGCACGTAGGCCTCGAACTGCATGCCGGCGTGGCGCTCGCCCTCGACGAGGTGGAACCGGTAGGCCAGCCCCTCCTGCCGGCGGGACTGGATCTGCGCGTTGAGCCGGAGGATGGCGGCCATGAACGAGGGAACCTCGTTGCCGCCGACGGCGACGAAGAGCCGCGTGTGCAGGCTGCGGCCGGATTTCGCGAACGCATCCTCGTAGCCCAGCAGCCAGTCCTGGCCGGTGGCGACCGCGGGAGTCGGGGCGATGTAGCCGGAGAACAGCTCGGGCTTGGTGTACATGGCGTAGAGGGTGAACAGGCCGCCGAGGGAGGCGCCGGCGAGCACGCGGTGCTGCGGGTCGGCGCGGTACTCGCGCTCGATGAAGGGGATGATCTCGGTCTCGATGGACTGGAGAAACTCCGCGGCGTGGCCGGAGTTTTCGGCGGTGCCGCCGAACTCGGTGAGGGGGATCGGGGCGAGCTCCCAGCGGCGCAGGGAGCCGTAGTCGAGGTTCTCGCCGGGGTAGCCGATGCCGACGGTGATGAACTCGGGCACGACCTTGTCGTACACCAGCGAGCCTGCCATCGCCGAGATCTTGCCGAAGTCCCAGTAGGCGTCGGTCACGAAGACGACCGGGTATTTCCGCTCGGGATGCGCGGCGTAGCTGTCGGGCAGGGCGATGTGGAGCTGGTACTGGCGGCCCGTGGGCGACTTGGGCAGGACGCGCAGTTGCGTTCCCGGGAGGCTGTGCGGGGCGACGGTGGCGACCGGCGCGTCGGCGGCGAACGAGGGGGCGGCGGCAAACACCGCCGTGGCGAGAAGGATGGCGAGGTGACGGGAGTTCATGGGTTTGCAGAGAGCAGTACGCCACAGATGCCCGTCTTCCCCGGTGCGGGAAACTGTTTTCGCCGGCCCATGGCACCGCTGCCGAAACGGCGCCGGCGTGGATCGGCGGCCGCGGGCCGTTCCCGGGGCTCGGCCGGATCGTGGCGGTCGCAGCTGGAGGCGAACGGTACCGTTGGGTGCCCGAAGACTGGGCTCCGGCGGAGTGAGCGGTTGTGGCGAAGGTGAGGCGGGTCAGTAACCGTTGGCGTCGGCCCAGGCGAGGGCGTTGCGGACGGTGTCCTCGAAGAATGACTCCTTCAGCCGGCCCTCCCCTTGGTATTGGGGCGCACTCTGATCCGGTTTGAAGCAGCCTTGGATCTTCAGCGCGGAGCCGAGCTGGCAGGCCACAAAATACCCGTATACGGGACTTATGGACCGCCCCTCTCGCACGGTCTTGAAACCGATCCGGATGAACTGGTCGCGGTTGGATGCGGAGAGGGCCGACCAATCGGCAGCTCCGACGATGTTGCGGAATACCATCTCGCGGCCCTCGCTCGCGCAGAGTTGTTCGGTCTGGTGCAAGGGCCACTCACCGATCAGCGCCACGCCTTGGGTGCAGTAGCGGTTGGGATCGCAGCGGCGTATGAGAAGGCTGAGTGCAATGACGCGCAGTTCCGGGGGCGTGTTCGGTCCGGTGGCGAGCGCGGCGACCGGCGCCTCCGCCACCGGGTGCCAGCATTCGTGCTCGAGGTAGCGGAGCAAAACCGCGCGGCCTTCTGTGTCGTGCCTCGATCCGAGTAGTTGACACAGAAACTCCGCCTTCTCCGCCTCGGTGCCTGGGCCTGCAAAATACGCCTCGAAGATCTCGTGCACCGCCGTCTGGATCCTCACCTCGATTCGCGGATTCGCGTCTTCGCAGCCCGAGGGAATGTAGCGCGGAAACTGGAAGCGTTCACTGGCGAGCAGGTCGACGAGCGCGCTGCCGGTCTGGCGAAGGTCCGCGTGGCGCAGTCGGCGAACGATGGTGAGGCATCGTTCGTTCGAGGTGGCCGGAACGGAAAGCTCGGCGGTGAGCTTGGGCAGGGCGCTGGGGGTGACGCAGGCAGTTGCTAGCAAGCCGAGGAGCAGGGTCGGGAGAAGAATTCGCCAGTACGAACGAAGCGCTCCATGGGCCATGGCTTCGTGTATGTACAAAATGGGCGGGACGTCGAGACGTCCCGCCCGGACCGGATCGCGCCTTGGCTCCAGGGGCTGGAGGCTTAGCCCTTCGCGGCGTAGGCGGGATCGAGGTCCATGCGGAAGTACTCGCGGGCGTTGGCGAAGCAGATGTTGCGCACCATGCCGCCGACGAGCTCCCGGTCGTTGGGCAACTCGCCGCGCTCCATCTCGGCGCCGAGGAGGTTGCAGAGCACGCGCCGGAAATACTCGTGGCGCGCGTAGCTGATGAAGCTGCGCGAGTCGGTGAGCATGCCGACGAACCGGCTGAGCAGGCCGAGGTTGGAGAGCGCGTTGAGCTGCATCTCCATGCCCTCCTTCTGGTCGAGGAACCACCAGCCGCTGCCGTATTGGATCTTCCCGGGCACGGTGCCGTCCTGGAAGTTGCCGATCATGCAGGCGAAGGCGTAGTTGTCGGCCGGGTTGAGGTTGTAGAGGATGGTGCGCGGCAGCTCGTTGGTGGAGTCCAGCGTGTTGAGGTAGCGCGCGAGGGCGACGGTCTGCGGGAAGTCGCCGATGGAGTCGAAGCCGGTGTCGGGCCCGAGGGAGGAGAGCAGCCGGGTGTTGTTGTTGCGCAGGGCGCCGAGGTGCAGCTGCTTGGTCCAGCCGCGTTTGGCGTCCCAGCGGCCGAACTCGAGCATCATGAACGAGGTGAACTGCGCGAGCTGGGCCTTGGTGGCCGCCTGGCCGGCGCGCGCGGCGTCGAAGATGGCCTTGGCCTCGGCGGCGGTGCAGGGCTCGGCGAGGCACTGCTCCATGCCGTGGTCGGAGACGCGGGCGCCGGCGGCGTGGAAGTCGGCGTGGCGCCGGTCGAGCGCGGCGAGGAAGTTCTCGAAGGACGCGACGGTGGTCTTCGCCGCGCCGGCGAGCTTCTCGATCCAGGCGTTGAAGGCGGCGGGCTGGTCGACGAGCAGCGCCTTGTCGGGCCGGAAGGACGGATACACCCGCGTCTTGATCCCGAGCTTCCGGATCGCGAGGTGCTGGTCGAGCGGGTCGGCGGGGTCGTCGGTGGTGCCGACGACGGCCACCTTGTCGGCGGCGAGGATGTCGTGTACGCGCAGGGTGGCGAGGCGCTCGTTGGCGACGGTCCAGATCCGGTCGGCGGTGGCGGGGGAGATGAGGCAGTCGAGGCCGAAGTAGCGCTTCAGCTCGAGGTGCGACCAGTGGTAGAGCGGGTTGCGCAGGGTGTTGGGCACGGTGGCGCACCAGGCGTCGAACTTCTCGCGCGGGGTGGCGTTGCCGGTGATGAAGCGTTCGTCGATGCCGTTGGCGCGCATGGCGCGCCACTTGTAGTGGTCGCCGCCGAGCCAGACCTCGGCGAGGTCGGCGAAACGGTGGTTCTCGAGGATGAGCTTCTGCGGCAGGTGGCAGTGGTAGTCGTAGATCGGCTCGTCCTTGGCGAAGGAATGGTAGAGGTCGCGGGCGGCCTCGTTGTGGAGGAGGAAGTTCTCGTGGATGAACGGTTTCATTTTGGAAGTGGCGAGGAGGGCGGAGCGGGTGGCGAGGAGGCGGCCGGATAGTGCCGGTGCCGGCCGCCGGGCGCTGCTGTCACTGGCTGATCGCGTCGTAGAACGCGTCGTAGGTCTGGTAGCTGTCGAGGAGCTTGCGTGCGGCGGCGCACGTCTCGGCGGAGGCGAGCTTGGTGTTTTCGGCGAGGAACACGAGGTAACTCGCGATGCCCTTGGCGAAGAGCAGCTGCGCCTCGGGGCTGATCGCATAGAAGCGCGCACGCTGGTTGTATCCGGCGGGAGTGTGGTCGCCGAGGGCGGCCTTCTCGGCGCGGCCGCCGCCGGCGAGCACATAGAGAAAGTTGTATTCGAAGAAGAACATGTGCTCGGGGCTCGGCGGGAGCGCCTCGAGGGCGGCGCGGGTCGTGGCGGAGTCGGCGAACACGTCGGTCGGCCGGCCGCCCGCGGCGAGCGCGGTGGTGATGAAGGTGCGCGCCATCTTCTGCTCGGTGGCGTCGGTGCTGAAGGCGCCGAGCAGGGCGAGCTCCAGGGTGAAGCGGTACCAGTCGGCCCAGAGCCGCTGGTCGGCGGGATTCGGCGACGCGGCGACGGCGAGGCCCATCTCGTAGGTGTAGCGGCCGCTGGTCTTGATCTCGAGCCGGCTGCCGGTGACCTCGCCCATGATCCGGTAGTTCTCGGCGGATTTGCCGGAGCCGGAGTGAAAGCCGATGCTGACACCGAACTTCTCGCACACGGCCCACTGCTTGGCGATGAGGGCGCGCAGGGCGGTGTTGTCCGGATACGGGCAGTTCTTCTGGAAGCCGAAGGCGGGGGCGATGAAGTTGACGGGCATGCCGAGCGCCTCGCAGAAGGCGAGCATCACGGCGGTGGTATCCGGGGTGGTGAGACCGGGGAGTTCGTCGATGGAGAGCTCGCGCAGGTAGCCGCGGCCGACCGGCGTGGTGAACGCGGCGTCGCGAGCGGCGGCGTATTTCTCGTCGCGGCGCTTCATCTTCTGGAGCGAGGGCCAGACGGTGCCGACGAGCGCGGCGAACGCGGCCTCGTCGAGCGTGAGGCCGGCGGCGGCGACCCGGGCGCGGACCTTGGCGAGGAGCGCGGCGGGGACGTCGGCCGCGGCGGCGGGCTGGTTGAGCGCGAGCTCGGGGGAGAGGTCGAAGGTGATGTAGCTGGCGAGCAGGCAGCCGCGCACGAGCGCGTCCTCGCGGCGGTCGAACTTGCCGCCGATGGGCTGATGGTCGGCGTTGAAGCTCCAGGCGATGCGGCGGCGGTGGAAGCCGGTCTTGAGCTTGGAGAGCACGCAACCGTGGCTCATGCCCTCGACGCTCTGGCCCTGGTGCCCCTCGGGGACGGCGGCGCCGATGAAGGGGAACGGCACTGTATCCAGCTTCCCGGCGAGCATCGCGTCGACGTCGTACACGAGTTCGCGCGGGATCGAGTTCTGGTTGGCCGTCATGCCGATCTCGAGGGCGCCCATGGCCCACTCGACGGCGGGCCAGTGGAGCGTGGTGAAGCGCGCGCCGACGCCGAGGGTGCTGCGGCCGAGCTGTGCGGAGGCGGTGGGGAAAATGGTGGCCCCGGCGTCGTGTTCCTGGACGAGGTTCTTGAGGAGGAGGAGGTTCTCCCAGGTGGCGGGGAAGACGGCGCGGCCGGGCTTGAGCAGGACGCCGTCGTCGAGCACTTCGGACGGATCGGCGATGCGCGGGGCTTCGAGGCGCCACGCGCAGTCGCCGGTGGCGAGGTCCTCGACGAGCGTCCAGGTGCCGGCCGCGGTCTCGAAGCCGGACTTGTCGTGGAACTTCAGGCCCTGGGCGGAGCGGTCGGCGAACTTCTGCTGCAGTGTCGGCCAGTCGAGACAGAAGTCGGGGCTGATGCAGGGGTTTTGCGCAAGGCGCAGGTTGTGCGAAAGCAGGAAGGCGTTGATGGGCTTCATGGGAGGAAACCGGAGAGGCGAGGTTTGGAGCGAAGAAGGAGGGGGATGAGCCGGAAATGTGCCGCCGGAACCGGCAGCAGGTAACGAAGAGAACGAAGGATGGACGACTTGAATGATCTCGTTTGGTGGCGCGGCCCTCACCTGGGACGTGCAAGGAGTATTCCCTGACAGGTGGGCACCGATTTCCCTTTGGGCGGAGTATCTTTGTTTCCTGCGTTCCCTGCTGTCGTCTGCCGAATTTCGGAGGAGAGGGATGGGCCGGATAGGCGGAAATGGGCGGCGGCGGGGCGCCGCCCCTGCCCTCAGATCGTCATGGCGTGGTAGCCGCCGTCGACGATGAGCTCCTCGCCGGTGATGAAGGAGCCGGCGGCGTCGCTGGCGAGCAGGAGGGTGGCCCCGATGAGCTCGCGGGCCTCGCCGAAACGTTTGGCGGGCGTGTGTCCCATGATGCTGGTGACTCGGTCGGGGGTGAGGACCTTGCGGTTCTGCTCGGCCGGGAAGAAGCCGGGGACGAGGACGTTGACGCGGACCTTCGCCGGCGCCCACTCGCGGGCGAGGTTGAGCGAGAGGTTGTGCACGGCGCCCTTGGTGGCGGAGTAGGTGAAGACGCGCGAGAGCGGGACGACGCCGGACATCGAGCCGAGGTTGATGATCGAGCCGCCCTGGCCGCGCTCGACGAGGTGCTTGCCGAAGACCTGGCAGCCGAGGAACACGCCCTTGAGGTTCACGCGCACGATGCGATCGAACTCCTCCTCCGTGATGTCGAAGAACGGCGTGGCGGAGTTCACGCCCGCGCCGTTGACGACGATGTCGATGCGGCCGGAGCGTTTCAGGACGGCGTCGCGCAGGCCTTCGAGCTCGGCCTTGCTGGTGGCCTCGGCGGCGTGGAACCACGCCTTGCCGCCGGCGGCGGAGATCTTGTCGAGGCGGGCCTGGGCCTTCTCGGCGTTGCGGCCGACGAGGACGACTTCGGCTCCCGCGCCGGCGAGGCCTTCGGCCATGGCGCCGCAGAGTTCGCCCGTGCCGCCGATGACGACGGCGACGCGGCCGGAGAGACCAAACACGTTGTTGAGGTAGGATTCTGGATTCATGGAAACGGGAGAACGGTGGGCGGTGGACGGTGGGCGGAGGACTAGTGCTCGAGGGCTGACGCGGGGGCCGCCCCAGCCTCCGGAGGTTCAACGAGCGAACCGGCGCAGGGCAGGCCAAGGCGGAGCATCTCGGCGGCGGCGAGGGCGGCCACGCGGCGCGCCCCTTCCTCGGTGAAATGGGTGTGGTCGGTCTTGCCGCCGGCCGCCTTGGCGGCGTCGCCAACAAAGAGGCCGAGCGATGCGTCCGGCCCGAGCCCGACAAGGAGCTGCCGCGTGCGCGCCTCCAGCTCCATCAGCGGCATCTTCTCCTCGGCAGCCACGGCGCGCATCGCCACGACGTAGGGGGCGTGCATGTCCTGCAGCGTGCCGTCGGCATCGAACCAGCGGCGGACGACCGGAGTGGCGAGCACGGGGATCGCGCCGCGCTCGCGGATCTCGCGGACAAAGCGGCGGAGGTTGTCCGGAAAACCGGTGACGGGATCGGCGTAGCGCTCCGGGTCGTCCTGCTTCGCGTCGTTGTGGCCGAACTGGAGGATGACGACATCGCCGGCGTGCAGGCGGTCGAGCAGGCGTTGCCAGTGGCCACGGTCGCGGAAGGATTTCGTGCTGCGACCGTTCACGGCGTGGTTGGCGAGATGCCAGGGCGGACGCAGCCACGGGCGGAGGAGCTGGCCCCAGCCGCGTTCGGGGAAAGCAAGGACGGCCTTGTCGGCCATGGTGGAATCGCCGGCCAGATGGAGCGTGGGACCGGGCGGCGGCAGCTCGCGGTGGAGAAACGCAGCGGTGGTGGTGACGACGCCGGCGAACCACGGGTCGAGCAGCCAGAAGGGGTGCGGCGTGTCGGGGACGACGGCGACCTCGGCGCCGATGCCGAGCGAGCGAAGTTTCTTCGCCATCGCCTCGCGCCCAGGCAGGAGCGGCGTGGGCGCGGTGCTGTTCAGGAACAACGTCGGGGCGCTGGCGGGGCCGACGTGGGTGAGCGGTGACGCGGCGCGCCAGGTTTCCGCGCGCTCGGCGAACGAGCCGCCGAGGAAACGGGTGGGCGCGCTGGGCTTGGCGATCTGCTGGGCGACGAGGGCGTCGGCGGTGAAGTCGGCGAGGCCGTCGATGTCGACGACGGCCTGGACGGTGCTGGAGAGGGGCGACAGGCTCGGCTCACCCGGCCGTTCGACAGGCTCAGGCTCTTCGGGCGGGTTCGCCCTACCTTCGGACAGCGGACCCTCGAGGGCGGCGACCCCGTTGGTGGCGCCGAGGAGCGCGGCGAGCTGGCCGCCGGCGGAGCCGCCGACCGCGCCGATGCGGGCCGGGTCGAT
Source organism: Opitutaceae bacterium (assembly GCA_035415285.1). GTDB lineage: Bacteria > Verrucomicrobiota > Verrucomicrobiia > Opitutales > Opitutaceae > CAJCBL01. The sequence goes on from DAOOFR010000007.1 coordinate 11,118, forward strand.
GCCGTGCTCATGCGCGTGGGCGCGGAGCCAACGCACGGCGGCCTTCAGATCGTGGAGCGCGGCGGGGAAATGGCCGGCTTGGCCAAGTCGGTAGGAAACGGGTACGGCGACGAAGCCCTGCGCGGCGAGGCGTCGGGCGAAGGGGCGCTCCATCTCGCGACTGCCGGCCTCCCAACCACCACCGTGGACGAGGAGCACGGCCGGGTGCGGGCCGCCGGTGGCGGGGCGGTAGAGATCGAGCGCGAGGGGGACGCCGGCGGGCGAGGCGTAGACGAGGTTCTCCGCGGCAATCACGCCGGCAGGGATCAAGTCGGCCGGGAGCGCGGCGGCGGGGTGGGTTTCACGTGCGCGGGCGAGCGCGGAGTCGCGGGTGAAGTCGGTGGCGGCGAGGGGCGATGCGGCGCCGAGGAAAAGGGCGAGCGACGTCGGCAGAATCCACGCAGGGCGACCGTGGCGCAGGCCTCCGCGCCTGCGATCTCCGGTAACGCAGGCACGGAGGCCTGCGCCACGAACTGGCGACACAGCGGTGCGCGGTCGGGCGGCTTCTCTCGGAGATTCTTCCGGAGGGAGAACGAAACCCTGGTCGCCTGCGGCGCCGCCAAAGGCGGATAAACCGCCGAGGACGTTTCGGAGAAACCTCCCTACCTGTCGAGGCGTGTGCCCGAACGCGTTCATCACGGCTGCAAGGCGCGCGCGGCCTGCTTCTTCTGCCAGCGCGGGTAGTCCCGTCCGAGCAGCTTGGCGGGCTCGTCGGTGAACCAGTTGTAGCCGCCGCGGCGCTCGGGCTCCACCTCGTCCAGGCGGTAGCGGATGATGGTGTCGCGGCCGCCGAAGATCGGGCGATTGGTGCCGATCTCGTAGAACCGGGCCCAGAGGGGCGGGGCGGATGGATCGGCGACGACGACGCGGTCGTGGCCGTGCGCGAGGTCGGCGGCGGGAGGCGTATCGATGCGGATGCCGGTGAGTTTCGCGGCCTCGTACCAGGCGACGGCGCCCTCGATGGCGGCGACGATCTCCGGCGAGGGATTCTCGAGCGTCATCAGGAAGCGGACGATCCCGAGCGACTCGCTGCCGGAGAGGGAAACGTGCTCGTAGGCGCGTGCGGGGACGGGTTCGAAGGTGACCTCGTCGTGCTGGGCGCACCAGGCGGTCTTCTTGCCGGCGACGACGATCTGGCAGCGCAGGATGCAGGCGATGCCCTTGTCGACCGCGGCGGCGGCGCGCTCGCGCAGCGTGGGCTCGACCCAGCAGAAGGGCTCCTGGTCGGCGGCGACCTCGCGGAGGAGCCGGAGCACGTTCACCATCGCATCGTCGTTGAAGGTGATGTGGGTGTAGTAGCCGGGGCGGAGCGGAAAATACTGGGGCCAGCCGCCGTGCTTGTACTGGGCGGCGAGCAGGTATTCGAGGCCACGGACGGCGGCGGCGCGGTTGGCCGCGGCGTCAGTCGGCTCGTGGGTGACGACCGACGCGAGGAACCGGATCTGCGTGGTGGTGGCGTCGTTGTCGATCGTGGGCCAGCGGTGGTCGTGCTTCTGGTCGGCGAGAAACGCGGCGTCGGGCGGGGCGGTCATGTCGCGGTTCTTGGGCCAGCCGCCGGGCTCCGTCTGGTACTGGCGGACGGAGGCGGCGATGGCGCGGGCCTCGGTCGAGGCGTACCACGGGGCGGGCTGTTCCAGAATCTGGCGCCACGCGATCTTGACGACAGGGGGGGCCGCCTGTGCGCCGGGTCGATGCTCGACCGGCTTCCCGGTCTGCGCCGCGAGGGCGGCGGTGCAGACCGGCAGGAGGGAAGCGAACAGTACCGCGGCGCGGACCATGGCGAACTCAGTCGAGTTGCACCTGTTTGAACTTCGGCACGAGCAGGTGCATGAGGATCCAGGCGACGAGGTAGGCACCGCCGCAGATCATGAACATGATGCCGTAGCCGAGCTCGACCTTGCCGAGGGAGGTGAAGTGGGCGAGGAGCTTGCCGGCCGCGCGGGCGATCAAAATGCCGCCGAGGGCGCCGGCCATGCCGCCGATACCGGTGACGGAGGCGACCGCCTTCTTCGGGAACATGTCGGAGACGGTGGTGAAGATGTTGGCGGACCAGGCCTGGTGGGCGGCGCAGGCGATGGAGATCGTCGCGACGGCGAGCCAGGTATTGATTTCGCCGAGGCGGGAGGCGAGGAGCACGGTGAGCGGGAAGAGCGCGAAGATGAACATCGCGGTCTTGCGGGCCTTGTTGGCGTCCATGCCGCCGTTCATGAGGCGTTTCGGGAGCCAGCCGCCGAAGATCGAACCGAAGGTCGAGACCGTGTAGACGACGGCAACGGCGAAGGGCCAGCTGATGATGCCGGGGATGTCGGCGTCGAGGCCGGTGAAGGAGGGGTTGGCGGCCTTGAACTCGGCGAGCTTGCGGGCGTTTTCGCCGGCGAGGAAGGCCGGGAGCCAGAAGAGGAAGAACCACCAGATCGGGTCGGTGAGGAACTTGCCGAAGAAGAAGGCCCAGGTCTGGCGGAAGGTGAGGAGCTTGAACCAGGAGACTTTGGCGGCGGCGGAGGGGGCCTGCGCGGCGGCCTGTTCGTCCTTGTCGCTGTGGATGTAGTCGTACTCGGCCTGCTGGAGGTGGCCGGTCTTCAGCTTCTCTGCCGGGGAGGCGTACATCGTGTACCAGAAGACGAGCCAGAGCAGGCCGACGGCACCGGTGAGGATGAAGGCCCACTCCCAACCCCAGGCGCTGGCGATGTAGGGGACGCAGAGCGGGGCGACGATGGCGCCGATGTTGGCGCCGGAGTTGTAGAGGCCGGTCGCAAAGGCGCGTTCCCGCTTCGGGAACCACTCGGCGATGGTCTTGTTGGCGGCCGGGAAGTTGCCGGCCTCGGTGATGCCGAGCATGGCGCGCCAGAATCCGAAGCTCCACGTGTGGTGGCCGAACGCGTGGCCGATCGCGGCGAAGCTCCAGCCGATGAGCGAGTAGGCGTAACCCGACTTCGTGCCCACCTTGTCGATGATGCGGCCGGCCGCGAGCATGCCGAGGGCGTAGGCGAGCTGGAAGCAGATGACGACCGTCGAGTAGTTGAGTTCCTGGTTCGCCGGATCGGCGCCGAAGACCCCGTCATTGGAGAGCGTGGTCTTGAGCAGGCCGAGCACGTTGCGGTCGAGGTAGTTGATGGTCGTGGCGAAGAAGACCAGGGCGCAGATCGTCCAGCGGTAGCGGCCGATCTTCTCGTTGATTTCAGCGAACTTGCTCATCGGGGGTGTGGTGGATTGGGGGTCTGTGGTTGAAAGGCTCAGGGGGCGGCGGGGGCGGGGACCGAGTTGAGGCCCTTGGGTTGCTGGGCGGGCTCGATGGTGACGTTACGGAAGGTGAGGGTGCCGACACCGGAAAGCACCTCGGTTTTTTGGACGCCGCGGAAGGTGCAGTCGCGGAAGGTGAGGTGGTCGATCGTGGCGCCGGGGAAACTGGTGATGAAGAGCACGCGCGGGCTGGCGGACGAGCGAACGTTCTGGAGGTGCACGTTGCGCACGGTGGGCAGGAAGGCGCCCTTCGCGCCTTCCTCGTAGAGCAGGTCGATGGTGAGCACGGCCTCGGCCACGCGGCCGATCTCGACGTTGCGCATGAAGACGTTCTCGAGGAAGCCGCCGCGCACGGCGTTGGTCTTGAAGCGCAGCCCGCGGTCGAGGTTGGGGCTGTCCATCGTGCAGTCCTCGACGAAGATGTTGCGGATGCTGCCGGAGCATTCGGAGCCGAGCACGACGCCGCCGTGGCCGTCCTTCATGGTGCAGCGGCGGATGATGAAGTTCTCGCTCGGCACGCCGATGCGGCGGCCGTCGTTGTTGCGCCCGGACTTGATGGCGATGCAGTCGTCGCCGGTGTCGAAGATGCAGTCCTCGATGAGCACATCGCGGCAGGACTCGGGGTCGCAGCCGTCGTTGTTGGGACCGTGGGAGGAGACGGTCACGCCGCGCACGGTGACGTTGGTGCAGAGCACGGGGTGGATGACCCACATCGGTGAACGAACGATGGTGACGCCCTGGATGAGAACGTTGGTGCAGCGGTAGGGCTGGATGAAGTTGGGGCGGAGGAAGTCGCCGTCGCCGAAGCGGCGTTGCTCCACGGGTACGCCGGTCTCGCCCATCTCGAGGAGGCGGTTGCGGGCGGCGACCTGTCGGGTGGGTTTCTCCTGCTTGTTGTTCCACGCCCACCAGGTTTCCCAGGTGGCGCCGCCGTCGAGCGTGCCTTCGCCGGTGACGGCGATGTCGGTCTGGTCGAGCGCGTAGATGAGGGGCGAGTAGTTGTAGCATTCGAGGCCTTCCCACTTGGTGAGCACGGCGGGGAGATAGGCGGCGGGGTCGGTCTTGAAACGCAGCGTGGCGCCTTTCGCCACGTGGAGGTTCACGCGGCTGAGGAGGTGGATCGGGCCGGTGAGCCACTCGCCGGCGGGCACGATCACGCGGCCGCCGCCGGCCTGGTGGCACGCGGCGATGGCGGCGCGGATCGCGGCGGAGGCATCGGCGCCGGGCGTGGCGCCGAAGTCGACGAGCGGGAAATCCTTCGCGGGAATCGCGGGGTCCTTGATGCGGGCGAGGATGGCGGCGGCGTCATCCCAGCCGCGGGCGTGGGTGAAGGTGGCGGCGGGTTTCGCGGCGAGGAGTTGTTCGACCTCCAGGCCGGCGAGGATGAAGGGGCCGACGCCCTTGAGGTCGTTGTCGACGATGGGCTCGCTGATGTAGTATTCGAAACTTCCGTCGCGGGCGCGGCCGGCGGAGTTGGTGTAGCCGAGGCCGGCGACGGAGCAGCAGCGGGTGAGGCTGACGCGGCCGTCGGCGCCGGTGCGGATGAACTCGCGGATCAACGCCTCGTAGCCGCGGCGGGCGACGGGGAGGTATTTCTCGCGCGGCAGGTAGCCGCGGTTGATCGCCTTCGCCAAGGTGTAGACGAACATCGAGGACGCGGTGGCCTCGAGGTAGTTGCCCTCGCGGCCCCCCTGGTCGACGACCTGCCACCAGGCGCCGGTGGCGGGGTCCTGCCAGCGGGCGATGCCCTCGGCCACGCGGCGCAGGACGGCGTTGATCTCCTCGAGTTCGTGCTGGGTGGGCGGGAGGTAGTCGAGCACGTCGACGATCGCCATGCCGTACCAGCCGATCGAGCGTCCCCAGAAGTTGGGCGAAAGACCGGTGGCCTTGTCGGCCCAGTCCTGCTGCCGCGCCTCGTCCCAGGCGTGGTAGTAGAGCCCGGTCTTCGCGTCGTGGAGGTGCTTGTCGATGAGCAGGATCTGTTTGGCGACGTCGTCGAAGGCGGCGGGATCGCCGAAGGCCTTGCCGTAGGCGGCGAGAAACGGCGAGCCCATGTAGAGGCCGTCGAGCCACATCTGGTGCGGGTAACGCAGCTTGTGCCAGAAGCCGCCCTCGCTGGTGCGTGGCTGCTGGGCGAGCTGGCGGCGGAGCGTGGCGAGCGCGGTCTTGAGGCGCACGTCGGGCTGGCGTTCGTACACCCCGAGCAGCGCGCGGCCCGGCGTGACCATGTCGATGTTGAAGTCGTCGAAGCCGTAGGTGGCGATGGCGCCGTCGGCGCCGACGTAGGAGGTGACGATGCGGTCGCCGGCGTTGCGGAGCGTGGTGTCGCCGGTGGCCGCGGCGAGCTGCTGGAGCGAGAGGGCAAAGAGTCCGGAGGTGTAGTCCCAGCGCGAACGCGGCGTGGCGCCGGCCTCGAGCGCGCCGGACTGGCGGTCGAGCTCGGAGCGCGCGAGACGCGTGGACCACTCCAGCGGGGTGGCGCCGGCGAAGGTGGGGACGGGGTCGGTGGTGGGCGCTGGGGGGACGGCGGCGGCGGGGGGCAGCGTTGCGAAAGTCTGGGCAGCGCAGACGAGAGAAAACGCTGTTGCCGAGATCTGGCGACGCAGACGGGCGACCGGCCCAACCTGCTTGGGGGCAAGCGGGTCCACCCGCAAGCGGGTCGGCGATCGCCAGGTAGGGCCGGTCTCCGACCGGCCGCGAGCGGCGACGATGGGTGGTTGGGCGTGGAAAGAGGACACGGGGATGGAGTTGGACGGAGTTGAGGGCGACCGGTCGGAGACCGGTCCTACGGGGTGGTGGCGTCGCGTTTGGCGGGCTGGGTAGCCGGCGGCTGCCAGTCGCCGAGCACGGCGGCGCGGGTGAAGGCGGCGGGCGGGGGCTCGGCGGAGAACGTGGCCCACGCGACGCGGGTGGGGCTCTCGGGCGAACCGGCGCCGGGCCCGCGGCTCTGGTATTCGGAGAACCGGATGAGCGGCAACTCGACACGCCATTCCTTCCACCCCTCGGCGCGCACGCCCGCACCGAGCTCGCAGCGGATGAACACCGCTTGCGCGGACTCTTTCCACGGGCGTCCGAGGTAGGTTGGTGGATTGCCGTAGGGGAAAGTGATGCGGCAGTCGGCGAAGACGAAGCCGGTGCGATCGGCCGGCGTGGCAGGTGCGGTGATATAGCCCTGGTCGCGGCAGTGGATCTCGCAGCGGTCGAAGTAGGCGGTGGCGCCGCCGTAGATAAAGTCGACGTGTCCGGATATGTAGCACTGCTCGAACAGCTGGCGCCCGGTCTCGAGCCGGATGGTGTCCTGCCAACCGAGAATCCGGCAGCGGCGGAAGAGCACGCGGTCGGCCTCGACCGAGCAGGCCTGCGCCTGCATGCCCTTGCCGTAGGTGTTCTCGAGTGTGAGGTTTTCGATCACGGCATCGTGCGCCGCCGGCGTGATGAGCAGGGCGGCCGCGCCGCGCCAGGTGATCTCCTGTGCGTCAGCACCAGGGATGGCCTGGCCGAGGTTGTAGGTGAGAAGCGACGCCGGGCCGGAACCGCGCAACGTGACGAACGGTTTGTCGAGCACGGTATGGCCGAAGTACGCGCCGGGCTGGAGGAGGATGAGCCGGGGTGCGGCGTTGTCGGCCGGGACGGCGTCGATCGCCTCCTGCGCGGTGCGGCAGTCGGCACCGGCGGCAGGGCCGACGATGCGGAAAGGGGGCTCCTCTGCCCGGGCGACGGAGAACAGGCTGGCCAGGCAGAGGAGGGCTGCGGAGCAGCCGGGGGGGGATGCTCGGCGGACCGAGACAACAAAACTGTGGGCGAGTCCTCGCATCACTTGGCGGCCTCGAGGGTGATCTTCACCGGGTGGCGGGCGCGGGCGGCGCAGGCTTCGAGATGGGTCAGCCAGGCCTCGCGCGTGGTGAAGTCTCCGGCACGCGACCAGGCGGCGCCGGCGTAGTAGGTGAGCGGTTGGCCCGGCGCGACCTTGGCGAGCACGAGCAGGTTGCGGTCGTCCTCGGCGAAACCGGCGAAGGCGGCGGAGGGCACGAGCACGGCCGCGCCGAGTTCGCCGTTGGTCTTCTGCGCGACCCATTGCGCGAGCCAACCGTCGGCGGGATTGCGAATCACGTCGACCGAGGGGTCCTGGCCCTTGTCGGCGGGATTCTTGTGGAGGCCGATGGCGACGGTGAGCTCGGGCGATTTGCCGGAGGCGGTGAAGGTGCTCTCGACACGGTCGAGGTTGTGGCCGGCGTCGACGGTGAAACGTTTGGTCTCGGAGACGAAGACGCCGCCGGCGGCCCACGTTTCGTAGGTGAGCTCGAAGACGGCGCGCACGGGGCCGTTGGCGAGGACGCGCGCGGTCTGGTAGTTGCGGCCGACGTGGAGGCGGGAGCCGTCCCAGATGCCGGTGCCGCCGCAACCGCGCGAGGGGCCGACGGAGTACAGGTCCATGCCTTCGCCCTCGTCGGTGTGGTAGTGGTCGTGGCCTTTGTTGTACCAGCGGTCGACGATCGGGTAGCGCACGCGTTTGCACCAGACGTCGATGCCGCTGGTGACGAGGACCTCCTTGGCCCCGGGCGGTTCGGAGGGCGCGGCGAGGGCGGGGCCGTAGGCGCGGTGGGCGATGCGGTCGTTCTCCCAGGCAAAGTCGTCGAGCCGCTCGGGCACGGCGCGCGCGAAGGCCTTCACGGGGAAGACGGGCGCGAGCTCCTCGGTCTTCTCGACGGTGAAGGAGGCGGACCGCTCGCCGGCGGCGAAGTCGTATTGGAAGATCAACTCGCCGTAGGCGGCGCCGCGCTTCTCGGGGTCCTTGGCGAGCGGGGCGACGTTGGTCACCTGGTAGGGCAATACGCGGCCGGCGGAGTCCTTCACGGCGAGCTTCTGGAGGAGCGCGTGGGGGAGGGCGCGGTTCACCTCGGCCCAGGGCACGACGATCGTCTCGGAGGGTCGGGCGAGCGCGAGGTCGTGGGCCGCGGTGATGACGAGTTTTTCGGCGGCTCGGGCGCACGGGGCGAGGAGGGCGGCCGCGAGAAGGGCGGCGGCGCGGAGGGGCGTCAGGCGGAGGGCGTTCATGGCAATGGCGGGCGGGGCGGAGGGGCTTGGCGGTAGGGCGGTTTCTCCGAAACCGCCGTGTGCGGTGTGTTCCAATAGCAGTGCCGAGAGCGGACGTTTCGTTCTACCTACGGAAGAATCTACGAGAGAAACGTCCCGACCCTGCCTACCGCGCGAGCCAGCCGCCGTCGACGGCCACGGTGTAGCCGTTGACGTAGTCGGAGGCCGAAGACGCGAGGAAGACCACTGCGCCCTTGAGGTCGTCGGGCGTGCCCCAGCGGCCGGCCGGGATGCGCTCGAGGATGGCGGCGGAGCGTTTGTCGTCGGCGCGCAGCGGGGCGGTGTTGTCGGTGGCCATGTAGCCGGGGGCGATCGCGTTGCAGTTGATGCCCTTGCCGGCGAGTTCGTTGGCGATGAGCCGGGTGAGCCCGGCCACCGCGCTCTTCGAGGCGGTGTACGAGGGCACGCGGATACCGCCCTGGAACGAGAGCATTGAGGCGATGTTGATGATCTTGCCCTTGCCGCCGCGGGAGACGACGTCGTTGCAGAAGGCCTGGGAGAGGAAGAACACCGCGTCGAGGTTGATGCCCATCACGTCGTCCCAGTCCTTCGCGGAGAACTTCAAGAAGTCCTCGCGGCGGATGATGCCCGCGCAGTTCACGAGGATGTCGAGGTGGGCGAAGGTCTGGCGCGCGGTGGCGATGACCTGCGGGATCGCGGCGCGGTCGCCGAGGTTGCCGGCGATGGCCACGGCCCGGCGGCCGAGCGCCTGTACCTGTTTTACGGTGTCCTCGGCCGGGAGGATGTCGACGGCCACGATGTCCGCGCCGGCTTCGGCCAGCGCGAGGGCCATGCCCTGACCGAGGCCGCGGGCGGCGCCGGTGACGACGGCCACTTTGCCGTCGAGTTTGAAGGATTCGAGGATGGTGCTCATGGGAGATTCGGTGGGCGGTGGGCTGTGGACGGTGAGCTGTGGGCTGTGGAAGTGGATGGTGGGCGGTGGGCGGTAGACGGTGGGCGGTAGTAGCGGAACGGTTTCCGTTCCGCGCGGCCCCGTAACGGGGCCGCTACGGTGAAGGGGTGGCGATGGCGTGTTTCGTTCTCGTTCTCCTACTCGTTCTCGTTCTCTCGGGTTCGGAAGAGCAGGAGCAGAAGAAAGAGTAGGTTTAGGGAACGGAGGCGGAAGAGAACGAGTAGGAGTACGAGAATGAGAACGAAGGCGGGATGCTCGCTACTCGCTACTCGCTACCCACTACTCGCTACAGTTGTTTCAGATGAGAGTCTTGAGCGGGGCGGGGTCCATGTCGGCGTAGTCGCGGTTCTCGCCGCCCATGCCCCAGACAAACGTATACGCGGCGGTGCCGACCCCGCAGTGGATCGACCACGGCGGCGAAAGCACGACATCGAAGTTGCGCATGACCAAGTGCCGGGTCGCCTGCGGGTGCCCCATGAAGTGGAATACCGCTTGGTCGGCCGGCAGATCGAAGTAGAGGTAGACCTCGGAGCGGCGCGAGTGCGTGTGCGGCGGCATCGTGTTCCACACGCTGCCGGTCTCCATGCGGGTGAAGCCCATGACGACCTGGCAGGTGTCGACGGTCGCGGCGTGGATGGCCTTGTAGATGGTGCGGTCGTTGGCGTTGTCGCAGGAGCCGAGCCGGGTGGGCGTCATCGCCGCGAACGGCACGTGCTTGGTCGGGTGCGCGGCATGGGCCGGGTAGGACAGGAGGTAGAACCTGGCCGGGTCGGCCGCGGATGCCGAGGCGAAGGAGACCGCCTTGGCGCCACGCCCCAGGTAGAGCGCATCGCACTTGGCCAGCGGGTACGCTTGCCCGTCGACGGTGATCGTGCCCGCGCCGCCGAGGTTGATCACGCCGGCCTCGCGGCGCTCCAGGAAGAAGTCGGCGCGCAACTCGGGGTCGTTCTCGAGCCCCAGCGCCCGGTCGGTCGGGACGATGCCGCCGATGATCGTGCGGTCCGTCTCCCACCAGCGCAGGTTGGCCTGGCCGGGCACGAACAGACCGGAAACGAGGTACTCACGACGGAGTTCGTCGGGAGGAAGCGCCGCAGCGATGCCGGCGAGTGGGTTCTGGGGGATGACCATGGTGCTAATAGGTTGGGTGGGGGCTGTTCGGAGGCGAACCGGAGGGGGCCGCTGCGGGGTCCGGCCACGGGATCGATCGCCTGCGAGCAGGCTCCAGCGGGAGAAAGAACGGGGACAGGAAAACGGCCCGGGGTTTGGCGCCCCCGGGCCGTCGAGTGCGATGGCCCGGGATCAGAAGGTGCCGCGGATGCCGAAGGTGTAGTACGGTTCGCCGAACTCACCGTAGCGGTAGGGGACCCGGATGTGCTCGGTTTCCTTGGTGTTGCCCTGGAGGAACTCGGCACGCGGGGCGTTGAAGATGTTCCGCACCATGAAATAGACCGAGAGGTACTTGTTCAGGCTGTATTCGAGCTTCACATCGGTCTGCCAGCGGTCGTCCTTCATGTAGTAGAAGCCGTTGCTGCTCCACGTCGTGCCGACGTAGCCGCTGTAGAGGCTCTCATCCACCCAGTTGTTGGTGATCGTGGCGTTGAACCCCCGGTAGCGGTAGCCCAGGATGAGGTTGAACGTCTGCGACGGGATGCCGCGCTTGAGGCTGTGCTCGGTGGCCCAGTCGGACGAGCCGATCGCGGTGTAGGAATAGTTCGCCTGGACGTTCAGTCCGTTGAACGGCTTGGGCAGGAACGTGAAGTTCTGCGCATAGCTGACCTCGAAGCCCTTGAAGTCGGCCTTGCCGCCGTTGCGTGTGATCGACCACGAGCTGTAGTCGCCGACGTTGTTCAGGCCGAGCTCGGCGGCGATCTGGGTCTTCTCGGCGGCGCTCAGGCTGGTGTAGGACGAGATGTAGTTCTCCATCTCCTTGTAGAAGAGGGACACGCCGAAAACGCCGGTGCTGCCGATGTAGTAGTCCGCCCCGACGTCGAAATTGTTGACGAAGTAGGGCTTGAGGCCGGGCGAGGAGTAGGTCACCGAGCCGTCGTTGCCGACGACCGATTCCTCCTGCACCGAGGTGACGAGATCGCCGTAGTCCGGATTGCCGACCGTGCGGGAGGCCCCGCCGCGCACGACGAGCCATTTGCGCGGGGTGTATTTCAGGGTCAGCGACGGGTACCAGTTGTCGTATTTCAGCTTGTTGGTCCCCGTGGTGTACCGGTCGATGGCGGGCCCGCTGCCGGTGGCGCGCTTGACGGCCCAGCGCTGGGTGAGCGCGTCGATCTCGCGCTCTTCCCAGCGCACGCCGGCGACCACCAGCAGGTCGGGCCGCGCCGTGATGTCGAAGCGGGCGTAGCCGGCGGTGTTCTGCTCCTCGAAACGGTAGATATCGAGGCTGTTCCGGTTCATGGTCGCCGAGGAGTACGCGTCCCAGAGCTTGTAGGGATCGATCGTCTGCATCGCGCCGTAGCCGAACGCCACATCCTTGTTGTAGCTCTCGTCGAGCAGTGCCAGGAGCGGCGCGCCGGTGCGGCTGGAGGCCGCCGGGCGGTAGTCGAAGTTCACCATGCGCCGGTACGACTCGTCATAGGCGAAGCCGACGTTGAGCTTCACGGGCACCGCCCCGGTGAGCAGATCGCGGGTGTAGCTGCCGTTGAGGCCGTCCTTGATGTCGCGGGCGTGCCAGGGGCGGGACTGGAGATTCGCGCCCCAGCCCGAAGTGCTGGTCGCGTTGGTCAGCGTGAAGTTGCCGAGAGTACGCAGGAACTCGCCGCCCGCGATGGCATTGCTGGTGTTGTGGTACAGCTTGACGGCCGGCGCGCTGGTCAGGTCGCCGATGCCGCTCAACGCGACCCGGTTGTAGGTGGCACTGTTGGCCGAGTAGTTGTAGACGGCGCCGCCGGAGATGTAGCCGTCCTCGGTGTCCGCGTAATAGGCGTCGGCTTTCGAGAAGTAGGGCGTGATCTTGAGCACCGAATCGTCGCCGAACTTGTGCTCGAACACGGCGTTGTAGCTGTAGGTGTCGCCGAATTTGCGCCGTTGCAGCACCGCGTTGGTGATGTTCCGGGTGCCGGATGTGCCGGAGGTCACCGTGTCGCCGACGATGGTCGAGTTGGTGCCGAGATCGAAGCGCAGGTAGCGCTGCGAGAAGATCAGGTCGTAGTTGTACCATGCGGCGCCGAGGGCGAGCTTCGTGTCCTCGGTGAACTTGAAGTCGAGTTTCCCGGCCAGCGACTCGCGATGCGTGAGCTTCTGCTCATCGGCGATGTCGAAGCGGGTCAGCACAGGCGTGCCGGCGGTCAGCGAGTAGGTCGAGATCTGGCGGGGCGCGTCGTCGTATTTTTCCGAGTACCGGTAGCTGAGGTTGAAGCCGACCTTGTCCGTGATCTTGCGCGCGTAGTTCAGGTCGAGGTTCGGGCGGACGGTGGCGTGCTTCGAGGTGCCCCAGATGCCGCCGGTCTCCTTGAAGAGCTTGTAGTTGCTGCCTGGGCCGCCGAGGGAGAGATCGTAGGAGAGGCGCTGGACTTCGTCGTTGTCGAACGCGCTCTTGGTGATGGCGTTCACATAGCCGCCGGTGGAGGTGGCGGGCAGATCGGGTGTGACCGTCTTGAAGATCTCATAGGTCTCGACGTTGTTGGAGGCGACCTGTTCGAGCTCGAAACGGCGGGTGAGCGAGTTCGAGGAGCCGCTGGCCACCGGGGTGTTGTCGACCGTGATGGTCGTGAAGGCCGAGGAGAGGCCGCGCAGGGAGACGCCGCGGGCATCGTTCACGTTGTAGTCGATCGAGACGCCGGGGAGGAACTTCAGGTACTCGCCGACGTTGCCCTCGCTGATCGGGCCGAACTGATCGCCGGCCGCGACGATCTTGCTCTGCACGGCGACCTTCTGGAGCACGACGGCCTGGGCCATGCCTTCACGGGTGCCCGTGACGGTGAAATCCTCCAGCCGGACGATCTCGGGGTTGAGCCGGACCATGGCCGTTGCGGTCTCGCCGACGGCCACGGTGTCAGCGGTCACCTCAAACCAGCCACTCAGGGTCGAAATAGAACCAGCCACCCTAAATTGCCTAACTCGCACTTCCTTTCCAACAAACTCCATGCCTAACGGCTGATATGGAGCTTGTTGGAAAAGAAGTGCTCTTTGCTCTCCACGTTTTGGGGTGGCTGGTTTTTTGGTGACCCGAGGTGGCTGGTTTTGAAGTGACCGGTGACAGCCACGGTGACCACGGTTTTGGCCGACTCCATGCCGAGGTAGTTGACCACGACGGTGTGCTCGCCCGCCGGCACACCGGTGAACTGGAACATGCCGTCGCGGCTGGCGTTCGTGCGCAAACCGGTGCCTTGGAGCGACACCTCGGCGCCTTCGAGGTATTTGCCGGTGGCGGCGTCCACCACCCGGCCGGTGAGCCTGCCGGCGCCCTGGGGCGCGGTGGCGGGCGTGGCGGGCGCCGGCGCTTGCGCGGCGACCGGAGCCGGGAGGGACAACACCGCGAGCAGGGACAGAAGCGCGGCGGCGGGGCGGAGCGGACTGCATCCAGGACTGTGTGACGCCGGCTGGGCGATGGCGCGGGCGAAGCGCCGACGGGAACGGGGGGTATTCATCGTGCTGAGCATATTAGGGTTTCGGGTCGGATCTCCGCCCCTGGGGGGGGCGACCCGTCGAGTGGGGAGGAGGCGACGGGAGGGGCGGAACGTTCAAGGGTGACATGTTTCACTAATGAACTTGTCTTTCATATATGAACTATTGCACCCTTGCGCAACATAAAAAATGGCGCCGCGCCGGTCTTTGCGCTTCGCTCGCCCCACTCTCCGCCATGCCCTCCTCGAGCCCTCGCCGCTCCTCTCCCGCCGCTGGCGCGCCGGACGAGCGTTATGTCATCCCCAACCTGCGCAACGCCTGCCGCATCCTCAAGCTGCTGGGCGCGCACCCCGACGGTCTCAAAACCGCCGACCTCGCCCGCGACCTCGGCATCCCGGTCACGACCACCCTGCGGATCATGACCACGCTGCATCTCGACGGCTTCGTGCGCAAAGCCGACGGACGCTACGAACTCGGCCCTGTGCTCATCCAGTTGGGCACCGCCGCCCTCGCGGGTACCGAGATCCGCGACCTCGCCCTACCGGTCCTGCAACGGCTCACCGAAACCTCCGCCGAGACCGCCCATCTTGCGATCCCCTGCGACGACCGCTCCCTCATCGTCGCCGTCCAAGACAGCCCGCACCCCCTGCGCGCCGCCTCCCGCCCCGGTTATCTGGCCGAACTCCACTGCTCTTCCACCGGGAAGATCTTCCTGGCCTACCTGCACGCGCAGCGCCTCGCCGAAGTGTTGCCCGCCGCTTCGCTCATCGCCCGCACCCCTCACACGCTCACCTCCTTCGCGAAACTCAAACGCGAGGTCGAGCTCACCCGCACCCGCGGCTTCAGCCTCGACGACGAAGAGTACCACCCCGGCGTCCGCTGCGTCGCCGCACCCGTCTTCGGTTCCGACGGCCAGGTTGTCGCCGCCATTGGCATCACCGCCTCGATGGTGCGTTTCACCCCGGAGCGCCTTCCCGAGATGGCCGGGAAGGTGAAAACCGCGGCCGCTGAACTCTCGGCCCTGCTCGGCTACACCGGCACCGCGGCCTGAGCCGGCCTCCGCGCCGTTCAACGTCCCCCGATTCCGCACTCCCGGCGACGCCAAGCTTCCGCTACCACCGGCCCCTTTCCACCGCCCTTTCCCAGAACACTCCAACTCCTCCCTCCAACGTGAACAACGGTCTCACCATTCCCGCTACCGGCGCCCTTGATTTCCTCTCGCTCGGCGCCCTCGTCCATCGCCTCGACCCCGGCGTGATCCCCTTCCGCAAGGCCAACCACTGCGACATCCACGTCAGCGGCGGCGAGTTCAACGTCTCGGCCAACCTCTCCGACTGCTTCCGCCTGAAGACCGGCGTCGCGTCCGCGATGGTCGACTACCCGATCGGCGACCTCATCGCCGAGCGCGTGCGCGCGATGGGTGTCCAGCCCTTCTACAAGAAGTTCAAGCACGACGGCGTGCGCGGCCCCAACATGGCGACCGTCTACTCCGACCGCGGCCAGGGCGTGCGCGCCCCCGTCGTGTTCTACAACCGCTCCAACGAGGCCGCCGGCCAGCTCAAGAAGGGCGACTTCGACTGGGCGCAGATCTTCGGCTCCGGCGTGCGCTGGTTCCACAGCGGCGGCATCTTCGCCGCGCTCTCCGAGACCACCGGCGAACTCATCGTCGAGGCCATGCAGGCCGCCAAGAAGGCCGGCGCCGTCACGTCGTTTGACCTCAACTACCGCCAGAAGCTCTGGGATATCTGGGGCGGCCAGTCCAAGGCGCTCGATGTGCTCGGCCGCATCGTCCAGCACGTCGACGTGCTCGTCGGCAACGAGGAGGACCTCCAGAAGGGCCTCGGTATCGAAGGTCAGGATGTCGAATCGAAGTCCAAGCTCGATCCGACCGCCTTCTACGCCGTGATCGACAAGGCCGTGAAGAAGTTCCCCAACGTGAAGGCTGTCGCGACCACGTTGCGCGAAGTGCACTCCACCAACCGCCACACCTGGGGCGCCGTCGCCTGGATCAACGGCCAGACCTTCCAGTCGCCGATGTGCGAGCTCGACGTCATCGACCGCGTCGGCGGCGGCGACGGCTACGCGGCCGGCTTCATCTACGGCCTGCTCAGCGGCTGCTCCGAGCAGGAAGCCGTCAACCTCGGCTGGGCCCACGGCGCGCTCCTCACGACGTTCCCCGGCGACACCACCATGGCGACCGTCGAACAAGTGAAAGCCTTCGCCAAGGGCGGCAGCGCGCGCATCCAGCGCTGAGGCGCGCGACAAGCGCGCGCTCCAGTAGCGAGGAGTGAGTAGCGGGTAGCGAGCATTCGGAGGATAGTCCGCCGGATCTCGCTGCCCGCATCGCACTTCTTCCCCGTAGGGCGCGACCTCGGTCGCGCCGCTTGAGTCAAAGCTCATCCAGCCAGTTGGAAATAATGACCGTCACAGGCAAAGCGATCGGAGGAATCCATCGCATAATTATGCGCACGGGCGCCGTCATCGCGACGGTTCTCTTCGTTGTGCTGGTGCCTTTGGCCTTTCGTGATCGCGGGGAGTATCTGCTACGGGCTCTGTTCTTTGTTCCCCTCTTTCTCCTTCTGGGCTTCATGGTCTATCAAGGGGTGATAGCCCAGTTTGCGACGATTACAGTGAGCGTAGAATCGTTAGTGTACCGATCGCCTTTCAAGCGGATCGAGATCCGTTGGGAGGCTATCAGGAACCTCAGAACTGTGGTCATCAAGGCAGGGTTGTATTTCGTCGTCTCAACCACCGATCGGCCAAAGGAGGTTTGGATCCCGGGTGGTGATGCGAAGGTTCGAAAGGCAATTCTCACGATCACAACAGAACAGCGGATCCGAGGGCGGCTCGCCGAGATCCACTCGGAACGAGCCTAAGGTAAAGCATTCCTCTTCCGTTCCCCCTTCCCTGATTTCCACATAACATCTCCGCGGTTCGGCCTCCGACCTTCCTTCTCTTCGTTCCCTTCTGTCGTCCGCCCGCTGCCTCCGTCCTCCGCCCATTCCGCAATCCGAAATCCGCATTCCGCAATCTTCCCCCTTCCGCCATGCTTTACTACGCCCGCGGCTCCGTCTCCACCGTCTTCACACCGGCCGATCTCCGCGCCGCGTTGCATGAGGCGCTCGCCAAGCTCGGCGCGAAGAAACGCGTGCTCGCCATCCCGCCCGACTTCACGCGTTTCCACTCCCGCGCCGGCGAACTCACGCGCTCCGTCTACGACTTCTACGGCGCGCAGCTGACCGACATCCTCCCGGCGCTCGGCACGCACTCGCCGATGACGTCCGAGCAGATCCACGAGATGTTCCCCGGCGTGCCGGAGTCGCTCTTCCGCGTCCACAACTGGCGCACGGGCATCACCACTGTCGGCACCGTGCCGGCGGAGTTCGTGAAGGAAGTCTCCGGCGGCGCAGTCGATTTCCCGTGGCCCGCGCAGGTCGCCAACCTCCTCGCCACCGGCGGCCACGATCTCGTGCTCTCCATCGGCCAGGTCGTGCCGCACGAGGTCATCGGCATGGCCAACTACAACAAGAACATCTTCGTCGGCACCGGCGGCTCCGAGGGCATCAACAAGAGCCACTTCGTCGGCGCCGCCTACGGCATGGAGCGCATGATGGGCCGGGCCGACACGCCCGTGCGCCGGATTCTCAACTACGCCGGCGAGAAGTTCACCAAGCACCTGCCGATCGTCTATGTGCACACCGTCGTCGGCCGCGACGCCACCGACGGCCAGCTCAAGGTCCGCGGTCTCTTCGTGGGCGACGACCAGGAGGTGTTCAACCAGGCCGCGAAGCTCTCGCTCGAGGTGAACTTCCAGATGCTCGACGAGCAGATCGCGAAGGCCGTCGTCTACCTCGATCCCTCCGAGTTCAAGAGCACGTGGCTCGGCAACAAGGCCATCTACCGCACCCGCATGGCGATGGCCGACCGCGGCCAGCTCATCATCCTCGCGCCCGGGCTGAAGGAGTTCGGCGAGGACCACGAGATCGACCGCCTCATCCGCAAGTACGGCTACCACGGCACGCCGAAGACCCTCGCCGCCACCAAGGCCAACGCCGAGCTGCAGAACAACCTCGGCGCCGCCGCGCACCTCATCCACGGCTCCAGCGAGGGCCGCTTCGACATCACGTACTGCCCCGGCCACCTCACTCGCGAGGAGATCGAAGGCGCCGGTTTCCAGTACGCCGACCTCGCGACGATGACCAAGCGTTACGATCCCGCGAAGCTGAAGGACGGCTGGAACGTGCTGCTCGACGGCGAGCGGATCTTCTACATCTCGAACCCCGCCCTCGGCCTCTGGGCCTACCGCAAGGTTTTCGCGGACGCGAAAACCTGAGGCGGCGCGGTGCGCCGCCGAGGATGTAGGGGCGTTTCTCCAAACGTCCGCTTTGGGCACCGCGAAAGCGTCAACCAACCGCCCAGCGGATGCGCTCGGCGATCCGCGGACCGATGCCTTCGACGGCACCGAGTTCCTCGGCGCTCGCGGCCATCGTGCGCTCAACCGAGCCGAAGCGTTCCAGCAGACGCTCTGCGCGCTCGGGACCGATTCCGGGCAAACCTTGCAACACGTAGAGTTGCCGCGCCCGGCGTCCCTTCGGCCGGTAGCCGGGACGGCCGAGTGCACCCTCGACCCGCGACTGTGCCTGCCGCCCGAGGTAGACGAGCAGCCGGGCGGTCTCGTCGATGTCCCGGGATCGCAATACGGCGAGGCCGAAGAAGACGCTCACCGTGATCAACGCCCCCTGCAGGGCCTCACGGCTCACGCCCATGCTCGCGAGATCGGCTCCGCC
This sequence comes from Opitutaceae bacterium, assembly GCA_035415285.1. GTDB lineage: Bacteria > Verrucomicrobiota > Verrucomicrobiia > Opitutales > Opitutaceae > CAJCBL01. Next base: position 29,769 of record DAOOFR010000007.1, read on the forward strand.
GTTTTCGAGGATCAGCACTGCCCGGCGGCTTTCACCGACCATGGCCGACGCCTGCCGAAACAACCGTGCGTCGACCACGGACCGCGCGAAGTCGCTCAGCGTCTTGCGCTCTACGATGCAGTACTCTCCGACGAGAAAATCGCCCACGCGAAGCTTCCGCATAGTCAGCGCCACCTCATCGTGCCGCTGGAGCGAGCCAATCACACCACCTGCATTCTCCCGGTCATCCGCCACGATCCGCACCCGATCATCCCCCGCTGTCATGCCTCGTTCCTGCCAGCTCACCCAGCGCCGCGCACCAACAAAACCACCACCCCAGCGACGGCGCCGCTAGGCGCCGTCCTAAGGTTTTCGCGTCCGCGAAAACCTCCCTAGACGAGCAGCAGCCCGGGGCTGCTGCCGGTGAGGCTCACGCCACCGGCGGGCGTGACGCGATACGTGTTCTCGCTGCCGACCATACCCACGCCGGGCACGCCGCGCTTGGGCTCGACGGCCAGCACCATGCCTTCTTCCAGCGGTTCGTCGAAACGCTCCGCCAGCACCGGCCACTCATCGATCTGCAGGCCCACGCCATGCCCGAGAAAACTCACGCGCCGCGAGCCAAAGCCCATGAAGTGTTCGAGAAACGCCGCATCCTGCTCCGCCAGGATCCGCCGGTAGATCTCCGAGGGGATCGCGCCGGGCTTCAGTGCCGCAGCCACGCGGTGCTCGATCTCGATGCACCGCCGATGCAGCGCCACGACCTCGGCGGGCAACGCCCGGCCGAACTGGTACACGAGCGTCTTGTCGGTCGCGTAGCCCTCGATGCCGTAGGGCACGTCGACGAAGACCAGGTCGCCCACCCGCAACTTCTGCTCCGGACTGCCGAGCACCGGCGCGGCCGGGCCCATGCCGCGGCAGCCGGCCGGGCCGTCGAAGTTCGTCGGGTACAGCGAACTTTCCCCGAAACCGAGCTGACCGACGACCATCTCCACGCCGAACATGCCGAAGCGCACCAGCCCCTGATGGCCCTCCTGCACCAGCAGTGAGTTGAGGTCGCCGGCGAACTCCGCCTCGCTCATTCCCTCGCGCAGCAACGCCGGCACGAGCTCCTCCTGCACGCGCCGATGCACCGCACCGCAGCGCTCCATGATGGCGAGTTCGTACGGGCTCTTCACCGCCCGCACGCGCGCGATCACGCCGTCGAGCGCGGTGATGGCGTCGCAGGCGAAGTGCTTCCGGAAACGCTCGACCAGCGCGAGCGGGGCAAGCTCGGTCTCGAGATGGATCGTGCGCCACTTGGTGGCGCCGGCCGGCAACGCGTCGCGGTAGCTCCTCATCGGGCGGATCGCGGGAAAGAGCGATTCGTCGCGCGCGCGCTCTTGGCTCCGCCGCACCCACAGCACCGCCTCGCCACCGCGCGGCACGAGCAACACGGCGTCCTGCATCGTGCCGGTGAAGTAGTACTGGTTGATCCGTCCGAAGAACGCCGCCAGCTCCCAGTCCGGGCAGTCGGCATCCATCCGCGCGCGGAAACGCGCCATGCGGTCGTTGAGTTCCGACAGCGGGACTTGGTGCATACGTCATCCAGCCGATGCCCCGCCGCGCCCGGAGGCAAGGCCCGAGAACACGGCGGAACGGCAGGAACTCCGGACTCGTTTTCTCGCCGTGGCCCGCGGAGCGCAGAGTTGAATCTCTGCCGGCCGGCCGACACGCTGCGCACTCCAACGCCATCCCCGCTTCCTCTCCCCATGAAAACACTGCTTTCCGCCTGCGCCCTCCTCGGAGTCTTCGCCGTGCTGCACGCCGAGCCCCAACCGCCGTCGCTCAAGGCCGCCGCGCAGGGCCGTTTCCTCGTCGCCGCCGCCATCAACGAGAAAGTCATCCTCGGCACCGACCAGGAGTCGGTCGCGTTGTTCGACCGCCACTTCGACGCCGTCTCGCCGGAGAACTGCCTGAAGTGGGAATCCGTGCATCCCGAGCCGGACCGCTACGATTTCAAGGTCGCCGACCGCTACGTCGAGTTTGGCACCAGCCGCCACCTCAACATCCTCGGCCACACCCTGATGTGGCACTACCAGACGCCGGCCTGGGTCTTCGCCAACCCCGACGGCTCGCCCAAGACCGCCCCGCAGCTCCTCGCGACGCTGCGAGAGCACATCCGCACCGTGGTGGGCCGCTACAAGGGCCGCATCACCGGTTGGGACGTGGTCAACGAGGCCGTCGCCGACACCGGCGGTATCCGCACCGACCTCCCGTGGTACCGAATCCTGGGCGAGGAAGGCATCATCGAGGCGTTCCGCGCCGCGCACGAGGCCGATCCCGGCGCCGAGCTCTACTACAACGAGTACTGCCTGTGGTTTCCGGAGAAGCGCAAGACGGTGATCGAGCTGGTCAACCGTATCCGCGCCGCCGGGCTGCCCGTGCATGCCGTGGGCCTGCAGGAACACTGCGCGATCGGCAGCCCGACGCCCCAGCAGGTGGACGAGACGATCGCCGCCTTCGCCCAAGCCGGCATCAAGGTGCAGATCACCGAACTCGACGTCAGCGTGCTGCCACGACCGGACAACTACTACGGGGCCGACATCGCGCACCTCCAGGAACACCGCGCCGAGCTCGATCCCTACCGCGACGGCCTCACCGCCGCCCGGCAACAGGAACTCGCCGCCTACTACGCGGAACTCTTCGCCGTGTACCGGCGCCACGCCGCCAGCATCAAACGCGTCACCTTCTGGGGCCTGACCGACGCCGACACCTGGTTGGGCGACTGGCCGATCAAGGGCCGCCGCGATCATCCGCTGCTCTTCGACGCCCAGCATCAGCCGAAGCCGGCCTACGACGCTGTCATCAAGGCGCTTTCGGCGCCGTAGCGGCTGCCGGATCGCCACGCGCCCGGGTCGCTTCGCGTCCTCCCGGGCGCCCCGCCATCCGCTACTTTCGGACGCGGACGGCGCGGATACCGCGCCGCCACGACAAGTCCAGTTTCGGATAGCTGTTTGTATGCCCCCAGATTTCGAAGACGGCAGAAGGTAACGAAGGAAACAAAGACACTGCGGACCAAGGGGGGATCAGCGCCCGCCCGCCCAGGGCGGTTTCCTTAACCTGCCGAGTGAAGACCAGGGCATCGGCTTGTCTCGGCCAACTCGTTCACGCTTCGTTCTCTTCGTTACCTTCTGTCGGGTCCAACTGCGCTTTTCGTGAGGACGCGGACCTTGGGACGCTGTTGCGCGCCCTGGAGGGGCCGCGCCTTCAGTTGGTGGTCGGGGCTTCGAGACCGCGGCGTTCGAGCAGAGGCTGCAGTTCGGGGGCGCCGCCGCGGAAGGCGCGGTAGAGATCCATCGCCTCGGCACTGCCGCCGCGGGAGAGCACCATCGCGCGGAAGCGGTCGCCGTTGGCACGTTGCAGGCCGCCGTTGCGCTTGAACCACGCGACGGTGTCGGCGTCGAGCACCTCGGCCCAGATGTAGGAGTAGTAGCCGGCCGAGTAGCCGCCGGCGAAGATGTGGTTGAAGTAGGTGCTGCGGTAGCGCGGCGGCACAGGCGCGAAGTCCATCCCGGCGCGCTGGAGCGCGGCGGCCTCGAAGGCGAGCACACCGTCGGCGTCCGGCACCTCGGCCGGGGCGAGCCGGTGCCAGGCCTGGTCGAGCAGGGCGGCGGCGAGGTACTCGGTGGTGGCGTGGCCCTGGTTGAACTTGGCGGCGGCCTTCAGCTTCGCGACCAGCTCGGCCGGGAGCGGGGCGCCGGTGCGGTGGTGCTTGGCGTAGTGGGCCAGTACCTCCGGCCACGTCGCCCACATCTCGTTCACCTGCGAGGGGAACTCGACGAAGTCGCGCGGCACGTTTGTGCCCGCGAAGCGCGGATACTGCACGGCGGAGAAGAGCGCGTGCAGGTTGTGGCCGAACTCGTGGAAGGCGGTGATGACCTCGTCGAAGGTGAGCAGGGTGGGCTCGCCGGCCGGGGGCGGCGGGACGTTGAGGTGGAGGCCGATCACCGGGTGCGTGCCGCGCAGGCCGGACTGCGAAACGTAGGCGTTGGCCCACGCGCCGCCGCGCTTCGAGGGGCGGGAATACGGGTCGACGATGAGCAGCGCGAGGGAGGCGCCGTCGGTGTCGAGCACCTCGTACACGGTGGTGTCGGGGTGGTAGCGGGGGAGGTCGGTGCGCTCGCGGAAGCTGATGCCGTAGAGTTGGGTGGCGGCGAAGAACACGCCGTCGTTGAGCACGCGGTGGAGTTCGAAGTAGGGGCGGAGTTGCGACTCGTCGAAGGCGTATTTCTCGGCGCGGACCCTCTCGGAGTAGAAGGCCCAGTCCCAGGGCGCGAGCGCGGCGCCGGGGTGGTCGGCGGCGAGCAGGCGCTGGAGGTCGGTGGCCTCGCGGCGGGCGTTGGCCACCGCGGCGGGGGCGAGGCGGAGCAGGAGCTGGTCGACGGCCTCGGTGGTGCGCGCGGTCTGGTCGTCGAGGATGAAGGCGGCGTGGTTGGCGTAGCCGAGGAGGGCGGCGCGCTCGGCGCGCAGGCGGGCGAGGCGGGAGACGATGGCTCGGTTGTCGAACTCGCCGCCGCGGGAGCCGCGGGCGAGCGAGGCCAGCTGGAGGCGCTCGCGCACGGCGCGGTCGGTGAGCGAGTCGAGCGGCGGCTGCCCGGTGGTGTTGACGAGGCGCACGAGGAACTGCCCCGCGTGGCCGGCCTCCTGCGCGTCCGCGGCGGCGGCGGTGAGGGCGGCCTCGGACCAGCCGGCGAGCTCGGCGCGGGTGGCGACGAGCACGGCGGAGGCGTTGGTCTCCTTCAGGAGGTTCTGCGAGAACGTGGTCTCGAGCGTGGCGAGCTCGGCGTTGAGGGCGCGGAGGCGCTCCTGCTCGGCGGCGCCGAGGCGGGCGCCGGAGCGGACGAAGTCGTTGTGGGTGCGCTCAAGCGCCCGCAGCGACTCGGGATCGAGGCCGAGCGTGGTGCGGCGTGCGTAAAGATCGGCGACGCGGGCGAAGAGCCGCGGGTGGAGCAGGATGGCGTCGGCGTGGGCGGCGAGCCGGGGCGCCATCTCCTGCTCGACGGCCTGGAGGGCGGGAGTGGTGACGGTGCCGTTGAGGCCGCCGAAGACGCGGTCGACACGCTCGAGGGCCGCGCCGGCGCGTTCGAGCGCCTCGATGGTGTTGGCGAAGGTGGGCGCGGCCGGGTCGGTGGCGATGGCCTCGATCTCGCGGAGGTTCTCCGCCATCGCGGCCTCGTAGGCGGGGCGGAAGTGTTCGTCGCGGACGAGATCGAAGCGCGGGTAGCCGAACTGGAGGGTGCCCTCGACGAGCAGGGGATTCTCGGCGGCGGCGAGACTGCTGGCGAAGGCGAGCCCGCCGAGCAGGGGAGCAAGAACGCGTTTGCGCATGCCGCCAACGCAGCGGGTCCCGCGCCGGGCGTCAGTCGGGAAATGCGGGGTTGGTGGGCCCTGCGGGATTCGAACCCGCAACCAAGGGATTATGAGTCCCCTGCTCTAACCGTTGAGCTAAGGGCCCGTGTTTTCCGCTGGGAAAACGTGCAGCGCGCACGCTGGAAGCCGGGCCGGTGCGCGGCAAACGCAAAGCGGTGGCCGGGAGGCGGGCGCCGGTAGCCGGTTGCCGGTGACCGGTGGGCCGTAGGCGGTCGCCAGTGGGCAACGGCCAACCAAGAGGGCGCGGGTGGCGGGCACGCCCGCGCCGGTGGCCGGTCTGGCGCCACGCGCTACTCCACCGCGGCGATGAGATGCTCGACCGTGCGGGCGCCTTGGGGCAGCGCGACGCGTTCGCCGGTGCGCCGGCCCATGAGCGAGCGGCCGAGCGGGGAGGAGGGGGTGACGACCATCACCTCGGCGCCATCGATCTCCACCTCGAGGCCGCCGTGGGCGGGCCCGAGAAAGTAGAGACTCTGCGCGCCGCGCGCCTCGAGCCGGACCACGGCGCCCACCGCGGCCGGTTCTCCCGGGTTGAATACTCGCAGGGCGATGTTGCGGAACGCGGCGATGGCCGCGGCGACCTCCTCGGCCAGCTTGGCCTGCCCGGCGGCGAGGTAGGCGGCGAGTTGGCCGCGCATGTCGTAGCGGTCCTCGGCCCGGCTCTCGTCGTTGGTGGCTTCCTTGTGGGCGTCCTCGGCCGCCTCACTCTGCAGGGCGAGTTCGTTGGCCAACTTGTCGACGATCGCTTTCAGCAGGGCGGATTTGTCCATGGTCCTGAATCGTTGCTGGGTGGGGGGCGATGCGTCCGGGGTGGCGCAGCGCTGGGGTAAGCGGCCAAGCAAACGTTCCGGCGCTGCCGCGCCAAGCCCGGATTTTGGGGCGGCGAGATTTTCTCGCGGCAGGGCGTCGCCTGCGCTCGCGAGGTGTCGGCGCGCAGCGGGCAACGGCGGCCGCGGGCGGGCCCGACGACCGGACGTCGCGCGGTCGTGCGGCGGCGCTCAGGCGAGACGGCCGAACCGACGGGCGGCGCCGCTCAGGGCTGGTGAACCGCGTTGGTGTGGACCGAGACGACCCGGTTGTCTGTCGCAACCTGTACGATACGAGCGGCGTGGCCGGCGATCTCCCCGGGCTCGAGCCCGATGTAGGCGCAGATGATCACGCGGTCGCCGACGTCGACCAGGCGCGCGGCGGCGCCGTTGATTTTGATCTGCCCGGCCTCGCCGTAGATCACGTAGGTCGTGAAGCGCGCGCCGTTGTTGATGTCGTAGATGTCGACCTGTTCGAACTCGAGCAGACCGGCCTCCCGGCAGAGCGCACGGTCGATCGAGATCGAGCCCTCGTAGTCGGGATCGGCCTCGGTGACGGCGGCACGGTGGAGCTTGGCGCGGAGAAAATTCCTAAGCATAGGCGAACGCGTGAAGGCCGAGAAGAATCAGATCGGGCACGTGTTCGGCAAAGAGATTATCGTGGCGGAACCGGTCGGCGTTTCCACCCGTGCCGAGCACGAGCGGGCGTTTGCGGCCGTAAACTTCGCGGGAAATCCGGGTTAACAGCTCCCGCACCGCCCCGGCGTGGCCGAAGTGCAACCCGGCGGCGATCGCCTCCCGCGGGGTGCGGCCCACCGCGGTGCGCGGGGCGGCGCCGGCGACCTTCGGCAGTTGCGCGGTGCGCGCGGCGAGCATTTCCGCCCAGAGCCCGAAGCCCGGTAGGATCGCGCCCCCGGCCACCGTGCCATCGGCCTTCACGGCCGTCACGGTCGTCGCGGTGCCGAAATCGACCACGATCTTGTCGCGGCCCGGGTAGCTGGTGTGCGCGCCCAGGGCCGCGGCCACGCGGTCGGCGCCGAGCTCGCGCGGGCGCTTGTAGGCGATGCGCAGGCTGTGGGCGTTCTCGGCGCGCAGCACCCGCGGGGTTACTCCGAGAGCGCGTTTCACCGCCGCGCAGGCGGGCAACGTGAGCTCGGGCACCACCGAGCAGAGCGCGGCGCGATCGAACGGGCCGCGGACCTCGGCGGCGAGGAAGCGGCGGAGTTTGGGCCCGGTCCGCACGTCGGCCAGCGGGGTGCGGAAGCGGCGTTCGAGCCGGCCGAGCGTGATCACGCCGCCGAGCAGCGTGGTGTTGCCGAGGTTGAGAAGCAGGACGCGCATGGCAGGCCGGATCGTTAGCGGGCCGGCGGGCGCTGCGCCACCACAACTTCGCCACGCGCCCCGGTCGGGGCCCGCGCCGGTGCGAACGTAACCGGAAATTGACGGAGCCGGCCTCCCGGCGGGCGGGAGCGGGTTGCGCCGGCACGCAGGCCGGCGCCACGAACGCGGGACCTGCCGCTGTGCAGGTTGTGCTCGAAACACCCGCGCGCTGCCGGCACAACGGGCCCGCGCCGGATCGGCGCTCCACCGTCATCATCCCCGCCCGCCATGACCATCACCACCCTCGGCGAACCCCGCTTCGACTCCCCGCTGCGCCAGACCGTGCGCGACGACCTGCGCGTGCCCGCCGCGCTCGTGCGCGACCCGGCCGCGCCCGCGGCGGCCGACGACGGCTTCGAACTGGCCGGCCCGCGCGCCAAGCTCTTCTTCGATCCGGCCACGGTGCGCGCGGGCATCGTGACCTGCGGCGGGTTGTGCCCAGGCATCAACAACGTCATCCGCTCGCTCTTCCTCGAGCTGCACCACGCCTACGGGGTGCCGGAGATCCTCGGCTTCCGCGACGGCTACCGCGGCCTCGATCCCGCGCGCGGCCGGCCGCCGCTGCGGCTCACCGCCGAGCACGTCGACAAGATCCACACCGAGGGCGGCACGATGCTCGGCACCTCGCGCGGCCCGGTGGACACCGCGCTCGCGGTCGACCACCTGATCGCGCTCGGCGTGAACATGCTCTTCACCATCGGCGGCGACGGCACCCAGCGCGGCGGCCGCGACCTCGTCCAGGAGGCGCGCCGGCGCGGCCATCCGCTCGCCGTCGTCGGCATCCCCAAGACGGTCGACAACGACGTCGCCTTCGTGACACGGACTTTCGGTTACCTCACGGCCGTCGAGCAGGCGGCGCACATGCTCACCTGCGCGCACACGGAGGCGCACAGCGTGCGCAACGGCGTCTCGATCGTGAAGTTGATGGGGCGCGACGCGGGTTTCATCACGGTGGGCGCGACGCTCGCCAGCCAGGATGTGAACTTCTGCCTGATCCCCGAGGTGCCGTTCCGGCTCGACGGCCCCGGCGGGCTGCTCGCCGCGCTGAAGAAACGCGTGCTCGACCGCAACCACGCCCTGATTGCCGTCGCCGAGGGCGCGGGCCAGGAGCTGCTCGCCGGCGGCGCCGGCACGGACGCCTCGGGCAACGCGAAGCTGAAGGACATCGGGCCGTTCCTGCGCGAGCGCATCGAGGCCTATTTCAAGGCCGAGAAGATCGAGTCCACGATCCGCTACATCGATCCGAGCTACCTCGTGCGCAGCGTGCCGGCCGATGCCGAGGACGCGATCCTCTGCGACCAGTTCGCGCGCCATGCGGCGCACGCCGCGATGGCCGGCAAGACCGGGCTGGTCATCGGCCAGCTGCACGACGAGTTCGTGCACGTGCCGATCGAGCTGCTGGCGACGCAGCGCAA
>DAOOFR010000008.1:0-37954 GCA_035415285.1 Opitutaceae bacterium
GGCCGCCGGATGCCGTGGACCTTCGGCGCCTTCGCCCTCGCCTCGCTCTCGATGATCGGCGCTCCGCCGGTCGCCGGCTTCATCTCGAAGCTCTACATGCTCGTCGGCTCCCTCGACGCCGGCTCCTACTTCATCCTCGCGGTCCTCATCGTCAGCTCGCTGCTCAACGCCGCCTACTTCGCCCCGGTCGTCTACCAGGCCTTCTTCGGCAAACCCGCCGCCGCGGTCGCCGGCCACGGCGCTGAAGCCCACGGCCATGGCGACGCCCACGGCCACCACGACCACGGCGAAGCCCCGCTCGCGATGCTCATCCCGCTCTGCATCTCCGCCGTGATCTCCGTCGTCCTCGGTTTCTATCCCGATCTCATCCTGCAGTTCGTGGAGGGCATCGCCAAATGAGTCTCCTCGGAATCATCGAAACGCTCCGCCGCAACCTGAAGGCCGTCGTCGTCGCCAGCTGCGTCGTTCTCGCGCTCGTTGTCGCCGCCGACGTCGTCCGCCTCATGACCGCCTCCGGCGAACACCACGCCGCGACCAGCGAGCACGCTGCGGCCCCCGCGGCCGAGCACGCCGCGCCCGCCCACGGCGACTCTCTGAAATCTGAGATTTCAGATCACAGATCGGCGCCGCACTCCGCGGTTGCCGAGCCGGTCGAGGCACACGGCTTCTGGGCCACCTCTTACCACATTGCCGAAAACGTCCCAGCCTTCTGGACGCTCTTCGGTTTCCTCGGCTGCGTCGTCCTCGTGGTCGTTTCCAAGTCCTACGGACACTTCGGCGTCTCCAAGCGGGAGGACTACTACAGTGAATAATCTCTGGATTCATCCTTCGCTGATCCTGATCTGCGGCGCGGTTCTCCTGCCGCTGATCCCGAAAGCCCTCAAGAAGGCGTTCCTGCTCTTCGTCCCGCTCGCGGCCTTCGCCGCCGTGCTCTCGATGCTCGGCCGGCCCGACGCCCTGCACGGCCAGTTCCAGTTCCTCGACTGGACGCTCACCTTCGGCCGCGTCGACAAGCTCAGCCTCGTCTTCGCCGTCATCATGAGCGGCATGGCCTGCATCGGCACCCTCTACGGCCTCCAGGTCGAAGAGGACGCCCAGCACTCTGCCTCGTGGGTTTACGTCTCCGGTTCGCTCGGCGCCATCTTCGCCGGCGATCTCTTCGTGCTCTTCCTGTTCTGGGAGGTCATGGCGTTCTCCTCGGTATTCTTGGTTTGGTTCCGCCGCACGCCCGAGTCGACCCGCGCCGGCTACCGCTACCTGCTCGTCCACGTCGCCGGCGGCCTCTCGCTCCTCGCCGGCATCATCCTCTGGACCCACGGCAAGGGCCCCGACGCCATCGCGTTCGACAACTTCGTCAAACTCGGTGCCGCCTACTCTCCCGCCGGCCTGTTCATCCTCGTCGGCATCATCGTCAACGCCGCCGTCCCGCCCTTCCAGGCCTGGCTGCCCGATGCGTACCCGAACGGCACCTTCAACGGCTCCGTCTTCCTCAGCGCCTTCACCACCAAGACCGCCGTCTACGCCCTCTGCCGCGGGTTCCCCGGCATGGAGCTGCTCATCTGGCTCGGCGTGATCATGTCCCTCTACGGGGTCGTCTACGCGATCATCGAGAACGACATGCGCCGCCTGTTCGCCTACCACATCATCTCCCAGGTCGGCTACATGGTCGCCGGCGCCGGCATCGGCACCGCGCTCGCCATCAACGGCGCCTGCGCCCACGCCTTCGCCCACATCCTCTACAAGGGCCTGCTCTTCATGGGCGCCGGCTCCGTGCTCTACATGACCGGCGAGACGCGCATGTCGCAGCTCGGTGGACTCTACAAGAAGATGCCGTGGACGTTCCTCCTCACCCTCATCGGCGGTCTCTCCATCTCGGCCTTCCCGCTCTTTAGTGGCTTCGTTTCGAAGTCCATGATCACCGCCGCCGGCTTCCAGAACCCGCACCTCTACTGGGCGGCGTTCCTGCTCATGCTGGCCTCCATCGGTACCTTCTACTGCAACGGCCTGAAGGTCCCCTACTTCGTCTGGTTCGGTCAGGACAAGTGCTCCGACAAGGTCCGCGAAAGCGCCGGCGATCCGCCGTGGAACATGCTCGCCGCCATGGGCGTCGCCGCCTTCCTCTGCATCTTCCTCGGCATCGCCTACGGCCCCCTCTACCGCCTCCTGCCCTACGCCGAGGTCGCCGCCGCGTACCACCCGTACAACGCGCCGCACATCTTCGAGAGCCTCCAGATCCTGTTCTTCACCGCCTGCGCGTTCTTCATCATGGTGAAGCTGCACAAGATCGAGCCCCACGCCGGCATCAACGTCGACAACGACATCCTCTACCGTCGCGGCGGCCAGGCCATCCAGTGGCTCGCCTCCAAGCCGATCCAGGCGATCGATACCGCCGTCGGCGAGTGCTACCGTGTCCTCGGCCTCATCCCGCTGATGTGGACCACCAAGGTCGTCGACGTCTTCGATCGCTTCGGCATCGACGGCGTGGTCGACGGTCTCGCCGAGCGCGTCCGCGCCGCCGGCCAGCGCCTCCGCTCCGCCCAGAGCGGCGCCGTGCAGGCCAACCTCGCCATCTCCTTCGCCGTGGCCGCCGTCGTCATCGCGGCCCTCATCTACTTCGTCGCCTAAGTCCGCCGCCCGATGAAAGAGCATCTCCTCAGCGTTCTCATCTTCGCCCCGTTGGCCGCCGCCGCGGTCGCGGCCGCGATCTCCAACGAGCGCGTGCTGCGCTGGTGGGCGCTCCTGTCGTCCCTCGCCATCGCCGCGCTCTCCGTGCCGCTCTACACCGGCTACCTCGCCACGCAGACCGGCTTCCAGTTCGTCGAGCACTGCTCCTGGATTCCCAGCCTCAAGATCGACTACCACCTCGGCGTCGACGGCATCAGCGTCCTGCTCATCCTCCTCACCACGCTCATCACCCCGCTCTGCGTCGCCTGTTCCTGGACGTACATCAGCAAACGCGTGAAGGAGTTCATGGTCTGCATGCTCGTCATGGAGGCCGCCATGATCGGCGTGTTCAGCGCCCTCGACCTCGTCCTCTTCTACGTCTTCTGGGAGGCCATGCTCATCCCGATGACGCTCCTGATCGGCGTCTGGGGCGGCGCGCGCAAGATCTACGCCGCGCTCAAGTTCTTCATCTACACGATGGCCGGCTCCGTGATGTTGCTCGTCGCCATCGTCGCCCTGCGCCTCCAGGTCGGCACCTTCAGCATCCCCGACATGATGGCGGCCGGCAGCGGCTTCGGCCACAGCTTCCAGCTCTGGATCTTCGGCGCGTTCTTCCTCTCCTTCGCGATCAAGGTTCCGATGTTCCCCTTCCACACGTGGTTGCCCGCCGCCCACGTCGAGGCGCCCACCGCCGGCTCGGTCGTCCTGGCCAGCGTGCTCCTGAAGATGGGTACGTACGGTTTCCTCCGCTTCTGCCTGCCGATCACCCCCTACGCCGCGCACACTTTCGCGCCGGCGATCATGGTGATGTCGGTCGTGGCGATCATCTACGGCGGCCTCGCCGCCCTCGGCCAGAGCGACCTCAAGAAGCTCGTCGCCTACTCCTCCGTCGCCCACATGGGTTTCGCCACCTTCGGCATCTTCTCCTTCACCCAGTCCGGCCTCGAGGGCGCAACGCTGGTGATGATCAACCACGGCGTCACCACCGGCGCGTTGTTCGTCTGCGTCGGCATCCTCTACGAGCGCCTCCACACCCGCGACATCGGCGTGCTCGCCGGCGTGGGCAAGTACATGCCGGTCTTCTCGACCTTCCTCGGCCTCGCCTGCCTCTCCTCGATGGCCTTCCCCGGCACCAACAGCTTCGTCGGCGAGTTTCTCGTCATGGTCGCCGGTTTCTCCGTCTCCAAGACCCTCATGCTCTGCGCCGTCCCCGGCATCGTCGCCGCCGCGGCCTACAACCTGCGCATGCTCCAGAAGGTCTGCTACGGCTCCCCGGCCAACCGCGACCACTCCGCCGTCGCCGACCTCAACCTCCGCGAGATCCTCACGCTGGCCCCGCTGGCCGTCTTCATCGTCTGGATCGGTGTCCACCCCCAGCCTTTCATCGACGTCATGCGCGACAGCCTCGCCCACGTCCTCGCCCAGCTCGGCCGCTGACCTAGGTAGGGACGTTTCGCCGAAACGTCCTCGCCGCTCCCGGCCAACCCGCCCGCCCTTTCCTCCTCTCTCTTCCGAAATTAGCGTCCATCAGCGTTCATTAGCGGTTCGCCTCTCCGACCTCCGGGCTCCGGCCGATCCGCAATCCGCATTCCGCAATCCGCATTTCCGATGTCCTCGTCCCTCACCGCCTTTCTGCCCGAGTTGGTGCTCCTCGCCGGAGCCCTCGGCCTCTTCGGCCTCACCCTCGGCAGCTCCGCCCGGCAGTCGAAGATCGCCTCGCTCGTCACCGCGGCCGCCTTCGTCGCCGCCGTCATCCTGAGCTTCGGCACCCACGCCACCCTCTTCAACGGCGCCTACCGCGTCGATACCTTCTCACAGCTCTTCAAGCTCATCCTCGGCCTCGGCTACATCGTCGTCCTCCTCCTCGGCCGCAGCCTCGACGACATCCGCCAGGACATCCGCTCCGAATACTATCTCTTCCTCTCGCTCGGCATCTGCGGCCTGGCCTTCCTCTTCAGCTCCATCGAGATCATCTCCATCGTCATCTCCCTCGAGCTCTCCTCCTACCCGCTCTACCTCATGGTCGCCATGCGCCGCGAACGCGACGGCCAGCGCGTCCAGATGGAGTCGGCGATCAAGTACATGATGTTCGGCATCTCCGCCAACGGCATCATGTTCTTCGGCCTCTCCTACCTCTTCGGCCTCACCGGCACCACCTCGCTGCCGCTGATGCTTGAGCGCCTCCAGCCCTATTTCGCCACGGGCAACGTCAACGCCCTCGCCGTCGTCGGCCTCGCGCTCTCCCTCTCCGGCTTCCTCTACAAGTTCGCCATCTTCCCCTTCCATTTCTGGACGCCCGACGTCTATCAGGGCGCCTCCAACGAGACCGCCGCCCTCGTCGCCTCCCTGCCCAAGCTCGGCGCCATCGCCGTCCTCACCCGCTTCGTCGGCCTGGCCTCGCCCACCGACTCCACGATCCCGACACTGCTCGCCGTCCTCGCCACCGCGTCGATGTTCTACGGCAACCTCGTCGCCCTCGTGCAGACGGATGTGAAGCGCCTCCTCGGCTTCTCCGGCATCGCCCACGCCGGCTACGCGATGGTCGGCCTCGTCGCCCTCGGCTCGGCCGGTTTCGCCGCCTCCATCTTCTACATCGCCGGCTACGTGCTGATGGTCCTCGCCTGCTTCTTCGTCGTCAGCCGCGTCTCGCCCGACGGCACCAACGTCTCCCTCTCCGACCTCGCCGGCCTGCACAAACGCTCCCCGCTGCTCGCCCTCACGATCGGCCTGGGCGTCTTCGCCCTCGGCGGCATCCCGCCCTTCGTCGGTTTCATGGGCAAGTTCGGCCTGCTCAACGCCGCCTTGGACAAAGGCTGGCTCTGGCTCGTCATCGTGACCGTCATCAACTCCGCCATCGCGATCTACTACTACCTGAAGATCGTGAAGGAGGCCTACTTCAGCGACGCCGCCGGCCGCCCCGCCATCGCCCTCGATTTCGCCGCCAAGGCCGCCTGCATCGTGCTCCTGCTCGCGATCACCGCCCTCGGCGTCGCCCCCGGAAAGCTGATGCAGCTCATCGCCGTCAGCCTCGACACCGTCCAGGTCGCGCTGAACTAAGCTCGCTCAGCCAAATCCTTCCTCCTCCGAATCCCGGCGCCGTTGACGCCGGGATTTCTTTTGCATACTCACGGCTGCTCATGTTGCCGCACCGTGCGGATACCGCAGTACAGCTAGGGTTTGTTCCCTTCCCTCCCGGTGGCGCCGCCCGGAATGATCTTCAATTTCGCGTGCCATACACCGAAGATGGAGTCAGCACTCCAGCCACGGCGGAGCGGGGGCGGCCCGGATAGCTACCCAGCGATCGCCGCCATTTCCACCTTGAGACCCAATCCTCCAGCCACGGCCACCTGCCCGACGCCCTCGTCGCGTTCCCGTCGCCTGCAGCCGCCATGCCGCAGCGGGAACGCGAACGGTCGGGTGCAGCGACTGGCCAGCTTCACGCTGGTCGAGATCATGATCGTCGTCGCGATCATCGGCACGCTCGCCGCGATCGCGATCCCCGCCTTCCAGCACTCCCTCGCCCGCGCCCAGGTCGCGCGGGCCATCGCCGACCTCCGGGCCATCCAGGTCGACATCGACATCTTCGAACTCGAGCACAACCGCCTTCCTGTCGACCTCGCCGAAGCGGGCCGCGCCGGCATAACCGATCCTTGGGGACGCCCGTACCAGTACCTCTGTTTCGCCTCCGCCGGCAAAAACTGGAAAGGCCAGGCCCGCAAGGACCACTCGCTCGTGCCGCTCAACTCGAGCTACGACCTCTACAGCCTCGGCCGCGACGGCCAGACGGCCGGCCCGCTCACCGCCAAGGCCAGCCAGGACGACATCATCCGCGCCAACGACGGCGGCTACCTCGGCCTCGGCTCCGAGTACTGAACCATGCGGCGCCGCCCTCGCACCTTCACGAGCAAAGTCTCCTGGCGCACGTTCGTGCTCTTCGTGTGCTGCGCCCTCGTGCCGTTGTCCTCGCTCGCGCTGCTCTCGCTCAGCGAGGTATCCACCGAGCTGCGCACCCAAACCGAACGGCGCCTCCGCCGCGCCAGCAAGGCCGTGGGCCTTGAGCTGAACAAGCGCCTGCTCGCCCTCGAGTCCGTGATCGGCGTGCCCGAGTCGCAGACTCCAGCCCTCGGTGACGAGGGGCTGCCCCGTCCCTTCCGCGGCGTTGTCCGCGTCACCGCCGCCGGCGGGCTCGTTCCGCTTTCCGGCCAGCCGATCACGCCCCCCCCGCTCACCCGGGAACAACTCGACCACCTCAGCAACGGCCAGGCCGTACTCTCGATCGTCGCGAACGAGGGAGGGCCCGCGCGTTTCTACCTGAGCCGCGCGCTCGTCCCTCATCGCGCCGGCGCCGACCTTCTCCACGGCGAGATCAACCCCGGCTACCTCTGGTCGATGGAGGGCGAGGCCGCGCTCGACTACGCCACGCGCGTCGTCGTGCTCGACGAGGCCGGCCAGGTGCTCCTCACCTCGCTCGATCCCGCCGCCGCCGCACGCGTCGCCCGCCGGGCCAGGGGCGGGCCCTCGGGCCAGTTCACCTGGCGCGACGGAGACGAGGAACAATTCGCCAGCTACTGGTCGCTTTTCCTCCGCCGCCGCTATCTCACCCCCAGCTGGGTGGTCGCCCTCACCAGTCCGACCCGCGACACCTTCGCCCCCATCGCCGTATTCAAGCGCACCTTCCTCCTCGTCGCGCTCCTTTCCTTCCTCTTCGTCCTGCTCCTGAGCTTCGGCCAGATCCGCCGCATCCTCCACCCCCTCGACCGTCTCCACGCGGCCACCCGCCGCCTCGCCCTCGGGCGCCTCGACACCCGCGTTCAGATCGCCAGCGGCGACGAATTCGAGGATCTGGCCAACTCCTTCAACCAGATGGCCGGCCAGCTCGGTCGCCAGTTCGACACGCTGGCGATGCGCTACGAACTCACCCTCGCCCTGGGCCGCGGTGGCGCCGCCGCTTCGCTCCAGCCCTGCATGGAAATCCTCGCCCGGCACCTCGGCCTCCTCGCCATCGGAGTCTGGACCCGCGATGGCGACACCCTCACCCGCACAGCCCTCGCCGGCGCCGCGCCCGAGTCACTCCCGGCGACCGAGCGCCTCGCCGCCGGCTCCGGCGAGATCGGCCGCATCGCGGCCGAGGGCCGCCCCTGCGCCAATCTCGCCCTCGGCGCCGATCCCGCGCAGCGCCTTTCCGGCCACCCGCTCCGCGACGGCGAGCGCACGGTCGGGGTGCTCGCCGCCCTCGCCGCCCGTCCACTCGACAGCATGGCGCTCGCCAGCCTCGCCTCCGCCGCCGAGGAGATCGGCCAGTCCCTCGCCCGCCAACGCGTGGCCGACGCCCTGGCCCGCAGCGAGGAGCAGGTCCGGCAGCTCCAAAAAATGGAGGCGATCGGCCGGCTCGCCGGCGGCGTCGCCCACGACTTCAACAACCTGCTCACCGTCATCACCGGCTACAGCCAGATGCTGCTCGACGAGCTGCCCCCCGGCGACCCCCGGCTCTCCGACCTGCAGGCCATCCGCCAGACCGCCGATCGCGCCGCCCAACTCACCGGACAATTGCTCGCCTTCAGCCGCAAGCAGGTTCTCGCCCCCGCGCGCATCGACCTCTCCGCCGTCGTCGCGGGCCTTGCCTCCATGCTCCGCCGGCTTGTCGGGGCCAACATCGAGCTGGTGTTCCGTCCCGCCCCGCAGCCCTGCCTTGTCGTCATCGACCGGGGACAGCTCGAGCAGGTCCTCATGAACCTCGTGGTCAACGCCCGCGACGCCATGCCCGACGGGGGCCGGATCACGATCGAGACGGCCCTCCTCGCTCCGGAGGATCCGGCCCTGCCGGCACCACGCCAGGTGCTCCTCCGCGTCTCCGACACGGGCGTGGGGATGGACGAGACCACCAAGGCCCGCATCTTCGAGCCGTTCTTCACCACCAAGGCGCCCGGCAAAGGCACCGGTCTCGGCCTGGCCACCGTCTTCGGCATCGTCGCCCAGAGCGGCGGCACGATCCAGGTCGACAGCGCCCCCGGCCGCGGCACGGCGTTCTCCATCCGCTTCCTCCTCGACGAAGGCCCCGCCGAGGTCGCCGCATCCGCCGTCGCGTCCAATCTCCGCGGCGATGAGACGTTGCTCGTCGTCGACGACGAGCCGGGTGTCCTGGCCCTGCTGCGGCGAGGCCTCTCGGCCCAGGGCTACACCGTGCTCTGCGCCGACCGCCCCGCGGCGGCCCTGCGCCTCGCCGAACAACATCCCGGTCCCATCCACCTCCTGCTCACCGACATGGTCATGCCCGAGATGAACGGCGCCACGCTCACCGAACGCATCGTCGCCCTCCGGCCCGGGATTGCCGCACTTCAGATGTCCGGATACACCGAGCACCGCCGCCCCGCACCGCCGGGGCCTGGCCCCGCGCCGGCCTTCCTGCAGAAACCGTTCGCCCCCGACGTCCTGGCCCGGGCGGTCCGGGCCGCGCTCGATGCCGCCGCGGGACACTGATCCCGCCGGCGGGCGGGGCGTCGGCCGCCTCGCCCGCGGGGTTGCCTCCCTCCCCGGGTTCGCCCAAATAGTCACCTCCTTCCTCCCCTGACTCCTCCCGTGAAAACAGAGATCCCGGATGCCCTCAAAGCCGACCTCCCGCCGAACCTCTTCGGCAAGGTCCTCGGGGCCACCCCGGTCGTCATGACCGTGATCGCCACCATGCTGGCCGGCCTCGCCTCGAGCGAGATGACCAAGGCCCAGTACGATCGTTCGCTCGCCGCCCAGCAACAGGCCAAGGCCGGCGACCAATGGAGTTTCTTCCAGGCCAAACGCATGCGTGGCGCCCTCCAGCGCACCACGCTCGATCTGCTGCAGGCCACCGCCCCGGTGCCGCCCCCCACCCCGGCGGAGATCCGCGAGGCCCTCCTCGACGCCGGTCCCGACGGCGCCGCCGCCCTCGCCCTCCTCGACGCCGAAAACGGCGCCGTGGCGCTCGCAAGCCTTCTGCGCGGCCAACCACCTGCGCCACCCCCGCCCGCGGCGCGCCCCCCTGCGATCGCGGCCGCGCTCGATGCAATGGAAAACCTGCGACCCGACGCGGAGACCGCGGCGCTGGCGGGCCGGGTGACCGACACGATGCTCACCGACGCGCTCCTCGCCGCCAAGGCGCGCAGCGACGCCCACGAAGCCGCCCTCCAGCCGACCGGCCGGCTCATCGACGCGCTCGACACCGCGTTCGCCCACCCCGATGGCCAGTTTTCGGCGACACAACGCGGCCTGACCGCCGCGCGCCTGCGGTTCACCGCGACCCGGTACGACATGGAAGCACATCTCAATCGGGCCATCGCCAACCTCTACGAACTGCAGGTCCGCAAGAACAACCTCAGCGCCGAGCGGCACCACGCCCGCAGCCAGCGGTTCTTCTTCGGCATGCTCGGCGCGCAGATGGCCGTGATCATCTCGACCTTCGCGATCGCCGCCCGGAAGCGCAACCTGCTCTGGTCCCTCGCCGCCGCCGCCGGCGTCGCGGCCCTCCTCTTCGCCTCCTACGTCTTCCTGTTCATCTGACTCGCCCCTCCGCCCAGGCGGCACCCGGTGCAAGCCAACTGCTTCCCCCGAAGATCCGCTCCTCAATCCCCGCACTTCCCTCCTATCTTCCCCGCTGTGATCTCCCCCCGCCTCGCCCTCGCCAGCCTCTGTCTGTTCATCGCATCGATTGTCACGGCCGCCTCCGCCCAGCCGGTCCACGTGGCATTGATTCTCGATGACGGCCCCGACGCCGCCCAGACGCCGAAGCTGCTCTCGGTCTTCGCCAGGCAGAAGGTGCACGTGACGTTCGGCACCATGGGCAAGAACGCCGAGGCGAACCCCCGCCTGCTCAAGCGGGTCGTCGCCGCCGGACACGAGGTCGTGAACCACTCCTCTTCGCATCAGCAACCCAAGGACCTCACCGCCGAGCAGATCGACGCCCAGGTGGCCGACGGACAGCGGACCATCACCGCTGCGGCGGGAAAAGCCCCGGTCTGGTATTGGCCACCCTATATCGCCATCGACGACCGCGTGCGCGCCAGCGTCGCGAAGGCCGGGCTCCGCATCTACACGCCCCGCAAACTCGTCGCCTCCGGCGACTACATGAACGACGTGGACGCCGCCGAGATCCTCCGCCGTGCTACCACCGGTATCGAGGACGGCACCGTGATCCTTTTCCATGAGTGGCGCCCCGAGACCGCCACGCAGATGAAAGCTGTGATCAAGGAACTCAAGCGCCAGGGCTGCGTCTTCCTCACGTTCAGCCAGATGGCGGCCTATCTCGGCCAGTAGCACGCCGGGCGGGCGCCGTCGCCCCCGGTATCCGCCCGCTGCCGCCCGTCGCGTCCCCACGGCGACCGGAAGCGGGCACCGCGACCGCCACTATCGGGGCCGTACGTCCCAGCGCCGGCGCACGGCGCGCGCCGGACCGCTGGAAAAGGAGTCGCCGCGCCCGCCCTTTGTTGATGCAACCTTTGCCCGCCCCGGTTGACATACGGTCTGCCGAACCCCCGGCGGTCCTCCGCATGAAGCCACTTCGCCTCGCCCTGCTTGCCCTCCTGCCCCTGTGCGTGTCCGCCGGGATCGAACGGGCGCAGATCGATTTCGACCACGTCCGCCGGCTCGCCCAGGAACGCGCCGCCGCGCCCTACGCCGCCCCGGCCGATCCGCCGCGCGTGCTCGCCGACCGGATCCCCGCCGACACCGACCGCCTCCGGTTTCGGCCCGACCAGTCGCTCTGGACGTCCGAGAACCTGCCGTTCCGCCTCCAACTCTTCCATCCCTCGCCCCTGCGGCCACCGGTCGCGGTTCGCGAGTTCAGTGCCACGCATGTGCAGGTGCTCCCCTTCGTGTCGACCTTCTTCGACTACGGTGAACTGCGCCCGATCCCCAAGCTGCCGGCCTCGACCGGCTACGGCGGTTTCCGGATCCACAGCCCCCTCAACCGCCCGGAACATTTCGACGAACTGATCGTCTTCCCCGGCGACTGCACCTTCCGCGCGCTCGGCTCCGGTCAGAACTTCGGCCTCTCCGCCCGCGCCCTCGCCCTCGATGCCGGCCCCCTCGGAACCGAGGAGTTTCCGCGTTTCACCGACTTCTGGATCGGCCGGCCCCAACCCGGCGACACCACGCTGACCATCCACGCCCTGCTCGACAGCCCCCGCGCCGCCGGCGCCTACGAGTTCGTCGTCACCCCGGGCGCCACCACCCGCGTCGACGTTCGCGCCGCGATCGCCTTCCGCTCGGTCGTCGCCCAGCCGGGCTTCGCCCCCCTGTCCGGAATGTTCTGGTACGGCGAGAACTCCGACCGCCCGGCCGGCGAACCCTGCCCCGAGGTGCACGAGGCCGACGGCCTCGCCATCCGCGCCGGCGACGGCACCTGCTTCTGGCGGCCGCTGCAGAACCCGCCCGGCTCCTTCGGCTCCGGCATCGCCGTCGACACGCTCCGCGGCTTCGGCCTGCTGCAGCGCGACCGCGTCTTCGAACACTACGGCGATCTCGATGCCGACTACCACCGCCGCCCCTCCGTCTGGATCGAGCCGGTGGGCGACTGGGGCTCCGGGCGCGTCCAGCTCGTCGAGACCCCCGCCCGCGGCCGCCTCGACGCCAACGTCACCGCCTTTTGGGTGCCCGACCGGCTCCCCGCGCCGGGCACGCCCCTCGAGCTGCGCTACCGCCTGCACTGGACCGACGCCGAGCCCGCCAGCGCGCTGGCGCCCACCGTGGCCACGCATGTCGGCGCTCTCCCGGCCCGGCCCCTCGGGCGCCTCTTCTGGATCGACTTCGCCAGCCCCGCCCTTGCCCGCCTGGACAACGGCGCGCTCGACGCCGAGGTCCGCCTCGGGCCCGGCGCCCAGCTGCTTCGCCAGTCCGTCCGCAAGAACCCCGTCGACGCCTCCTGGCGCGTGGCCCTCGAGGTCGAGGCCGAGTCGGCCGGCCGCGCCGTCGAGCTGCGGTGCCGGTTGCGCGAGGGCTACAACCCCGTGAGCGAGACCTGGGTTTACTCGTGGATGCCATGAGCGATCCGCGCGCCCAGACCACCTTCCCCCCGCGCCACGACCCGGCGTGGAACGAGGCCCACGAGCGGGTCGAGAGCTACCTGCGCGCCCACCACATCGTCCAGCCGATCGCGCTCAGCGAGCTCACCAACGCCATCGTCTCCCGGGCCTGGAGCCACCACTCTCGCGATACGCCGCTCGCGCCCGTCACGCTCGCCCTCCGCGAGGCCGACGACACCATCACCGCCTGGTTCGCCCGCGCCCTCGCCCAACCCGGCCCGCACTCCCGGCGCCTCGGGGTGCGCGGGCGCCTCGCCCTCGCCCTCGCCGACGCGCCCGGCCGCTGGCCCCGCGCCTTCCTCGCCCCCACGCCCCCGCCCCGCGAACTCACCGACAACATGCGCGCCGCCTTCCTGCGCGCCGGCCCGGCGCCCCGGCTCTACAAGATGGCCTCGCCCACAATCTCGCTCGGCAGGGTGGCCCATCTGCTCGCGTGGATCTGGATGGCCTCCCAGCGCTGGACCGCGGTGCGGCTGCTCGCCCGCCTGGGCTTCCTCGCCGCCCTCGGCGCCCTCGTCTTCTTCGCCTTCCGGTGAACGCCGCCACCGCCACCATCCCCGGGGCCTGCAAGTTGCGCCGCCGCCTGCTCGTCGCGGCCGTGGTCGCCGCCCTCGCCCTTCCGGCCATCGCGCTCATGGCCGACCTGCACTGGCGCACCAGCTTCGATACCTGGAAAGCGGCCCACCTCGCGATCTTCGCCCTCCTGCTCACCCTCGCCGCCTTCGGCTGCGCCCAGGCGCTCGTCGGCTTCGTCGTCCGCCGCGGCCGGGGGGACCCGCGGCGCCTCATCCCGATCGACTCCGCCGAGCCGCTTCCCCCGGGCGCCACCGCCGTGGTCATGCCCGTGTACAACGAGGACGCCCGTCGCGTCTTCGCCGGCCTGCGCTCCATCTACGAATCCCTCCAGGCCACCGGCCACCTCGATGCCTTCCACTTCTATGTCCTCAGCGACTCGACCGACCCCAACCGCTGGGTCGACGAGGAGGCCGCCTGGGCCGCGCTCGTGCGCGAGTTCGACGCCGCGAGCCGCCTCTTCTACCGTCGCCGCCGCCTGAACACGAACAAGAAGGCCGGCAACCTCGCCGACTTCTGCCGCCGCTGGGGCGGCGCCTACCGCTACATGGTCGTGCTCGACGCCGACAGCCTCATGGCCGGCGACACCATCGTGCAGCTCGTGCGCCTGATGGAGCGCCACCCCCGCGCCGGCCTCGTCCAGACCGCCCCGCGCCTCATCCGCGGCACCACCCCGTTCGCCCGCTGGCAGCAGTTCGCCAGCCGCCTCTACGGCCCGGTCTTCCAGGCCGGGCTGAACTACTGGCAGCTCGACGAATCCAACTATTGGGGGCACAATGCCATCGTCCGCCTCGCCCCGTTCCTCGAACACTGCTCGCTGCCCGAGCTGCCCGGCCGCGAACCGTTCGGCGGCCGCATCCTCAGCCATGACTACGTCGAGGCCGCCCTGCTCGTCCGCGCCGGCTGGGGCGTGTGGCTGGCCGCGGAGCTGGAGGGCAGCTACGAGGAGTGCCCGGGCACGTTGATCGACTTCGCCAAACGCGACCGTCGCTGGCTCCAGGGCAACCTCCAGCACAGCTGGCTGCTCGCCGCCGAGGGGCTGCGCCCGGTGAGCCGCCTCCACCTGCTGATGGGCATCCTCGCCTACGCCGCATCGCCGCTGTGGCTGCTGTTCCTCCTGCTCTCCACGCTCCTGCTCTACCGCCACCACGCCACCGGCCTCACCCTCGTACCCCGCGACAGCCTCTGCACCGCCCTCGACCTCGGATTCCGGACACAAGCGGCGGCGCTCTTCGGCGGCACGCTGTTGCTGCTCTTCCTGCCCAAGGTCCTCGCCCTGTTCGATCTCCTCCTGCGCCGTGGCGCCGCCGTCTTCGGCGGCTGGCCGCGGGTGCTCGCCGGCGCCGCCCTCGAGACGTTCTGCTCCGCGCTCCTCGCGCCCGTCCTCATGCTCTTCCACAGCAAGTTCATCCTGTGGAACCTGCTCGGCCGCGGCGTCGCCTGGGTCGCCCAACGCCGCGGAGGCGACGGCTCGCCCGATTGGCGCGAAGCCATCCTCACCCACGCCGGCCACACCGCCACCGGGCTGCTCTGGGGCGCCGCGGCGCTGGCGCTCGATCCCGCCTTCTTCCTCTGGCTCCTGCCGGTGCTTGCCGGCCCCGTGCTCAGCATCCCGCTCTCGCTGGTGACGGCCCAGCCACCCGATGAGGGAAAACCGCCACGGCTGCTTGCCACTCCCGAGGAGATCGCACCGCCCACCGTCGCCCGTGTAGTGGCCGACCGCCTCGCCACGAACGAGACCCGCCCCCCGCCGCCCCCCGAGTTCGCCGCCGACTACGGCCTGCTCCAGGCGGTCCTCGATCCCTACGTGAACGCCATCCACGTCTCGCTCCTGCGCGAGAAGGAGCGCCCCGCACCCGAGGATCGCGACCGCTTCGCCACGCTGCGGGAGAAACTCATCACGGTCGGCCCGGGTACCCTCACCCCGCGCGAGAAGCTCTCCCTGCTCATGGATGCCCAGTCGATGATCCGGCTCCACCGGGACCTGTGGTCCCGCCCCGGAGCGGAACTCGCCGAATGGTGGCAGCATGCCATTCGCCAATACAACTTCCTCGCCCCGGTCCCACCCACCGCCCTCGATCGCTGACCCGCCCCGGCATCCCCATTCCGTTCGACAGGCGCTTCGGCGCCGGACTTTTTCACATCGTTAATCGTTGATTATCAGTTATCCGGTTCGCGATTTTCCTTTTTGGCAAAAATCCGCATTGACCGGCCCCCCTCCGCCCCTACCGTCCAGCACATCAATTTCACACCTTTCTCCCGCCTAGCGGGAGTTTTGGGGTAACTAAGAAAGCAATGGCCGGTCGCTTAGGGGTAGGCGACCGGCCTTTTCTTTGCCCAAATTCGGGCTTCCACCCGGTCCCCCGCTCCCGGGGGGAGACGTCGCTCCGGTGCCCTTGGTCCGCTCTGCCTCCCCCTCCCGTGCATCCCGATGCAAATCCGGTTTGCCAGCCCGGAAACGGCACCGCAACTTCGCCGCTTTATCTCCACTCGTGCAACGGACCTCCGACATCAACGTCATCGAAACCCGGCCGCTCCCCACGCCCGCCGAGTTGATGGCTGCGCTCCCGAAAACTGAAGAACAGGCCGCTTGCATCGTCCGTTCCCGCGACGCGATCCATCGCATCCTTTTCGGCGACGACCCGCGCCTGCTTGTGGTGGTCGGGCCCTGCTCGATCCACGATCTCGAGGCCGGGCGCGAGTACGGCCGGCGCCTCGCCGCCCTCGCCCGCGAACTCGGCGATCGCATGGTCATCGCGATGCGCGTCTATTTCGAGAAACCGCGCACCACCGTCGGCTGGAAGGGCCTCATCCTCGATCCCCACCTCGACGGCAGCAGCGACATCCAGCACGGCCTCTACCTCGCCCGACAGTTCCTCGGCGAGATCCTCACGCTCGGCCTGCCCACCGCCACCGAGTTCCTCGACCCGATCACCCCGCAATACATCGCCGACCTCGTCTGCTGGGGAGCCATCGGCGCCCGCACCACCGAGTCGCAAACCCATCGCCAGCTCGCCTCCGGCCTGTCGATGCCCCTGGGCTTCAAGAACAGCACCGACGGCTCCGTCCAGGCCGCCGTCAACGCCATCAAGGCCGCCCGCCAGCCCCAGACCTTCCTCGGCATCACCACCGACGGCCGGGCCGCCTCCGTGCGCACCCGGGGCAACCCCAACTGCCACGTCGTCCTGCGCGGCGGCTCCGCCGGGCCCAACTACAACGCCCCCCACGTCGCCGCCGCCGCCGAGCTGCTCGCCAAGTCCGGGCTCGCCCAGTGCATCCTCGTCGACTGCAGCCACGACAACTCCGGCAAGCAGCCCGAACGCCAGCCCGAGGTCCTGCGCGACGTGCTCGCCCAGCTCGCCGCCAACCCGCGTTCGCCGATCATGGGCGTCATGATCGAGAGCAACCTCCTCGCCGGCAGCCAGCCCTTCCCGCGCCCGAAGGCCGAGCTCCAGTACGGCGTATCCATCACCGACGGCTGCATCGACTGGCCCACCACGGAGGCCACCCTCCGCGCCGCCCACGCCGCCCTCGGCCCCACCCGCTCCGCCCCGGCCGCCTGACACGCGGCCGCTCCGCCCCCTCTCTCTCCTCCAACAGAAAACCAACCAACTGATCCCATGAAGACTCCCATTCGCGTCGCCGTCACCGGCGCAGCCGGCCAGATCGGCTACGCCCTCCTGTTCCGCATCGCCTCCGGCGCCTGCTTCGGTCCCGACCAGCCGGTCATCCTCCACATGATCGAGCTCGAGGCCGCCCTCCCCGCCCTCAAGGGCGTGTGCATGGAGCTCGAGGACTGCGCGTTCCCGCTCCTCAAGGGCATGGTCCCCACCTCCTCCCTCGATGAGGGCTTCAAGGACGTGAACTGGGTCCTCCTCGTCGGCGCCGTCCCGCGCAAGCAGGGCATGGAGCGCAAGGACCTCCTCGGCATCAACGGCAAGATCTTCACCGGCCAGGGCAAGGCCATCGCCGCCAACGCCGCCAAGGACGTGCGCGTGCTCGTCGTCGGCAATCCCTGCAACACCAACGCCCTCATCGCCGCCACCGCCGCCGCCGGCGTCCCGAGCAACCGCTTCTTCGCGATGACCAAGCTCGACGAGAACCGCGCCAAGGCCCAGCTCGCCCTCAAGGCCGGCGTCGACACCACCGCCATCACCAACCTCGCCATCTGGGGCAACCACAGCTCCACGATGTACCCGGACTTCGCCAACACGAAGATCAACGGCAAGCCCGCCAACCAGGTGATCGCCGACGAGGCCTGGTTCAAGGACACCTTCATCCCGGTCATCCAGCAGCGCGGCGCCGCCATCATCAAGGCCCGCGGCCTCAGCTCCGCCGCCTCGGCCGCCAACGCCGCCTGCAACACCGTCTACTGCCTCACCCACCCGACCCCCGCCGGCGACTGGTTCTCCGTCGGCGTCTACTCGGCCGGCGACTACGGCGTGGCCAAGGACATCATCTTCTCCTTCCCGATCCGCACCAACGACGGCGTCAACTTCGAGGTCGTCCAGGGCGTGCAGCTCAGCGAGTTCTCCAAGCAGAAGATCGCCGAGACCGAGAAGGAGCTCCTCGAGGAGAAGTCCCTCATCGCCGATCTCCTCGCCTGAGATCGTCTCCGCGAATTCCTTTCGCTTCCGAACGGCGGCCCCGCAACGGGCCGCCGTTTTCTTTCGCCCGCCACAGTTGGGAACGTTTCTCCGCGACGTCCTCGTCTGCGACTGACACGGGCCGGCAACGCGGCGGTTTCGGAGAAACCCTCCGACCGCCCCACCTTCCCGCCCCGCAGGCAATCACCGTCCCGCTTTTCCCAGCACCAGCGTGGCGAAACTCTTCGGCGGCAACGCGACCACCCGTCGCGCGCTCCCCACGGCGACGGTCAACTCCCGCGCCGCCTCTTCCTGGTTCGAAAGCACCAGCACGACAGAGCCGTCGGGATTGGCGAACGCGATGGCGTCCTTCCCCTCACCCTTGAGCGCGACGCGCCGCGCGCCGGGCGCGACGAAATGACTGAAGTGCGCGAACGCCCAGAACGCCGGCGTGTACTGCGCCTGACGGGTGGCGAAGTCGACGGTCACGAGCGCGTTCTGCGGCCAGTGCGTTTGCCAGCCGATCGAGCGGCCCTTCGTGTCGAGCACCATGTTCCACGCCTCGTAGATGGAGGCCCCGGCGGCGAAAAAGTCGTGGATCTTGCCCCACGTGTACGCGCCGTAGGCCCAGTCGTTGGGCGCGGCATCGCGGCGGTATCCGGGCTCCCAATGCCGATTGCCGCACTCCGTCTCCGTCTGCGCGATCATCAGGCCCGGCCAGCGCCGCGCGCACTCGGGCAGGATCTCCAGCGCGAACCACTGCAGGCCGAGGGCCGAGACATAGCGCGCCGCCGCCGGGTCGTTCATCGTCGGCGCGATGAAGCGCTCGAGCTCGGGCTTGTTGATCGTGCCGAGCCAGATCGCCGGGCCCTGCTCCTTCGCAAACACCGGCCCCATGTGGTCGCGGATGAAGTCGCGCAGTTGCTCGCCCGTCCAGTCGCAGCTCGGGTAGTCGGTGAGCGTACTGGGCTCGTTCTGCGGACAGAGCGCGAAGATCTCGATCCCCTCGGCCCGATAGGCCTGCGCAAACTTGAGCAGGTAGCGCGCATAGGCGTCGTACACCGCGGGATCCGCGAGCATCGCCCCGGCATTGAGCTCCTTGTTGGTCTTCATCCACGCCGGCGGCGACCAGGCGGACCCCCAGATCTTGAGCGCGGGATTCAGGCGCTGCGCGGCCTTGATGTAGGGGATGAGCCGCTCGCGGTCGCGCTCGATCGAGAAGTCCTTCAGCGCGAAATCGTCCGGTGTCTCCGCCAGCGAGTAGCGGCTCTCCGCGTAGTCCGAGGCGCCCACCGGCACCCGGCAGATGTTGAACCTCGCCATACCCTTGGGATCGAACAACGCGGTCATCACCTTCTTGCCGCCGTCCGGCAGCAGTTGCAGCGCCGTCCAGCCCTTCTCGTTGAACGAGCCGCCGAAGCCCTGGATCTCCTGATAGCGCGTCGCCGGATCGATCTCGAGATCGGCCACGGTCTCCGCCGGCGCGACCCGCAGCGACTTCGAGGCGTCGGCGAACGCCTTCGCCTCGGTCGTGACCGTGAGCCTGGCAGGGAGGTCGTTCTTCGCCGCGCCCGCACAGAGCGGAACGGCCAGTCCGACGAGGATACCGGTGACGAGCAGAGAAGACGCCTTCATGGATTCACAACTGAGCTGATTGTTGGGGAGTAAGGGGAACGTGGCCGACAGGCCGGTGCCACAGCAGGCCAACGACTACCCGGTGTTCCCATTGCCGCAACTGCGGCGTGCGCCGCCGGCCACCCTCTTCGTTCCCGGCCCACCCCTTCGGCGCGGGCGCTCCTCAATCCCTGGATACATGCCCCTTCCGCGCTCCTCCTCCTGCCTTCTTCATTCGCCAGCCCACCGGAGTGCCCCGCCCGCCGTCACTCCCGCGCCTTCAGTTCGTGCAACCGCCCCAGCCGGCCGAGCTGCGGAAACAGCGCGGCGATGCCGAGCACCGTCAACACCGTGCCCACCCCACCGGCCACCACCGCCACGACCGGGCCGAACGCGCCGGCCATCGTCCCCGCGCGGAACGCACCCACCTCGTTCGAGGAGATGATGAAGATCTGGTTCACCGCCGTCACCCGCCCACGCAGCCGGTCCGGTGTGAGCAGTTGCACGAGCGATTGCCGCACGACCACGCTCACGTTGTCGAAGCAGCCGGAGAGAAACAGCATCGCGAACGACAGCCAGTACCAGTGCGACAGTCCAAAGATCGTGATGACGACACCGAAACCGCCGACCGCCCACAGCATCGTCGCGCCGGGGCGTCGCATCGGCCGGCTGTGCGTGAGCCACATCGCCATCAGCACCGCCCCGATCGACGGGGCCGCGCGCAACCAGCTCAGGCCGATCGGTCCGACGTGCAGGATCCGGTCGGCATAGACGGGCAGCAGCGCCACCGCGCCGCCGAGCAGCACCGCGAACAGGTCGAGGCCGCTGGCGGCGAGGATCTCCTTGTTGCGCCAGATGAAGCTCGCGCCCGCACCGAGCGTGCGCCACGTGCGCGGCTCGGGTTTCTGCTCCGGTTCGCGGTACGTGATGCCCTGCAACAGCCCGACCATCGCAAACGCCGTCACCGCATCGAGCAGGTAAACCGCCGAGAAGCCCAGCCACGCGATCAGGAATCCGGCGATCGTCGGCCCGAGCATCGACGTCAGCTCGAAGGAGCTCGAGTTCCAGGTGATCGCATCGGCGATGCGCTCGCGCGGCAGCAACAGCGGCACGATCGAGGCCCGCGCCGGCGTACCCAGCGTGCGGATCGTCTGGTCGAGCAGCAGCAGGATGAACACCGCGGCCAGCGCCGGTCGCTCGAACCCGGCCGCGTTCACCGCGCCGGCCCCCGTGCCCAGGCTCGCCACCCGGAGCAACCCCGCATCGAACCACCGCAGCACCGCCCAAGCCGGCACCCGCTCCGGCCAGGCCGAAACCACCGCCAGCAGCACCGACACCAGGGCCGAGCCCCCCAGTGTCACCTGGATCAGGCGACGCCGGTTCACCCGGTCCGCCAAGTGCCCGGCCGGCAGTGCGAGCACGATGTACGGCAGGAAGTTGACGAGTCCCACCAGCCCCAGCGCCGTGGCCGACTCCGTCCAGCGATAGATTTGCCAGGTCGCGACCAGGCCGAGCGCCTGCCGGCCGATGTTGGCCAGCGTGTTGCCGATGAGATAGCGGCGGTAGGCCGGCACGCGCAGCGCCGCATACGGATCGCGCGGCGCCTCGGCCGCGGAGTGGGAGTCGGACATAACCACGGAGGATCGCGCCCCGCCGCCCCGCCCCGCAAACGCGATCTTCGCCTCGTCCGCCCACGCCCAAGGCCCGCTCTGCCACGGGCTCCCGCCCGACCAACCAGGCTGACGCCCGTCAACTCATCCGGTCGGAGCCATGGGCCCCGCGCGGCGAGCTGCCGCTCCGCCACGGTGAGCGGGGACGACTTCCTCGCCGGCGCGGCTTGCCAAGCCCGATCAGGCCTGCCACGTTCCGCGCCCTGTTCTTTGACTGGCGCACTTGCCAGTCCCCCGGCCGCCCGCCGGAGCCAGCTGGGTTGATCGCTTCGCGTTCACCCTTCTGCCTTCCGCGTTCTGCCTTCTCTTTTCGGGGGTGTTCTGGATTCGACCCTTGGTCGGAGTGCAGCGCTGCACGTCGAGGACGGCTGTTCCCTCGTTAATCCACGGCCAAACCAATAAGTGGCACCTACGAAGAAATGCCCCTGGCTGCTTAATTAAGCAACCACGCGACCCCGGCGACACCTGCTAGCCGACGGTTGCGACGACAGCAGGCATAGCGCGCGGGGGCGTCAATGGCCCGCGCGCCGTACTTCGATCCAGCGGCTGGCCGTCGTTTTGCCCGTCCGGGAGCGCAACGACGGCGAGACTAACCTCGGGCTAAACGTGTAGATGCGGTGTGCGAAGGTCAGGGGGACGCGGGTTCAAATCCCGCCACCTCCACCAGTTTCGTTTTTGGGGTCATAGCTCAGTTGGAAGAGCACCTGCTTTGCAAGCAGGGGGTCGCCGGTTCGAACCCGGCTGGCTCCACCAATCACCTACAACGCCGGTCCGCCCCAAAGCGGGCCGGCGTTGTGCGTTTCCGCCCGGGCGGGAAGAAAGAGCTGGAGCGGCACCGCGCGGCCGCGTCATCGTGGGCGGGTCGCCCCGCCTCCCCGCGCCGCCGCGCGGCGCGCACGCCCCGTACCTTCTTCGCGATGCCGGTCACCCCTTCGTCCGACGCCTCCCCCGCCCCCGCCCCGCCCGGCCGCCTTCGGCCGGGTTCCGGCCCCCCCGCGCCGCGCTGGTCGCCGGGGCCTATTTCGGGCTCCACCTCGGCGCCCATCTCGCGGCCCGGTTCTTCGAGACCGCCCCGGGGATCTCCCTTTGGTATCCGGCCGCCGGGCTCGCATTGGCCGTGCTGGTGCTGCTGGGACCGCGCGTGGCGCCGGTGGTGTTCGCCGCCAACGTCTGCGGCGCCTGGGTGACGGCCGACTTCGGTCTCGGCTGGGCCATCCCCCTTTTCCCGCTGCTCATCACCGGGACCTACACCGCCGCGGCGTGCCTCGTGCGCCGGGCCAACGGCCCCCGGCTGCTCCCCGGCACGCCGCGCCAGACCGCCGTCTTCATCGCCGCCACCGCCTTCGCCCCGCTGGCCGTCGCCGCGCTCGGCACCGTGGTCGTGGCAGGGATGGAGCCGCTCCCGCGGGACGCCTTCCTGCGCGCGGTCCTCAACTGGTGGCTGGGCGACGCCACCGGTCTCCTGACCGTCGTGCCCGCCGCGATGGTCTTCGTCGGCCCTTGGCTGCAGGGTGTGCGACCCGATTGGTCGGCGTCCGACCGCCAACCGCGCCAGCTGCTGCTGGTCGGCGCGCAGATGCTCGCACTTGCGGCGAGCCTCCTCGTCGTCTTCTCCGTCGACTCGCTCCCGCGCAGCCAAACCTTCTATCTGTGTCTGCTGCCGCTCGTCTGGATCTGCCTCCGGCACGGACTGGCCGGCGCCACCCTCGCCACCTTGGGCGTCACGATCGGCGCCCTGCTCGGCTTGCATCTGACCGGCACCGCCGCCGAGTCGGCGACCAGCTTCCTCTTCCTCGAACTCACCGCCGCCGTGGTCGGCCTCGGGTTGGGCGCAACCGTGACCCACCGCAAGGCGGTCGAGCAGCGCATCGCGGCCGACGAGGCCCGCCTCAGCCGCATCACCGTCGGCTCCCAGGTCGGGCTGTGGGAACACGACCTGCAGACCGAGCAGGTCAGCTACAGCCACCTTTGCGCCGATCTGCTCAATCTCGACCCCGCACGCTCGTCGATCACGGCCGCCGCCTGGTACGGCAACATCCATCCCGAGGACCGCCCCGCGCTGCTGCACGCCCTGCAGGAGCATCTGGCGGGGAAAACCTCGATCTTCTTCGCCTCCTTCCGTCTTCCGCCCGGATCGGCCTCGGATCGCTGGATCAACACCCGCGGCTCCGTCATCTCCTTCGACCGGCAAGGCCGCCCCCTACTGCTCGGCGGCAGCGTGATCGACGTCACCGACCGCCGCCAGGCCAAGCTCATCTCCGACCGCCAACTCCAGATCATCGAGGCCACCACCGACTTCGTCGTCACCACCGACTCGGCCGGGCGCATCCTCTACGCCAACGGCGCGCTGCTGCACTTCTGGGGGCAGCCCGACCTCGACTTCGTGCGCGGCCGCCAGATCGGCTCCCTGCTGTCCCGCGCCTGTAGCGAGCAACTGGAGGCAGCCATCGCCGAGCTCGCCCGCGCCAGCCACTGGACCGGCGAACTCCGCTTCGGCAATACCGCCGGCCGCGAACTCCCGGTCTCGGTCGTCGCGCTCAATCACCGCACGCAGGGCGACCCGGCGTCCCTGTACTCCTTCGTCCTGCACGACCTCTCCCGCCAGAAGCAGGCCGAGGCCGACCGGCTTGAACGGGAGCGCCAACTCCTCCTGGTGCAGAAATCCGAGAGCCTCGGCGTGCTGGCCGGCGGCATCGCCCACGATTTCAACAACCTGCTCACCGCCATGCTCGGCAACGCCGGCCTGGCCCGGCTCGACCTCCCGGACGATTCGCCGGTGCTGGAATCGCTCGGACAGATCGAGGTGGCCGCCCAGCGCGCCGCCGACCTCTGCCAGCAGATGCTCGCCTACGCCGGCCGGCGCCCGATCTCCGAGAGCGATGTCGATCTCAACACGATGATCCGGCAGACCCAGCGCCTCTTCCAGGTCTCGATCAACAAGAAGATCTCGGTCGAGCTGGCGCTGGCGGACGCACCGGTCGTGGTGCGGGCGGAGCCGCCGCAGCTCCAGCAGGTCGTCCTCAATCTCGTGATCAATGCCGCCGAGGCGATCGGCGACGCCAACGGGCACATCGGCGTGCGCACCAGCACCCACGAGTTCACCCGCGAGCGCCTCTGGCAGGAGTTCGCCAACGACACCCTCCCCGCCGGGCGTTATGCGCTCTGCGAAGTGGAGGACACCGGGCAGGGCATCCCGCCGGAGGTTCGCCACCGCATCTTCGAGCCGTCCTTCACCACCAAGGCCCGCGGCCACGGGCTCGGCCTGGCGGCCGTGCACGGCGTCGTCACCTCCCACGGGGGCGCGATCGCCGTCACCAGCATTCCCGGCCAGGGCAGCACTTTCCGCTTCGTCCTGCCGCTGGCCCAGCCGACGGTCCCCACCGAGACCGCGCCACCGCCCCCCACCGATTGGAGCGGGGCCGGCCTCGTGCTGGTCGTCGACGACGAGCCGACCGTGCAACGCATCGCCGAGCGCCTGTTGCAAAGCCTCGGGTTCACCACCGTGGCCGCCGCCGACGGCGCCGAAGGGGTGGCCCTCTTCCGCCAACACTCCGATCGCCTGCGCCTGGTCTTGCTCGATCTGATCATGCCGCAGATGGACGGGGTGGAAGCCTTCAGCGCGATGCACCGCCACGCCCCCGGCGTGCCGGTCGTGGTGATGAGCGGTTTCGCCGGCAATCTGAACTTCGACCGCTTCGCGGAGGCGAAGCCCGCCGCCCTGCTCGCCAAACCGTTCACGCGCGAGACGCTGCAGGCCCGCCTCGAGAGCATCCTCGGGCGGAACTGATCCACGGTGCGCACCGTCCGGCCCCGCCTGAAGGCACGGCGCAGGTTTTCGCGTGTCGCCGGGAATTCGGGGTTGTCTAGCGAGCGCCGGTCCCCACGTTCGCGCCTTTCGTCCCTGTAAACCCCGTTCCCTTTCCCCGATGGTCAGCACCCCCGAACAGGTGTCCGAGTACTTCGAAATCCGCTGGCACGGCCGCGGCGGCCAAGGCGCGGTCACCGGCGCCAAGTCCCTCGCCGAGTGCGTGCAGGGCACGGGCCGCAACGTCGTCGCCTTCCCCGAGTACGGACCCGAGCGCCGCGGCGCGCCGGTGAAGGCGTTCAACCGCTTCAGCGAGAAGCCCATCCGCATCCATACTCCGGTCACGAACCCCGACGTCGTCATCGTGATCGACGCCACCCTGCTCCCCCTGCCCGCCGTCAAGGAGGGCATCGACGAGCACACGATCTTCATCGTCAACATCGAGAAGACGCCCGACGAGGTGCGCGCGCTGCTCGGCCTCGACAACCATGTCGTCACCGTCGCCGCCAACCGCATCTCCCACGCCCTCTTCAAGCGCGAGATCCCCAACTCCACCATGCTCGGCGCCTTCGCCAAGGTCGCTCCGCACATCATCGGCGTCGAGAAGCTCAAGCAGGAGGCCGCGCACGTCATCGCCGGCCTGCTCGGGCAGGAGCTCGTGGAAAAGAATCTGCAGGCCGTCCAGCAGGGGCACGACCTCTGCCGGATCGGTTGAGGAACACGACATGAGCACCCTGAAAAACTGGCAGGACCTCCCGCTCGGCGGGGTCATCACCGAGGCGGGCAGCGCCGCCCAATACGAGACCGGTTCCTGGCGTACCTGGAAACCGATCACCCACCGCGAGCACTGCACCCACTGCCTCGCCTGCTGGGAATTCTGCCCGGAGGACGCCATCAAGCTCGAGGACGGCCTCGATCCCGCCGGCGCGACGCGCAAATTCGTCAAGGAAATCAACTACTACCACTGCAAGGGCTGCGGCCTCTGCGTGCACGAGTGCCCGGTCAACCAGCAGGGCCAGGTCAAGGCCCTCGAGATGGTCCGCGACGAGGTCTGAACCATGAAACTCGCCACCACCGGAACCCCCAAGATCGTCCCGATCACCGGCGCCGGCGCCTGCGCCGAGGCGATGCGCCAGATCAACCCCGACGTCGTCGCCGCTTTCCCGATCACCCCGTCGACGCAGGTCGTGGAGGACTTCTCCACCTATGTCGCCAACGGCCAGGTCGACACCGAGTTCGTCACCGTCGAGTCCGAGCACTCCGCGATGAGCGCCTGCATCGGCGCCAGCGCCGCCGGCGGCCGCGTGATGACCGCCACCAGCTCGGCCGGCATGGCCTACATGTGGGAGCTGCTCTACGTCGCCGCCTCCATGCGCCAGCCGGTGCTGATGACGCTCGTCAACCGCGCGCTCACCGGCCCGATCAACATCCATTGCGACCACAGCGACTCGATGGGCGCCCGCGACGCCGGCTGGATCCAGCTCTACAGCGAGACGAATCAGGAGGCCTACGACAACCTCGTCATGGCCGCCCGCATCGCCGAACACCCCGACGTGCGCCTGCCGCTCATGGTCTGTCAGGATGGTTTCATCACCAGCCACTCGATCCAGACCATGCAGCTCGAGGACGACGCGGCCGTGCGCGCCTTCGTCGGCCCGCACAAGCCCTACCACAGCATCCTCGACACCGACCGCCCCTCCACCTGGGGCGCGCTCGACCTGCAGGACTACTACATCGAGCACAAGCGCAGCCAGGAGGACGGCATGCGCAACGCCCTCCGCGTCATCCAGGAGGTCTCCGACGACTTCGCGAAGACCTTCGGGCGCGCGTACGGCCTCTTCGAGGAGTACCGGCTCGACGATGCCGAGATCGCGCTCGTCGCGATCAGCTCCGCCGCCGGTGAGATCAAGGAGGTCATCGACCAGATGCGCTCAAAGGGCGAGAAGGTCGGCCTGCTGAAGATCCGCAGCTTCCGCCCGTTCCCGTACGCGCAGATCGCGCAGGCGCTCTCGCGCGCGAAGATCGTCACCGTGCTCGACCGCAGCGCGAGCTTCGGCGCCCACGGCCCGGTCTTCACCGAGATCACCACCGCCGTCTACAACTACTCCGCCAACCGCCCGCTGCTGCTCGGCCAGACCTACGGCCTCGGCGGCCGCGAACTCACCCTGCGCCACATCGAGCACATCATCGGCGAAAGCCGCCTCTGCATCGACAAGGGCACCGTCGGCGACCGCCAGGGCCGCTGGATCAACGTGCGAGGAGACAAGCAATGAGCACCACCGCCCCGCAACTCGCCGAGCTCTCGCCCGAGACGAAGGCCATGTGCGCCCGCCCGGGCACGTTCTCCGGCGGCCACCGCATGTGCGCCGGCTGCCCCACCGGCATCTTCACCAAGATGCTCACGCGCCTCTCCGACGACTACGAGATCGTCGCCGGCAACGCCACCGGCTGCCTCGAGGTCGCGAGTTCGATTTTTCCCTACTCCGCCTGGCAGATCCCGTGGATCCACACCGCCTTCGAGAACGCCAGCGCGATGATGAGCGGTGTCGAGGCGTGCTACCGCTCCCTCGTTCGCCAGGGCCGACTCACCAAGAAGCTGAAGTTCGTCGTCATGGGCGGCGACGGCGGCACCTACGACATCGGCCTGCAGTCGCTCTCCGGCGCGATGGAGCGCGGCCACGACCTCACCTACATCTGCTACGACAACGGCGCGTACATGAACACCGGCGTGCAGCGCTCGTCGGCCACGCCGCTCGGCGCCGCCACCACGACCACGCCGGTCGGCAGCGAGTCGTACGGCCGCAAGGGCAACCGCAAGGATCTCACCAAGATCATGCTCGCCCACAACCTTGGATACGTGGCCCAGGCCAGCGTCCACGACGTGGGCGACCTCTTCCGCAAGATGAAGAAGGCCGTCAACCACAACGGCCCGGCGTTCATCAACCTCCTCAGCCCCTGCATCCCCGGCTGGAAGATCGATTCCGACAAGGGCATCGAGAGCGCCCGCCTCGGCGTCGACTGCAACTTCTGGCCGCTCTTCGAGGTCGAGCAGGGCAAGTTCACGATCAACTACCGGCCGAAGCAGGTGAAGCCCGTTGCCGAGTGGGTCTTCTCGCAGGGCCGCTTCAAGCACCTCAAGAAGCACCCCGAGGTCGTCGCCGCCTTCCAGGCCGAGGTCGACAAGCAGTGGGCTTGGCTCGAGATGGAGGAAGCCCGCACGAACCCGGCGCGGCGGAGTTGATCAACCGACACCCCGTAGCGCCGCCCGTGAGGGCGGCGCTCCCGTGGCACACCCACGCGAGCGGAGCGGGCTAAACCACCGCCCCACACCGGAGCGAGACGCTCGCGCGTTTCCCGTCCGTTCTTGGGTTTGTGAGTTCCAGATTCTCCGATCCGCCGCGGGCTTGTTCGGTCCGGTTCCCGCTTCCCTCCGATCAACTTATATCCACGGTCTCACACCAGCCGGCGCAGCTGCCGTCGGGCGAGCCAGATGTCGACCCGCGTGAGGAGGAACCGCGCCCACCGCTCGCGCAGCCGCTGCCAGAATCCGCCGCGGCGGCGCCGCCGCACGGGCCGCGCATGCTGGCGCGCGGCCGCGATCAAGGCCCGGCCCTCCGCCGCCAGCTTCCGGTCCTCGAGTCGCACCATCACCTCGTAGTTGATCGAAAGAGACCGGGCGTCGAGGTTCGAGGAGCCGACGAACACCGCGTCGTCCACGATCGCCAGCTTCGCGTGCAACACCTGCGGCTGATACTCCTCGACCGTCACCCCGGCCCGCAGCAGCGCGCCATAGAACGCCCGGCCGGCGCGCTGCACCAGCGGCACGTCGCTGCGCCCGGCCAGCAGCAGCCGCACGGCGCCGCCGCGCCGCACCACCAGCCGCAGCGCGCGGCGTAACCGGTAGCCGGGCACGAAGTAGGCCGAGACGATCTCCACGTCGCGCGCCCGCCCCAGATCGTGCAGCAGCCGCCGGTGGAAGACGTTCCGCCCCAGTCCGGGGCCCGTCGGAAGCACCAGTTCGCGCAGCCGCTTCTGCAGCGCACGCCGTTGCCGCGTCGGCCGCCAGCGCCCGAGCCGCGGAAAGCGGTAGTCATGATGGCCGAAGAGCACTTCGAACGAAGCGCGAAGCTTCGCCGCGAGCTCGCCGTGCAGTTCGATCCCGAAGTCGCACCAGCCGCGCGTCACGCCGTCGCCGACGTACTCGGGCGCGATGTTGAACCCGCCGATGAAGGCACGCCGGTCGTCGATCAGCAGGAGCTTGCGGTGGTCGCGGATCGCGATGCGGTCGAGCGAGAGAGGATTGAAGACCCGCACGTCGCCGCCGGCGGCACGCACCGGTTTCCAGTAGTCGGCCGGCAGCGACCGCGAACCGAAACCGTCCACGAGCACCTCCACGCGCACACCCCGGCTCGCCACCCCCGCCAGCACGGCGCGGAACAGGTCGCCGGGCACACCGGCCGCGAAGATGTACGTCTCCAGCCGCACCGACTCCTTCGCGGTGTCGATCGCGGCGAGCATGCGCTGGAACGCGGTCTCGCCGTTGGGCAGCCACTGCGCTTGGGGTCCGTTCGGCATCCGCGTCCACCTTCCACACACCGTGCGCCGGCCGCAACTCCACACATGACGCGTTCTTGCCCCGGCTCCAGCTCCCGCTCCTACTCCCACCGTCCACCGCCCACCGTCCCCGCTCCCCATGCCCTCCCGCCCGATCCCCGGCTCCTCCGGCGAAGTTCTCACCTGCCTGCCCTCGCCCTACCTGCCCCACGCCGCCACCGGCCTGCTCTACCTCCCGCGCTTCATCGCGAAGATCCGCTACGTGGCCGAACATGGGAAGCTCCCGGCCAGCTACGCGAAGAACTACAAGCGCGGCTGCGACCGTTTCCTCTGCCTGCACCTCGGCGTGGAGCCCGACGCCGTCGAGGCGGCCGTGCGCGCGGCCGGCGCCGACGACGCCGAGGTCGACCGCCGCCTGCGCGCGCTCTTCCCGGCGGACGTCCGCGCGGCGAAGTGGAACCGCGAGCTCGTCCAGAAGGGCATGACACCGGCCGGCCGCGAGTTTCTGCAGCAGGCGCTCGCCGCGATGGGCTGCGCCGATCGCGTCGACACGATCATCAGCGTGCCCGATCTGATCGACTTCGACGAAGGCCGCATCGAGTAGGCCCCGCCCGGGAGGCCACCCATCCCGCCGCGAGCGGCGCGCCGGGACGCATGAAGGCGCGCGGCGGTTACACCCCCGGCGAAAATATACTTTGCAGCCGGCGGAAACCGGGCCCGGCGCACCGCGTCTCGGTGGGCGTATGAACACTCGCTTTCTTATCGCCCTCGCCTGCGCGGCCGGCCTGGCCGTGGCAGTTCCCACCACCGCCAACGCCCGCAACGACGAGGTCGCGCGCAACGTGATCCTCGGCAGCATCGCCGGTGCGATCATCGGCGATGCCAACCACCACCACGCGGCCGAAGGCGCCGCGATCGGCGCCCTCGCCGGCCTGTTGGTCAGCGCGATCGACGACGACTCCCGCTGCGAGCGTCGCGCAGTCTGCTACGCCCCGCCGCCGCCGGCCCGGCACCGCAACGTGGTTGTCGTGCGCCCGCCCTGCCCGCCGCGGGCTCCGGTGGTCGTCGTGCGCCCGCCGTCCCATCACCACAATGTCGTGGTGGTCCGGGCCGACCACCACCGCGCAGCCGACCGCCGCGACGCGCGCCATGACCGCCGCGACGACCGCCGCGATCGGCGGGATGATCGCCGTTCCGCCCGCCGGTAACGCTTTCCGACTACGCTGAGAAAACAAGCCCGCCGGCCTTCCAGGCCGGCGGGCTTCAATTTGTGTCAGCGCGATCGGACGTGTTCAGAGCCGCAGCGCGGCCGCCTCACCGGTGTAGCGCACCGATTTTGCGATCTTCGGCTCCGGCGAGTGACCGACCGGCTTTCCGGCCTCCACGAGCACGACCTGGATGGTGCGCTCGGCGAGCATTCCGGGGAAGTTGCCCGCGCGGGCGCCGATGGTGAGCGTACGCTGCGCGTCGTCCCACCGGAACGGGATCCGGGTGAACTCGCCCCGCTCGTACCCGTAGCTCGCCCCATCGTCTTCGTAGAGTGAGTACTCTCCGTCCGCGCCAGCGTAGACCCAGACCGTGAGCGGGTCGGCCGGCTTCTCGCTCGCGTGCTGGAGCTCGGGACCGAACGGCACGATCGAGCCGGCACGTACGTGGACGGGGATCGTCTCGTACGGCGCGGGCGCGTCGATCGTCTGCCCGCCGGCGAGCGCGGCACCGGTCCAGAGATCGTACCAGCCGCCGGGCACGGCGGGCAGGTACACCGGGCGCGAGATCGTCTTCGGCGTCACGACCGGGCTCACGAGCAGCGCCGGGCCGAACAGGTACTGGTCGCCGATGGCGCGGGCCTTGGCGTCGTCCGGGAAATCCAGGACGAGCGCGCGCAGGAACGTGGCGCCCTTCTGCGTGACGTCGCCCGCGAGCGAGTAGAGGTACGGCAGCAAACGGTAGTGGAGCTGGGTGAACTTGAGCTGGGTCCGGTACGCGGGATGGTTCTCGTCGCCGAAAAACCACATCTCGCGCAACGGCTTCTCGCCGTGGGAGCGCAGCATCGGCGTGAGCGCGCCGAACTGGAACCAGCGGGTGTTGAGCTCGCGCCAGTCCTCGAGGTCCGCCTCGGTCGGCTGCTCGACGCGGAAACGCTCCGGCACCGAGAAGCCACCGATGTCCATTGTCCAGTACGGCATGCCCGAGAGCGAGTAGCCGAGGGCCGCGGGCAGTTGTTTGGCGAGCGCCGTCCAGGTCGACGAGGTGTCGCCCGACCAGGTGGCACCGGCGTAGCGCTGCATGCCGGCGAAGCTCGAGCGGGTGAGGATGGTCACGCGTTTGTCCGGATCGGCGCTGCGCTGCCCCTCGTAGACGGCGCGGGAGTTGAGCAACGGATAGACGTTGAGCACGCGCGCGCCGGTGCCGCCCATCGTGGGCATGATGTGCTCGCGTCCGCGCCACAGGTCGGGGGCGGGCAGCAGGTCGGGCTCGGAGCCGTCGAGCCACCAGGCGTCGACGCCGCGACGATACAGCGCCGGTTCGATCTGTTCCCAGAAGAGCTTCCGGGCGGCGGGGTTGAAGGCGTCGTAGTAGGTGAAGCCGTAGCCGAGCCAGTCGCGGATGTCGGCCGTGCGGTTCGGCTCGTAGAGCCAGCCGCGTTCGTCGAACGCCTTGCCGGTCTCGGTGCCCTCGTAGAACTTCGGCCACACGGAGAGCAGCAGGCGCGCGTTGTACCGCTCGTGGATCTCGCGGATCCAGGCGTCGGGATCGGGAAACCGCACGGGGTCGAACTTGTGCGAGCCCCAGCCGTCGGCCGGCCAGTAGAACCAGTCCTGCACGATCACATCGAGCGGGATGCGGCGGCGGCGGAACTCCGCGAGCACATCGAGGCTCTGCTGCTGCGTCTCGTAACGCTGGCGCGATTGCCATAGGCCGAACGCCCACTTCGGCAGCAGCGTGGCCGCGCCGGTGAGCTGGCGGTAGCCGGCGATCACCTCGTCGAGCTTCGGCCCGAGGACGAAATAGTAGTCGGTGCCGTCGCCCACCTCGGACCAGAGCGAGGTGTCGGCGTTCGGCGCCGGGGTCTTCCACTGGAAACGCAGGTGCGTGGGCGTCTCGTCGCGCACCCACTCGATGCGCACCGGCACGCGCCGGCCGGCGGTGAGGGCGACCTTCGCCACGTCCTTCCAGGGCAGCCAGCCCTGGCGCCAGTGGTTGATGATCTGCCGGCCGTCGATCCACACCTTGATGTCGGAGTTGGAGAACGTCTGGAAGAGGTGCTCGCCGCTCTCGGTCGGCTCGAGGAAGCCCTCCCACCGCACCGCGACCGGGCCGTCCTCGTGCCCGAGCGCCGGATGCACCCAGGCGTTGAGGCGCTTCGTGGCAACGGTCGCCGCGGTCTCGCCCGCCGGGATCTGGCCGACGGAGACGTCGTCGGGC
This sequence comes from Opitutaceae bacterium, assembly GCA_035415285.1. Classification (GTDB taxonomy): domain Bacteria; phylum Verrucomicrobiota; class Verrucomicrobiia; order Opitutales; family Opitutaceae; genus CAJCBL01. Next base: position 32,939 of record DAOOFR010000008.1, read on the forward strand.
ATGCGGCCGATCGCGATCTGCGGGTCGACACGCGTGGCGACGAGCCGGTCGAAGTTGCGCCCGGCGAAATAGGAGCCGGTCAGGCCGCCGGGATTGCCCTCCTTGTCGCGCAGCTGCTCCGCGCGCGGGAACTCGAGCGGGCGGATGTCGCCGAAACGCGTGTACGAGTCGTTGTCCCAGAGGATGCCGTACCCGCGGTTCGAGACGAGGAAGGGGATCGCGAGCGTGCCGTTGTGCTGCCAGAGCTCGAGCTCCCAGCCCTTGAGGTCCATCAGCCCGAGCTGGTGGTGGCCGAGGCCGTGGAGCGACTCGTCGTCGTTGGCCGCCCAGACTTGGCGCACATGCGCGGTGCGTTCGCCCATCACCTCGGCGGGCTCGAGCGTGCGACCGCCGGCGCGCTCCGCGAGGAGCAGGCGACCGGTGGCGTCGAAAAAGGAGACCGCGCCGGTCTTCCGGTCCACGCGCGCCTCGAGCCGTGCCGTGCGCAGCGAGATCGCGTCGGCCGCCTCCGCCACGGACCAGGCCGCGGTCGCGAGCTGGCGCTGCGGGTCGAGCATGTAGCTCTCCCGGGAGAAGAAGGCGCGGTCCTTCGCGAAGGCGACGCGCACGATGGCATCGGTGCAAACCTGCACCTTCAGCAGGCCGTCGGCGCAGGGGACGACGATGCCGTCGGACAGGCGTTCGAAGGCGGGGTTCGAGGGCGAGGCGAAGATCGCGCCGAGCGGGCAACAAAGGACGCCGAGAGCGAGCAGAGCGGGGGTATTCATGCGAACGGGAAACGTTGGCGGAGTTGATCGCGCCCATGCGGGGCGAAGCCGGAGCAGTAAGCCGCCGCGCCAAGCCCGCGAGGTTTTTCCGACAGCATGATGCCCCGTCAATGCACCATCAGGCCGTGGCGTGGCGTTGCAGCGCCTCGAGCGGAACGATCTCCAGCGCATGCTCGCTCGTACCGGCGAGCACCACCGGCGGAGCCGCGCCCGCCGCGTACGCCTCCAGCCAGCGCACGGCACACACGCACCAGCGGTCGCCGGGCTTCAGGCCGGGGAACTGGTACTCGGGACGCGGAGTCGAAAGGTCGTTGCCCGCCTCGCGCGAGTACGCGAGAAACGCCGCCGTCACCTCGACGCAGACCGTGTGGCTGCCCACATCCTCGGCGCAGGTGCGGCAATAGCCGTCGCGGAAGAAACCGGTGCGCGGCGCGTCGCTGCACGGTTTCAGCGGACCACCGAGGACATTGCGCGGCGCGGAGGAGGGCATGGCCGCAGACCGATGCGAGGGAAACGTCCCGGCGCAAGCGCCTCAGCGACGCAGTACCGGACAATCTCCCGCGGCCGCTTCGTCGAGCAACCAAGTCGTGCGCGGGCCGAGCACCTTCAGGATCTTCGCCGGCACGGCGACGACCGGCTCCGCCCCGGCAAAGACCCGGCGGACCGCCTCCGCCTTGGCCGCACCCGTCGCGTGCACCACGATCTGCCCGCAGGCCGCCAGCCCGGTGGGCGTGATCGTCAGGCGCCACCCCTTGCCCACGACCTTCAGCGCGGCGAAGGAGGCGTTCGTCGCCGCGCCAAGCAGCGCACTGCCCGGGAAGAGCGACGCGGTGTGCGCGTCGTCGCCGAGCCCGAGCACACAGAACGGGAAGCCCCGCTCCACACCCAGCACCGAGTCGCACTCCCGAGCATACGCCGAGGCGGCCGCATCCGGCGCCGGATCGACCGCCCACGGATGTCGCCGGTCCGCGGGCACGCGGAGCGGGTCGAGCAAGTGGCGGGCAGCGTTGCCGAAGTTGCTCTCCTCGCTCGCCAGCGGCACGCAGCGCTCGTCGCTCGTGAACCAATGCGTCTCCGCGAGCAGTTCCGCCGGCAGCGCGCGCTGCTCCACGCACCAGCGGTACCAGGCCTTCGGGGTGGAGCCGCCCGTGAGCGCCCAGCCGAAACGTCCGCGTTCCGCGCCACGCCACGCCTCGCAGCCGAGCCGCGCCAGCTCGGCGAACAGCTTCTCCGGTGCGCCGACGCGCACGGTGCCATAGTCAGTGGTGAACGTTTTCATGCTCAGAACAGCAGCGCCTCGCCGAGGGCGATCTCCGGGGACGCGAGTTTCACCGGGGCGCAATGCAGTTGGCGGCCGCCCCCGAGATCGGAGTCGAAGCCGGCCGCACCCATCGCGAAGTCGGCCCGCCACCGGAAATAGCACCCGCCGTTGTACCCAAACTCCAGCTCCAGCACCGGCGGTGTTTCCGGCCCGATCGGCGCCTGCATCCCGGTGGCCGGCGCCGCCGTCTCGCCGCAGCGCCGCAGCGCCGCGAGCGCCCACGCGAGCAACGCGCGGCCCTCCTGCCGCAGCCCCGGAGTGGCGCGCACGACGACTCGCTCCAGGCCATCGACGAGGCGCGCGGGCTCGATGCCGGCGAGATGTTGGCCGAGCAGTTGCCGCACGTGCAGCAGGCGCGCGGCGGCGAGGTCGCGCACCGCTTCCGGTCGCGGCCACGGGAACGTGAGCGCCTCCTCCGGCACGAGCGCGCTGTCGAAGACAAACCGCCGCGCGGCGCGCAGCAGGTACTGGTAGTCCGCAATCTTCCGGCACGCCGAGAACCGGTGCGCCCAGTAGTAGAGCGGCAGGTCGGGATCGATCAGCGTCGACACCTGGTCGGAGACGAAGCCGCGCGTCTCCTGCGGGTAGGCGAGGACGAGCGCCTCGGTGCAGCTCATGTCGCCGCGCGAACCGCCGAGGTAACACTGCGAGTAGAGCTTCGCGCGCATCGGCGAACCGGCCGGCGCGTCGGCCAGCGGCACGAGCGTGATCGCGCGGCACGGGTGGGCCTGCGCGAACCGCAGCGCGAGTTCGAACTGCGCCACCGCCTCCGCGGCGGAGGTCGGCAGTCCGAGATGCAGCACGAGGTTGAGCTGCGCGGCGCGAAACTCGGAGGGCGCGCCCGCGCCGGGCGGCGCATCGCTTTCCCAGATGCGCTCGAGCGCGCGCCGCATCCCGCCGACGGGGACCTCGATCCCGGGCAGCGCGTCGAAGACGGACACGGGGCCGCGGTTCATCGCGTCCTCCCGGTATTGCACCGTCCGGTCTTCGGGGAGACGCACTGACCTGGCATACGGCCGGGGTCACCGCCCCCGGCGACAGCGGCTGGCGCGCGCCTCATGGTTTCCTCCATTCGTGGCCGTGCGCGGCGAGCAACGCCTCGGCGCAGGGCGGGCCCCACGAGCCGGCGGCATACGAGCCGATGCCCTCCCGGCCGGCGGCGGCCCACGCCTCGAGCACGGGCGTGTAGAGCCGCCACGAGGTCTCGGCCTCGTCGCCGCGGATGAAGAGCGTGCCGTCGCCGACGATGGCGTCCAGGACGAGGCGTTCGTAGGCCTCGGGGGTGTTGGAGCCGAAGGTGGTGTGGTAGCCGTAACGCATCTTCACGGGCTGGATGCGCGTCTCCAGGCCGGGGATCTTGCCGTTGAGCAGCACCGTCATGCCCTCGTCGGGCTGGATCTGGAACGCGAGGGTGTTCGGCGCGAGGTCGTACTGGTCGCTGCCGGCGAAGAGCGCGCCCGGGGGGCGTTTGAAGCGTATCGCGATCTCGGTCACCCGGCGGGCCAGGCGCTTGCCGGAGCGCAGGTAGAACGGCACGCCGGCCCAGCGCCAGTTGTCGACGAAGAGCCGGATGGCGGCGTACGTCTCGGTGGCGGAGCCGGGGCGGATGCCGTGCTCCTGGAGGTAGCCGGGCACCCGTTTCCCGCCCGAAAGCCCCTCGGCGTACTGGGCGCGCACGGCATCGCCGCCGGCGCCGAGCCGCACCGGGCGGAGCGCCTGGAGCACCTTCACCTTCTCGTCGCGCACCGCCTCGGCGTCGAGCGACACGGGCGGCTCCATCGCGGTGAGCGCGAGCAGCTGCATGGTGTGGTTCTGGAGCATGTCGCGCAGGCAGCCGCTCTGCTCGTAGTAGCCGCCGCGTGTGCCCACGCCCACCTCCTCCGCCACGGTGAGCTGCACGCAGTCGACGTAGTTGCGGTTCCACAGCGGCTCGAAGATCGCGTTGGCGAAACGCTGCACGAGCAGGTCCTGCACGGTCTCCTTGCCGAGGTAGTGGTCGATGCGGAAGACCTGCCGCTCCTCGAGCACGCCGGCGATGGCGCGGTTGAGCTCGCGGGCGGAGGCGAGGTCGCGGCCGAACGGTTTCTCGATGACGACCTTCGTCGCCAACGCCGTGCCGCGGCGGCGCGCGGCGAGGCCGCAGGCGCCGAGGTTCTCGAGGATCGGCCGGAAGACGGTCGGCGGCGTGGAGATGTAGCAGAGGATCTGCAACTCGCGGCCGGCGGCGCGCTCGAGCCCGTCGATCAGCTCGCGCAACCGCACGAAGGCGGCGGGCTCGTCGTAGCCGCCGGCGAGGTAGCGCGTGCGCTCGGCGATGGGGTTCCAGATGCCGTCCTCCGGTGCGCGTCGCGAAAATTCGCGGATGGAAGAGGCGGCCGTGCGGCGGAACTCGTCGTCGGGCAACGGCGAGCGACCGAAGCCGATCAGGTGAAAATCGGCCGGCAGGAGGTTGTCGGCGGCAAGGTTGTAGAGCGCCGGCAGGAGCTTGCGGGCGGTGAGGTCGCCGGAGGCGCCGAAGATGACGAGGACAGTGGGCGGCGCGCCGCGGTGGCGGCTGAGCCCCTGGAGGAAGGGATGGCGTTCCGGAGTGTTCATGCGAGGCGGGCGGCGGGACCGACTGTTGCGGACGGCATGTTCGCAGGAACCCGCTTCACGGCAAATCGCAAGCGCGGAGACGGCGTCGCCGCGCCGCCGTCTCCGCCACCCGGAAACAGGAGCGGCGTGCCGGGTTTCCCGGCACGCCGCTCAAGAACAATCTCGCTCCGCCTGATAGACTGACTGAGGGACGAACCGCTGGGCTGTCCGTCCACTCGGCGGGCCCAGCGGTCCCGCCCTACCACAAGGCGTCAGTTCATTAAGCGAGACTCAATAGACCTAGCAGCCTGTCGGACTTCGCCGACAGGCTGCTAAACCAACGGGCTGCGCCCG
>DAOOFR010000009.1:0-3041 GCA_035415285.1 Opitutaceae bacterium
GCGGCTTGCCCGTAGCGATGCGCGTGAGCGCATCGATGCCCGCGCGCGCCGCTGCGCAGCGGTGCGTCTCCGCGCGAGGAATCGGTTGGCGGTGGTGGCCTATGGGCGGTGGGAGGTAGGCAGTGAACGGCGGCCTGTAGCCGGTGGGCGGAGACCGGTGGACGAACAGTAGCCGGTAGCCAGTGAACAGCGGACGGTTGGCGGTGGGCATCCGGCCGGTTTGTCCACGTCGACCGGTGGGCCTCTTGTTTCGCGTGGTGCGGGCGCACTATCCCTTTGGACTCGCCGGTGGAGATTCCCCCGCTGCCGGTCGCTCCCGCTTTCTTCCGTCTCCATCATGTTGCGTCCCCGCCTGCTCGAACTCGCCTCCCAGGGCCATCGCGTGCCCATCGGCGCCGATCTGGTGCTCCACGAACAGGCTGCGCCCGAGGCGATCCTGTGCGACGGCGCGCGGCTGGGCGAAGTGGTAGCCGCGACCGCGGCGCGGTTCCGCACCCCGCTGGCCTTTCCGCTCATGGATCTGCGACTGGAGAAAGCGGAGCTGCTGCGCTTCTTCGGCGTGCCCGCCGGAGAGGTGGAGACGTTCCATTTCGCGACCGCCCCGACCCCCGCGCAGCGGCGCGACTACGCGCGGCAGGTGCGGGAAGTGGCGCCGGGCGCGCGGGTGGCGGCCAACCTCGGGGCGCTGCGCTTCGTGGCGCAGCAGCCGGGGCTGGTGCCGATCGGCATGTGCATCGGGCCGTTCTCGCTCACGACGAAACTCATGGCCGATCCGATCACGCCGGTGTGCCTGGCCGGTGCGGGGATCGGCGCCGAGGAGGACGAGGGGGTGGCGCTGCTGGAGGCGTGTCTCGAGCTGAGCCTCACGTGCGTGCTGGCGCAGGTGGAGCGGGCGCTCGCCGCCGGGGCGCGCGCGATCTTCGTGGCCGAGCCGGCGGCCAACCAGGTGTATTTCTCGCCGCTGCAACTGGCGGGTGGCAGCGACATCTTCGAGCGGTGCGTGCTCGCGCCGAACCGCCGGCTCGCCGACCTGCTGGCGAGCCGCGACGCCGACCTGCTGTTCCACTGTTGCGGCGAGATCAACGACGCGATGCTGGCGGCGTTCGGCTCCCTGCGCCCGAGCCTGCTCAGCCTCGGCAGCTCGCGCCGCCTCTGGGAGGACGCTGCGCACACGCCCAAGGACACCGTGCTCTACGGCAACCTGCCGTCGAAGCTGTTCTATTCGGACGAGACGATGCCGCTGGCGCGCGTGGCCGAACAGGCGGAGGCGCTCGCGGCGCGCATGGCGGCCGGCGGGCACCCGTTCATCCTCGGCACCGAGTGCGACACCCTCCACGTGCCCGAGGCGGCCGCCACGATCCGCGCTAAGGTCGCCCGCCTGCTCGAGCGCGCCTGAATCGCGCGCCGACCTTTGCCAGCTTGCCCATCCGTGTTTCCCGACTCCACCATTCCACCCTCAAGCCCCATGAAAGAACTCGTCGACAAAATCGCCCTCTGTATCGAGCGCGGCAAAGTGAACCTGGCGTCTCCGTATCCCAAGGACCTGAAGGGCCAGGAGGGCGCGGACGAGCTGACGAAGCAGGCGCTGGCCGCCGGGGCGGGCCCCGACACGATCCTGGCCGCCTGCAACGACGGCATGCAGCGCATCGGCGCGAAGTTCAGCCGCGGCGAGGCGTTCGTGCCCGAACTGTTGATGGCCGCGAAGGCGATGAACGCCGTGATGGCCCACCTCAAGCCGTTCTTCGCCGCCGGCACGGTGAAGCCGAAGGGCAAGTTCGTGCTCGGCACGGTCGCGGGCGACCTGCACGACATCGGCAAGAATCTCGTCTCGATGGTTGTGGCCGGCAACGGCTGGGAGGTGCTCGACCTGGGCGTCGATGTGAAGCCGGCGAAGTTCGTCGACGCCGTGCGGGCGAACCCCGGCTGCGTCGTGGGTTTGAGCGCACTGCTCACGACCACGATGGCCAGCATGGCCGAGACCGTGAAGACGCTCAAGGCGCAGTTCCCGAACACCGTGGTGATCGTCGGCGGTGCGCCGCTCTCGGCCGAGGCGGCCGCGCAGATGGGCGCCGACGGCTACGCGCACGACCCGCAGGGCGCCGCCGCCTTCCTGGGGAAGTTCGCCGCCGCGGCGTGAGGCGGGCCGGACGCGGAATGGAACGGGGCTTCCGGAAGGTGGAACCACTGATGTACACTGATGGACACTGATCCGGAAGTCGGCTGCCTGCTCGTCCACCTCGGAATATTGAACCGCTGATGAACGCTGATTGACGCTGATGAAGGAAGAAGGCTGCTGCCGGATTAGCGTTCATTAGCGCCAATTAGCGGTTCCCTCCCTTCGGACTTCTGCCCCTGCTCCTGTCACCATGAAATCCCTTCTCGAAGCCCTGCGCCGCGGGCGGCCGCTCGTCTCCGACGGCGCCTGGGGCACCTTCCTCTACCAACGCGGCCTGCAGGCCGGCGAGTGTCCGGAACTGTGGAACGCCACCCGCCCGGCCGATGTCGCGGCGATCGCCGAGAGCTACATCGCGGCCGGGGCGGACCTGATCTTGACCAACAGCTTTGGCGGCAGTCCGCACAAGCTCGCCGCCTACGGTCTGGCCGCGCGCGCGGCCGAGCTCAACGAGGCCGCCGCCGCGATCTCGCGCGCCGCGGCGGGCGACGATCATTTTGTCCTCGGTTCGATGGGACCGACCGGCGTGATGCTCATGATGGGCGAGGTGTCCGAGGAGGAACTCTCGGCTGGTTTCGCCACGCAGGCCGCCGCGTTGAAGAAGGGCGGTGTCGACGGGCTCTGTCTGGAAACGTTCTCCGCACTCGACGAGGCCTGCCTCGCGATCCGCGCCGCCAAGGCCGCGACGGGGCTGGAGGTCGCCTGCACCTTCACTTTCGAGAAGACCATCTCCGGCGAGTTTCGCACGATGATGGGCGTGTCGCCCGCGGAGATGGCCGAAGCGGTGAAGGAGGCCGGGGCCGACATCATCGGCACGAACTGCGGCAACGGCTTCGAGCAGATGATCGAGATCGTGCGTGCGATCCGT
>DAOOFR010000009.1:3141-37824 GCA_035415285.1 Opitutaceae bacterium
ACAGACGACCGAAGACGGACAACGGATACTCCACAGAAGGTAACGAAGGAAACGAAGCAATGCAGAGGCGGATGCCACTGAAGCCAGGAGCCGCGTGCGGGGTAGGGCGGTCTCTCCGGGACCGCCGCAGCGGCTGTCCGCGCCCGGCGCGGGCGCAGCGGCGGACTTCTCGTTCTACCTGCGGAAGAATCTTCGAGCGAGCCGTCCCTGCCCACCACTGATCATGCCGCCCGTCCTGTCACAGACCGAGAGCGACGAGGGCGTCTGCGAGGTTGCGATCGGCTTCGGCGACCTCGCGATCGACCGTGCGGGCATCGTGGGGGTGCTGGGGTACCGCGACGGCGCGATGCCGGAACACTTCGGCGAACTGCTCGACTTGGCGCTCGGGGAGGCGGCGCGCCGCTGCCTGCCTCGGGCGGGCTACCGGCTGGTCGCGGCCGGGCGCGCGGACGGCCGCTTCGATGCGCTGGAGGTGGGCGGCACGGTGTTCGCGACGCAGAAGATCGTGGCCGGCGCGCTCGGGCGGGCGGAGCGCGCCGCGGTATTCGCGGCGACGATCGGGCCGGACTTCGAAACCTGGGCGCGGGCGGTGATGGCCGAGGATCCGGCACTGGGATACATCGCCGACGCCGTGGGCTCGGCGGTGGCGGAGGCGCTGGCGGACCGGCTCCACGACCACATCGAGTTCGAGATGGCGCGGCGCGGGTGGCGGATCACCAACCGCTACAGCCCGGGCTATTGCGGCTGGTCGGTGGCGGAGCAGCACGCGCTTTTCGCGCTCCTGCCGACGGGCTTCTGTGGCATCGCGCTCGGCGAGTCGGCACTGATGCATCCGGTGAAGTCGGTGAGCGGCCTCATCGGCGTGGGCGCCGCGGTGAAACATGCCGACTACCTGTGCGACGTCTGCGCCCAGCGCGACTGCACCTACCGCCGCTACCACGAGCGGCGGGCGGCGATCGGCGGCGGAGGAGCGGTGCGATGAAGGCGGTTCGTGCGAGGTCGGGCCGTGCCGGGCCGGCAAGCCGGCGCAGTAGGTCCAGTCTCCGACTGGACCCCGTGGGCGCGGGCCGGGGAGCCGGCGCAAGACTTTCGCTACCGGTCGCAGACCGGTCCCAAGTGTTCGAGACACAACCCCAAACATCGAGGACAACATCATGACAGACCCCCAATGGGACGCATTGCTCAAGACGATCAAGGGTGAGACGCAGCACCCGCTGCCCGTCGGCTTCATCATCGACTGCCCGTGGCTGCCGAACTGGCACGGCGTGCGGATCCTCGACTACTTCACCAACGATGCGCTCTGGCTGGAGGCGAACCTCAAGGCGCTGCGCACCTTCCCGGACGCGATGTTCCTGCCGGGCTTCTGGTCCGAGGTCGGCATGTGCACGGAGCCGTCCGCGTTCGGCGTGCGTTGCACGTTTCCGCCGAACGAGTTCCCGCACGCGCACAAGCTCATCCGCACGTCGCAGGACATCGATGACCTCGTGGTGCCCGATCCGCACACCGACGGTTTCGCGCCGTTCGTGCTCAACCGCCTGAAGCTCGCGCAACCGCACATCGAGGCGGCCGGCCACAAGATCCGTTTCGCCGTGGCACGCGGCCCGCTCAACATCGCCAGCTACCTGATGGGCACGACGGAGTTCCTCACGCTGATGATGATGGAGCCCGACAAGGCCGAGCTGCTCCTGCGCAAGATCACCGACTACCTCAAGGCGTGGCTCACGCTCCAGCGCGAGACCTTCCCCTCGATCGACGGCATCTTCATGCTCGACGACATCATCGGCTTCATGGGCGAGGACGACTTCCGCACCTTCGGCCTGCCGCTCTTCCAGGAGCTCTACGATCCGAGCGTCTCGGTGCGTTTCCTCCACAACGACGCGCCGTGCCGCGTGTGCGCACCGATTCTGCCGGAGATGAACGTGAATCTCTTCAACATGGGCTTCGAGGTCACCCTCGCCGAACTCAAGGAGCTCACGCAGAACAAGGTCACGTTGGTGGGCAATCTGCCGCCGCGCGATGTGCTCGCGAAGGCCGACGCCGCCGGCGTCTATGCGGCGACGCAGGCGATGCTCGCCGCGGTGCCCGACAAGTCGCGGCTGGTCGTCTCCTGCGGCGGTGGCATGCCGCCCGGCGTGAGCACGGAGAACGTGAACGCGTTCATCCGCGCGGTGCGGGAGTCGAAGTAGCCGGAAGCGGGCGGATGGGTCGTGTCGGTCCCGCGGGACTCCTGCGACCTGCCTGACCGAGCGCCGCCGCAAACCTGCGGTTGCGCTCGGCGGCGGGCTCGTGGCAGCGTGGGGTTTTCGTTTTTCAACCACGCCTCCGCCCGATGTCCGCACCGCTGCCCGAAGTCACCGGCTCCGAACCGACCAACCTGCCGCCCTGGCTGCTGGCCCTGCGCCGCGGCGAGAACCTCGTCGTGGTGCTCGCGCTGGGCGTGATGATGCTGCTGCCGGTGCTGGAGATCGCGCTGCGCTCGTGCGGCCTGGTGGGCGTGACCGCCTCGACGACGCTGGTGCAGCACCTCGTGCTCGCGGTGGGCATGCTCGGCGGCGCGATCGCGGCACGCGACAACCGGCTGCTCGCGCTCTCGGCGGCGGCCCAGTGGTTCAAGGGCGGCGCGCTCACGTTCTCGCGCGTGGTCGGCTACGGCTTCGCGGCGGCGGTGAGCACGGCGCTGGCCGTCTCGAGCTGGGACTTCGTGCTGTCGCAGCGGCAGCTCGGGAAGATCTTCGCCTACGGCGTGCCGGTGTGGGTGGTGCAGCTGCTGCTGGTGGTCGGCTTCGCGCTGATCGCGGTGCGGCTGGTCTGGCACGCGGCGGAACGTTGGCCCCTGAAACTGGCGACACTGGCGCTGGCGGCGGCGCTGCTGGCGGCGGTGGTGTTCGTCAACGGCCGCGGGATCGATCCGGAGCCGCTGCGCTGGCCCGCGATGATCCTGCTGTTCGTCTCGGTGGCGCTGGGCGCGCCGATCTTCACCGCGCTCGGCGGCGCGGCGCTCATCCTGTTGTGGACCCAGGGCGAGCCGGTGACGGCGGTGCTGCTGAAACAGTACCAGCTCACGGTGAACCCGACGCTGCCCAGCATCCCGTTGTTCACGCTCGCCGGCTACTTCCTCGCGGAGAGCGGCGCGGCGAAGCGGCTGGTGCGGCTGTTCCAGGCGCTCTTCGGCAGCGTGCGCGGCGGTCCTGCGATCGTGGCGACGCTGGTGTGCGCGTTCTTCACCTCCTTCACCGGCGCCTCGGGTGCGACGATCCTCGCGCTCGGCGGCGTGCTCATGCCGGTGCTCGCGGCGGCGAAGTACTCGGAGCGTTCGTCGATCGGGCTGCTCACCGGCGCGGGCTCGCTCGGCATGCTGTTCCCGCCGTGCCTGCCGCCGATCCTCTACGCGATCATCGCGAGCAGCGGCGGCGAGGTGAGCGTGAGCATCGAGGAGATGTTCCAGGGCGGTTTCCTGCCCGGCGTGCTGCTGGTCGTGCTCACCATCGCGTGGGGTCTGCGCGAAGGGCGCCATGCGCCCGACTCCGGCCGGCAGGCCTTCGACCGACGCGAGGCGCTGGCGGCGATCTGGGCGGCGAAGTGGGAGTTGCTCGTGCCGGTGGTGGCGCTCACGGCGTTGTTCGGCGGATTCGCCACCCCGGTCGAGGCGGCGGCGCTCACCGCGGCGTACACGTTCCTCGTGGCGGTCGTCATCCATCGCGATCTGCGCCTGTTCCGCGACGTGCCGCGGGTGATGGCCGAGTGCGGTCTGCTCGTGGGCGGCGTGATGCTCATCCTCGGTGTGGCGCTCGGGTTCACCCACTATCTGGTCGATGCGCAGATTCCGGATGCGGCGGTGGCATGGGCGACCGCGACGATCCACTCGAAGTGGCTGTTCCTGCTCGGGCTCAACGTCGTGCTGCTCGCGATCGGCGGGTTGGTCGAGATCTATGCGGCGATCGTGGTGGTGGTGCCGCTGCTGGTGCCGCTGGGCCAGGCCTTCGGGCTCAACCCGATCCACCTCGGCATCATCTTCCTGGCGAACATGGAGCTCGGTTTCCTCGCTCCGCCGGTGGGGCTCAACCTTTTGCTCTCCTCGTATCGGTTCAACAAACCCATGACGGAGGTGACGCGCGCCTCGCTGCCGATGCTGGGCGTGATGTTCCTCGGTGTGCTGCTGATCACCTACGTGCCGTGGCTGACGACGTGGCTGCCGAGTCTGTTCCGGTGAACGGAGGGCGGTGGCCGGCACCGGTGGCTGGCGAACGTTTGGGGGATCCCGTCCATTCCGCTCCGCACCTCCGGTCGTGACTGGTTGGAGGCGGGGATTGGCCTGGGATCGCGTTTGTGCACAGCGGGGCTGTGCCTGAGGCCGCTGGCCGGAGGGGCGGCCCACCGGCCCCTGCGGCCGTGGTTCCCCGCTCCCAGCGCGTACGCGCGATCGCCTCGGGCCGAGGCCGGCCCCAGCGTCTCCCCGGATATTGGCCCCGCTCCCCACGAGATGCGGATCCGCGGATCCCCGAACCTCGCCTGCCTGCTCCCCTTTCGGCCAAATAAGTCCACGCCCGTGGACTTATTTGGCGAAAAGAAGAATCGGACCGTGAATGACTTAGGTCGATGGCGACCAAATAGGGTCACAGCTGTGAGTCTATTTGGCGAACAGAGCGTGGGGCTTTGTTCTTTTGGGGAGGGCTTTTGTGGGGTGCGAAAAAGCCGCCCGGAGCGAACCGGGCGGCCGGAGGTGGCGAGACGGAGACTGGGCGATCAGCGCCAGCGGCCTTCGATGAAAATGTAGCCGCCCTTGCGGCGCTCCCAGCGGGGCGAGATCCACCGGCTGTGCCCGTGGGGCGGCCGGCGCCAACAACCCTCGATCCACACATGGCGGCCACTGTACCAGCCCCAGTAGCCGTCGATCCAGACGTGCTCATAGGACGGGCGCATGGGGCGGTAGTGGTGAGAGTAGCGACGGGGCGGAGGCGGGGCGGTGACGACCACCACACCGTCGCTGCGCCAGCCGTCGTGCTCGAAGACGACCGTGGTGCGGGGGCGGAAATGGGCGTCGCGCCAGTAGCCGGGGCGGAAGACGTAGCCCGGTCGATGGCGATGGCGTTCCCAGCGGGGGGAAACCCAGACCACGTTGGCACGCGGCGGCAGATCCCAGCGGCCGGAGACCCACACCCGCCGACCGGCGTGGACACCCCAGTATCCGCCGATCCACACATGGGCGGGCGACGGCCGCGCGACGATCACCTCGCGCTCGGGCGGAGGCGGAGCCTCGTCGAGGACGACGTCGGTGTCCGCCGCCGGGGCGTCGGCGGTCTCGCTGCCGCCCTCCTGCCAGACGCCCTCGATCAGGACGTAGCCGCTGTCCTTCTTCTCCCAACGCGGCCCGACCCACTCGGCGGTGGGCGAGGGCGGCAGTTCCCAGGCGCCGCCGACCCAGGTGTAGGCGCCGTCCTTCCAGGTCCAGTGGCCGGAGACGTAGACATGTTGCGGCGAGGGCTGGTCGTCGACGGCGTCGGTGGCGGACGGCGGGAGCGGTTTGTCGAGCAGCGGCGCCGGGGAAGCGTCGGGGGTGGTGGCGGCGGCGATCGGGGCGGCGGCCAAGCCGAAGAGGGCGACACCCAGACACGAGGCGCGCACGGCGCGAGCGAACGAGCGGGGCACCGGGGGAAGGCGAAGGTCGGAGAGTTGCATACGCGGGGATAGACGATGGGTGAAACGGTCTGGTTCCTTCGTTACAAACGGCACGAGGCGACCGGTGGTGGCCAGGGGCGGATGCCGCCGGACCTGCGCGCCCCGGTTTGGCGGCGCGGCCTCCCGGGGAGGACTGCTCCGCGCCCTGCCGCCGGAGACGCAGACTGCGGCGGGCGCGCGGAGCGGCCGAGGGCCGCCGACCGCTAGAGCGCGAAGTAGGGCAGCAGCAGGTCCTCCATGGTGTGGAAACCGCGTTTGCGCCCGTAGAGGTTGGTGGCGGCGAAGAGGGCGCCGTTGCCGAAGGCTTCGCGGGAGATCGACTCGTGCTTGAGTCGCACGGTCTGGAACGGGAAGCCGAAGAGAATCTCATGGGTGCCGATGATGCCGCCCGCGCGGATCTTCTTGATGCGGCTGTGGCGGATGCCCAGCGCATCGGCGAGGCGTTTGGCGGTGCCGGAGACATCGGCCTTGGCCTTGAAGTGCTCCTCGACGATCTCGATGTCGGTGTAGGGGGCGATCTTCCGGAGCACCTTCGACGCGAGCATGAGGAAGTTGATACCGATGGTGATGTTGGGCGACCAGAGCACGGCGGTGCGGCGGGCGAGCTTCTTGAGGTAGGCGACCTTGGCTCGCGGGTAGTTGGAGACGGCCGAGACGATCGCGATGTCGCGTTTGGCCGCCGCTTCGCCGTAGTAGTCGATGCCATCCGCCGAGGAGAAATCGACGACCACGTCGACGGGATGCAGGTCGAAGAGTTCGTCGGCGGTGTACTCGTCGCGCGAGTGGATCAGGCCGGGGTTGTCGGAGGGGATGCCGAGGAACTCCGGCACGGAGCGGTGCTCCATCTTGGTGCTGCGGCGCACCACCCACTCGAGCTCGGTGTCCGGGCTCTGCAAAAACACCGAAGCGACGGCGCGCCCCGCCCGACCGAAACCGAAGATTCCCACTTTCATGATCCCTGTCTCCTTTCCTGTTTTCACCGTGCGCACCGCCAAGGGCCCGCACAGTCGTGTTGCGAATGATGCCCGGCGGCCTGGCCCCCGGACGGCGATCTTCCTCGCCTCCATGGGGTAAGGCGCGCGCGCGGGGTGTAAGGCCCGACTCTCGGCGCGCGCAAAAATAACGCCGCAGTGGAGACGCCCCGGGGCGCGGGCAGCGGCGCCTCCGCGAGGGGCGGGCCGGAGCGAAACGGGGGTGGGGCGCCGCGCCGCTCAGCGCAGCTGGAGCGTGTCGCCCTCGAAGGTGAGATCGAGGCCGGGCACGACGACGGCCTTGCGGTCGCCCTGCTTGCGGACCGTGCCGGCGATCCACGCTTCGTATCCGGAGGCCTGGGCCGCGGCGACGGTCGCCTCGGCCAGCTCGGGCGCCACGTAGGCGGCGAAGCCGATGCCCTGGTTGAAGGTCGCGTAGGCCTCGCGCAGCGAGATCGGGCCGGCCTCGCGCAGGAAACGGAAGAGGGCGGGCTCGGGGCGCAGCTCGGTGATCTCGTAGACGAAGGGCTCGTCGAGCCGCATGAGCTTGCGCCAGCCGTGGCCGGTGACGTGCGCCACGTAGTTGAGCTTCAAGCCGCGCTTCTGGCACTCGCGCACGAAGGCGACGTAGATCACGGAGGGCGCGAGCAGCGCCTCGCCGTAGGTGCGGCCGTCGCCGATGGGCGTGAGGTACGCCTGCGGGAGCGACTCGGCGATCTTGCGGCAGAGGGTGAGCCCGTTGGTCTGCACGCCGGAGGAGGCGAGGAAGACGATGCGGTCGCCGTCCTTCACGTCGCCGACGATGCGCAGCGACTTGGGCTGGATCTTGCCGATGGCGGAGCCGGCCAGGACGATGGTCTGCGGCTCGACGATACCGCGCAGGGTGGGCGTCTCGCCGCCGCCCCAGACGGCGCCGGCCTGCCGGCAGCCCTCGGCGAAACCGGCGACGAGGCCGTTCATGCGTTCCGCGTCGGCGAACCAGTTGGAGTCGCCCACGGCGGCGTGCATGGCCACGGAGATCGGGAGCGCGCCGCAGGTGGCGAGGTCGTTGACGATGGTGGCGACGGTGTCGATGGCGACCTCGCGGTAGAAACACTTGCCGCTCTGCGCGTACATGGCGTCGGCCACCAGATTCTTGGTCCCGAGGCCCTCCTCGACGTGCGCGAGGTAGTGGTCGGCCGCCTCGATGAGGTAGGCGCTCTCGCCGCGGATGGAGGCCGGCTCGCTGTAGCCGTGGCCGGCGAGCAGTCCGGCGGTGGTGCGGGCGGCCTTCTGGCAGGCGCGCTTGAACGCGTCGAGCTGGTCGTAACGGACGCCGGAGGATTCGTAGGAGAGGGACATGGCGATTGCGGAATTCGGAAGGCGGATTGCGGAATGGCGAGCGGCGTCGCTGGAAAATCGAAGGTCGGTGCGCTTGGCGGAGCTGAGGATCGGAAGAACCGGATCTCGGGCGTTTTCGGCTGCGGTCATTCCGCAATCCGAAATCCGCATTCCGCGATCAGTAGCTCCGGCCCTCCGCCTTCTCGTAGTAGTTGATGAAGGCCTGGTTGGCGACGCGGGTGCCGCCGGGGGTGGGGTAGTGGCCGGTGAAGAACCAGTCGCCGGTGTGGTTGGGCAGCGCGGCGTGGAGGTTCTCGACGGTCTGGTAGATGATCTCGATCTCGCCCTGCCAGGCGATGCTGCGCGGGCGGACGAACTCGGCGATCTTGGCGGAGATCTCCTCGGCGGTGAAGGGCGCGTAGATGCGGCGCACCTGGTTGACCTGCTCGGCGGCGGGTTTGGCCACCTCGGCCACGCAGGCGCGGTAGACCTCGTCGATGAGGCCGGACTGGCCGCGCTCCTTGAGCAGGGTGATGGCGGCCTCGAAGGCGATGAACTTGCCGAGCTCGCTCATGTCGATGCCGTAGCAATCCGGATACCGGATCTGCGGGGCGGTGGAGACGATGGCGATCTTGCGCGGGTTGAGCCGGCTGAGCATGCGCAGGATGGACTTGCGCAGCGTGGTGCCGCGCACGATCGAGTCGTCGACGCAGACCAGGACGTTGTCGGGGCGCACGGTGCCGTAGCTGACGTCGTAGACGTGGCTGGCGAGCTGGTTGCGCCAGTTCTCCTGGCCGATGAAGGTGCGGATCTTGACGTCCTTGACGGCGACCTTCTCGGCGCGGGGCCAGTTGCGCAGGATGAGGTCGTCGAGGAGGGTCTCGTCGAGGGTGCCCTTGCGGGAGGCCTCGAGGATGGTGGCCTTGACCTCGTCGCGGCGGCGGATGCGCAGGGCCTCGAGCAGGCCGTAGTAGGCGACCTCGGCGGTGTTGGGGATGAAGCCGAGGACGGCGCGTCCGTAGTCGCCGCCGAAGGAGCGGATGACCTGGTCGACGAGCTTGGCGCCGAGGGCCTTGCGTTCCTTGTAGATCTCGGGGTCGTTGCCGCGGGAGAAGTAGATGCGTTCGAACGAGCAGGAACGGCGCGGGAGCGGATCGCGGATCGGCTCCTCGCTCACGTGGCCGTTCTTTTTCACGACGACGGCGCAGCCGGGGGTGATCTCGCGGATGTCGGCCTGGTCCTTGTCGAAGACGGTCATGAGCGCGACGCGCTCGCTGGCGACGGCGACGACCTCGTCGTCCTGGAACCAGAAGGCCGGGCGGATGCCGGAGGGATCGCGCATGACGAAGGTGTCGCCGTTGCCGATCATGCCGGCGAGGGTGTAGCCGCCGTCCCATTTCACGGCGGCGCGGCGCAGGACTTTGGCGACATCGAGCCGTTCGCTGATCTGCGCGGAGATGGCCCTGCCGGGGAGCTTCTGGGTGCGGAGCTCGCGGTAGAGATCCTCGTGTTCCTCATCGAGATAGAAGCCGAGGAGTTCGAGCAGGGCCTGGGTGTCGGTGGCGAAGATCGGGTGGGCGCCCATGCCGACGAGCTGGTCGTTGAGCTCGGCGGTGTTGGTCATGTTGAAGTTGCCCGCGAGTATGAGGTTGCGCGTGGGCCACGGGCTTTTCCGGAAGAAGGGATGGCAGGCGCTGATGCTGTAGCCGCCGGAGGTGCCGTAGCGCAGGTGGCCGAGGTAGGCTTCGGCACCGAAATCGAAGTGGCGCTTCACCGTGTCGACGAACTCGGGGTGGATGGTGCCGGCGTCGACCTTGCGTTGGTATTGGCCGAGCAGCTCCTTGAAGATCTTGTCGAGCGGGTTGGTCTTGATGTTCCGCTCGCGGAACATGAAGGGCAGGCCGTTGGGCACATCGAGCTTGAGGGCGGCCACGCCGGCGCCGTCCTGTCCGCGGTTGTGCTGTTTCTCCATCATGAGGAACAGCTTGAAGAAGCCCCACAGCGGCGTGCCGTACTTTTCCTGGTAGTAGGAGAGCGGTTTGAGCAGGCGGATCAGGGTGATGCCGCACTCGTGTTTCACGGAATCGCTC
This sequence comes from Opitutaceae bacterium, assembly GCA_035415285.1. Taxonomy (GTDB): domain Bacteria; phylum Verrucomicrobiota; class Verrucomicrobiia; order Opitutales; family Opitutaceae; genus CAJCBL01. The sequence goes on from DAOOFR010000009.1 coordinate 13,199, forward strand.
ATGGCGTGGGGGCTCCTGGGCGTAGGGGGGCGGACCTCACCGGTTGTCCGCCGTGACCGCCGCTCGGTTGCGGCCGGTCGGCGCCTTCCTCTGGGAGGTCGGCGCATTGTGCTGCAGGAAGTCGTGGTCGGTGAACATCACGGCGCTGGAGCCGCAGTCATAACGGGCGCGGGCCGGGAGGGGTCAACGGAATTTCCGGCAGCGCTCTGCTTGCCGCCAGCCGGGCCACCGGTTTGCCCGCGTTCCGCGGGCTGCGACCCGCCCTACGGCTGGGGGGCGGGCGCCACTTCGCCGGCAGCGGGCGCCGGGAACATCCGGCGGAGCCGCTCGCGCAGCTCGGCGGGCAGGTCCTTGGTCGGGATGTTGTAGAGGCGGGCGCCGACCTTGAAGCTCACGCTGGTGGGCTGGAGGGCGACCACGACCGCGCCGTGCACGGTGTCGCCGTTGTCGAGCCGGATCGTGGGCACGACCTCGCCGGGTTGCACCGGCTCGCGCAGGCGCTCGAGCCGCGCGGCTTCGTCGCGGGCGCGTTGCTCGGCCGCGGCGGCCGTGGCTTCGGCCTGGGCGCGGGCCTCGGCCTCGGCGCGTTGCGCGGCGGCGATGCGGTCCGCCTCGGCGCGGCGGTGCTCGACGCGATCGGCCAGTTGCACGCGGGCCAGCTCGGCGAGCACGGCGGAGTGGCGTTCGAGGCGCCAGAGCAGCGCCGCCACGATCGCCAACAGAACCAACGTGAGAGCCGTCGTCGGGTTTTTCATCAGGGTAGGGCCGCAGCCAACCGACGGCATCGGAGGTTGGCAAGCGTGGCGGGATCGGCCGGCGCGTGGTTGCGTGCCGGCCGCTAGGCCCCGGTGTGCGCCTTGGCCATGGCGGCCAGCAGGGCCGCGGGGGTGAACGGCTTCTGGAGGAAACCGGAGATGCCGAGCCCGGCGAAACGTTCCAGCGCCTCCTCCGCCTCGAACCCGCTCATCAGCACCACCGCGATGTCGGGCTGGCGCGCGCGGAGCCGCTTGAGCGTCTCCACGCCGTCGAGGCGCGGCATCGAGAAATCGAGCAGCACGGCGCGGAAGCCGGCGCCGGGGGCCGCGAAGAGCTCGAGGGCCTGCAGGCCGTCGCTGGCGGTGGTGGCGGGGATGCCGTTCTGGGTGAGCACGTCGGCGGCGACCTGGCGGATCGTCGCCTCGTCGTCGACCACCAGCACCGGGGCGCTGCCGGCCGGCAGGGGCCGCGGCTGCGGTTCGCCGGCGAGTGGCGCGGCCGCCGCGACGGCGGGGGCGGCGCCGGCCGGGGCGGGTTCGGCCGGGGCGGGCGGGAGGACGACGCGGAACGCGGCGCCGCGTCCCGATTGGCTGGCGACGCGGATCGCCCCGCGGTGCGCGCGCACGATGCCGGCCACCGCCGCCAGCCCGAGTCCGCGGCCGGTGAACTTGGTCGAGAAGAACGGATCGAAGATCCGGGTTTGCAGCTCGGGGGCGATGCCGCCGCCGGTGTCCTCGACCTCCAGAAACACATATTCGCCGGCGGCGAGATCGGGCGCGAGGTAGGCCTCCCGCAGCCAGGGGCGGTCGACGGGCATCACGCCCGTGCGCACCACGACGCGCCCGCCGGAGTCGGGCAGGGCCTCGGCGGCGTTGAGGACGAGGTTGAGCAGCAGTTGGCGGAGCTGGAGTTGGTCGGCGCGCACGCGCAGCGCGGCGCCGGCGGGATCGAAGGCGACGTCGGCCTTCTTGGGCACGGAGTTCTGGGCGAGGGTGAGGGTGCTGCGGACGAGTTCGTTGAGCTCGATGGTGCGCACGACGAACCGGCCCTTGCCGGAGTACGCGAGCATCTGGCGGCAGAGGTCGGCGGCGCGCTCGGTCGAGTGCTCGATGCGGCGCAGGCCTTCGTGCATCGGGGACGTCGCGGGCAACTGGAGCCGCAGCAGGCTAGCGTTGCCGAGGATGCCGGTGAAGAGGTTGTTGAAATCGTGGGCGATGCCGCCGGCGAGCAGGCCGAGGCTCTCGAGCTTCTGGGCCTCGAGCAGCTTGCGCTGCAGGGCGGCCTGCTCGTCCTCGTAGTGTTTGCGTTCGGTGAAGTCGAGGAGCGTGCCGAGCAGCACCAGGGCCTCGCCGTGGGCGTTGCGCAGCGCGGAGCAGGCGATGGTCACATGGCGGACCGAGCCGGCGTCGTGCCGGAGCCGTACGTCGCAGGTCTCGCGGCCGTCCGCGCCGCGCACGCGTTGCAGCATCGCCTCGAGGGTGGGGCGGTCGTCGGGGTGCACGCGGTCGAGGAAGGCCTCGAGCGTGGGCACGAGCGGCGCGGCGGGGGCGCCGAGGAGGCGCAGGGCGCCGTCGGAGAGTTGGAGGCGATTCGTGCGCTGATCCCAGACCCACATGCCGAGGTTGCCGATCCGTTGCGCCTCGGAGAGTTGCTGCTCGCGCTGGCGCAGCCGCGCCACGATCTGTTCGCGCTGCACATTGAAGGCGGCCAACACCAGCGCGGTGAGGGCCGCGACCACGAAATAGGCCAGCAGGTAGCCGTAGGCCGCAAACGGCTCCGCCGCGGCGAACGGGCCCCCGTCTTGGGCGGCGCCCCAGACCGCCAGCGCGCTCAACAGCAGCAGCGACAACGCCGCCCCGCCGATCGCGAACCGCCAGGCGATCCAGATCAGCACGGGGAAGGGCAGGACGATCAGCGCCGGATGGACCAGCCCCCAGCGCGGTCCCCAGACGAAGACCGTGCCGCCGATGAGCACGAGCAGCACCTCCGAGATCGCCAGTTCGCGCAGCATCCCCGCCGGGCGCACCCGTGCCGTGATCTGGCGGGCGGCGATGAGCAACGGCCCGAGCACCACCCCGCCGGTGAAGTTGCCGCCCCACCACGTCAGCCAACTGGTGGCGGCCTGCGCCGGGGCGATGGCGCCGCACAGCCACAACGCGCCGGTGCCCAGCGCGGCCGAGAGCGGCGCGCCGATCGCCCCGTGCAACAGGACGAAACCGACCACATGGCGCGGTTGTTCGAACTCGACCTGGAACCCGAAGAGGCGCCGCAGCAGCACCACCGTCACGACCGGCTCCAGCGTGTTGCCGGCCGCCATCGCCACCGCGGCCCACGGCGGGGCCCCGGCCGAGATCGCCGCCGCGAGTGCGCCGCAGGCCACGCCCGGCCACAGCCGCAGCCCGCCGACGATCAGCGCCCCCAGCGCCAGCCCCGAAGGGGGCCAGATCGGCGAGGTGTTGGCCGTGATCGTCGCGAAACACAGCCCGAGGCGGGCGAGCGCGAAATACGCCACGGCCACCACGGCGATGTGCGCCGCCGCCGGCCAGGCCCGCCGACCGGGCGGGCCTTCGGCGGTGCGGTGAGCGGCCGGCGGTGACATGCCGGCACCATGGCGGGAGTCGGCCGGAAATCAATCGACCGGACACGCGCCGGCCGCCCGCGGGCCCGGGAAACTGGACACGGCGCGGGTGCCGCGCCCCACGTTTGCGCAGGAAGAACTGGACACGCGCGCCGCGACTCTTATCGGAAAAAACCTCCCGCGTGCCGGCGGGAACTTTTCCCCGTCCGGCCTGTTCAGGCAGCGCATTCCCCTTTCGCCATGATTGAAGTCCAAAACCTCATCAAAGACTTCGGGCCGATCCGGGCCGTCGCCGGCGTCTCGTTCCGCGTCAACCGCGGCGACATCCTCGGCTTCCTCGGGCCCAACGGTGCCGGCAAGTCCACCACCATGAAGATGCTCACCGGGTTTCTCGCGCCTTCCGGCGGCACGGCCCGCGTGGACGGGCTCGATGTGCGCGCCGATCCGGTCGGCGTGAAACGCCGCATCGGCTACCTGCCCGAGAGCTCGCCGAGCTACCCGGAGATGACCGTCGAGGAGTTTCTCGGCTTCGTCGCCGCGGTGCGTTTCCCGGGCGACGCCGCCGCGCAGGCGGGCGCCGTGGAGCGCGCGCTCGGCCTCTGTTTCCTCGGCGACGTCCGTCGCCAGCCGATCGAGACGCTGTCGAAGGGCTACAAGCAGCGCGTGGGCTTCGCCCAGGCCGTGTTGCACGATCCGCCGGTGCTGGTGCTCGACGAGCCGACCGACGGTCTCGACCCGAACCAGAAGCGCGAGGTGCGCCGCATCATTGCCGGCATGGCGAAGGAGAAGGCCGTCATCCTCTCCACGCACATCCTCGAGGAGGTCGACGCGCTCTGCACGCGCGTGATCATCATCGCCCGCGGCCGCGTCGTCTGCGACGAGACCCCGGCCTCGTTGCGCGCCCGCCACCCGGAGGGCCGCCTCGACGAGGTCTTCCGCGAACTCACCCTCGGTCCCGGCGCCGCGTAACCGGCCGCCACCGTCAACAGCCCACTGTTCACCGTCCCCTGGCTCCCATGATCTCCGCGATCTTCAAACGTGAATTCGCCGGCTACTTCCGCACTCCGCTGGCGTACGTCATCCTCGCTGTCTTCCTCGTGCTCGCGAGCGCCTGCTGCTTCTTCATCGGGCGCTTCTTCGACACCAACACCGCCTCGCTCGAACCGTTCTTCAACTTCCTGCCCTGGCTCTTCCTCTTCCTCGTGCCGGCCGTGGGCATGCGCCTCTGGGCGGAGGAGCGCCGGGGCGGCACGATCGAGCTGCTCTTCACGCTGCCGCTCACGCCGGTGCAGGCCGTGCTCGGAAAGTTCCTCGCCGGCTGGCTCTTCCTCGCCGTCGCGCTGCTGCTGACCTTCCCGCTCGCGCTCACCGCGGCGTATCTCGGTTCTCCCGACTGGGGCGTGATCCTGGGCAGCTACGCCGGCGGCATCCTGCTCGCGGGCGCGTGCCTCGCGATCGCCTCGCTCATGTCGGCGCTGACCAAGAACCAGGTCATCGCCTTCGTCCTCGGCTTCGCGGTCTGCCTGGGCTTTGTGCTCGTCGGCTTCAGCCTGCTCTCGGATCTGCTCAACGGCTGGGGCCTGCCGGTCGCGCTGGTCGACGCCGTCGCGAACTTCGGCTTCATCCCGCACTACGAGTCGGTGGTGCGCGGCCTGATCGACCTGCGCAGCGTCGTGTACTTCCTCTCGCTCACCGGCTTCGCGCTCTTCCTCAACGTCGTCGCCCTCGAGCGGCGCGCGGGCCTGAAGAGCGTCGCGGTCGTGCTGCTCGTCGCCGCGTTGGTGCTGGTCAACTACCTCGCCTCCGCCGCGCGGCTGCGCGTCGACCTCACCGCCGAGCGGACCTACACGCTCTCGCCGGGCACGCGCAGCCTGTTGGCCAAGGTCGAGGAGCCGATCGCGCTCCATTTCTACTTCAGCCGCTCGCTCAAGAACCTGCCGGTGCGTTTCAAGAACTACGCCACCCGCGTCGAGGAGCTCCTCCGCCAGTACGCCGCCGCGTCCGGCGGGAAGATCAGGCTCGTGGTCACCGACCCGAAACCCGACACGCCCGAGGAGGAGGCCGCCACGCGCGCCCGCGTCGCGGGCCAGCCGCTGGGCGACGGCACCAAGCTCTTCTTCGGCCTCGTCGCCACGCAGGCCGATCAGGAGAAGGCGATCGAGTTCTTCACGCCCAACCGCGAGCCGTTCCTCGAATACGACCTCTCCAAGCTCATCCATTCGGTGCAGCTCCTGACCAAGCCCAAGCTCGGCCTGCTCACCAGCCTGCCGCTGCGCGCCCCGGCCTACAACCTGCCCGGCATGCCGCGGCAGCAGCAGGGGCAGGTTGTCGCCGAGGAGTGGGAACAGAGCTACGAGATCGTCGAGGTGGCGGCCACGGCCACCGAGCTGCCCGCCGGCCTCGACGCGCTCGCGGTCGTCCACCCGCAGGGCCTCTCCGAGGCGCTGCTCTTCGCCATCGACCAGTTCGTCCTCGCCGGCAAGCCGGTGGTCGTCGCGCTCGACCCGTCGTCCCGCCACTTCGCCGCGCAGGGCCGCCAGATGCAGATGTACGGCGGCCAGGCGCAGAACATCGCCTCCGACCTGCCGCGCCTGCTTGCCGCGTGGGGCGTGGCCTACGACACCCGGAAGGTCGTCGGCGACCTCGACAACGCCTCGATGGTCCAGACACAGGACGGCACCGCCAGTTTCCCCGCCTGGCTCTCGCTGCGCCCCGAAAGCCTCAACAAGGACTTCATCCCCGCCAACGCCGTCAACGACCTGATTCTCATCGAGGCCGGTGCGTTCACCCTCAACCCGCCCGCCGGCCTCGAGGCCGTGCCGTTGATCGAGACCAGTGCGCGCAGCGGCGAGGTCGATGCGTTCCTCATGCAGTTCGGCGCCGCGGCCGACATCGCCAAGCAGGTGAAGCCCGACGGCAAGAAGCGCGTGCTCGCCGCGATGTTGCGCGGCACCTTCAAGACCGCGTTCCCGGAAGGCGCGCCGAAACCCGCCGAGCCGACGAAGCCCGATGAGAAGGCATCCGCCCCGAAACCCGAAACCCAAAACCCGAAACCCGCGGCGCTCGCCGCGTCCGCGCAGCCCGGCGCCGTCTTCCTCGTGGCCGACACCGACTGGCTGCTCGACGCCTACAGCGTACGCCGCATGCCGTTCCTCGGGGTCGACGCGATCCAGCCGCTCAACGACAACCTCGCCTTCGGCACCAACGTGGTCGACTTCCTCGCCGGCAGCCGCGACCTGATCGGTCTCCGCGGCAAGGGCACCTCGCAGCGGCCGTTCGAGGTGATCCGCCAGATGGAGCTCGTCGCGCAGGCCGAGTACCAGGATCGCCTTGACGAACTCGAGGGTCGGCTCCAGGCCGTGCAGCAACGCCTCTCGCAGCTGCTCCAGAGCCAGAAGGATCAGACACGCCTCGTGGCCACGCCCGAGATGCAGGCCGAGATCGCGCAGTTCCGCGCGCAGGAGGCCACGATGCGCTCCGAGCGCCGCGCGATCCGCCAGTCGTTGCGCGAGGGCATCGAGCGTCTCCAGAACACCCTGATCGCGCTCAATCTCCTCGCCGTCCCCGGCCTGGTCGCCGTCGGCGGCGTGTGGTTCTTCCAGCGCCGCACCAAGCGCCAGCGCGCCGCCGCCTGAGCAGCGCTCCTCCAATACAATCACCACGTTTCCGCGCCTTCCGCCATGAACGTCAAACCTCTCGCCCTCGTCGTCGCCCTTCTCGCGCTCGCCGCCGGAATCGTCTTCTGGCGCAACCACCGGCCGGTGGCCGATTCTTCGGCCGATCCGCGCGTGGGTCAGCCCCTCGTCGCCGTCGAGACCCTCGGCCAGCTCCGCGGTCTCCAACTCGTCGCCGGCGGCCAGTCGGTCACGCTCGCCGCCGACAAGGACGGCCAGCGCTGGACCGTGCCCGACTACCACGATCTGCCGGCCGACTTCGGCAAGCTCGTCACCCTCGTCGAATCGCTCCGCGGCGCGAAGGTCGGCCGCTTTGTCACCGCGCAGCCCGAGCGCCTCGAGCGCCTCGGCTTCGCGGGCGACCGCATCGAACTGCGTGCGGCCGACGCCCAGCCGCTGCTCACGCTCCACCTCGGCAAGAACGCCGACAGCGGCGGCCGCTTCGTGCGCTTCGGCGATGAGAAGAAGGCCTACCTGGTCGACCTCGCCGCCTGGCTCGACGGTGTCGCCAAGAACTGGGCCCAGAGCCAGCTCCTCGACCTGAAGTCGGACGCCGTGGCCGCGCTCGACTTCCGTTTCGCCGACGGCTCGACCTTCGCCGCGACGCGCACCGCCGATGGTGCCGCCTGGTCTGCCGACGGGTTACCCGAGGGCAAGGAACTCAAGGGCTCTACGCTCGACTCGCTCGTCACGCAGCTCGGTGCGCTCCGCTTCTCGGAGACGACCGAGACCGGTGCGCCCGATGCCGTCGCCGCGCGCGAGCATGCGCAGACGGTGGTCGTCACGCTCAAGGACGGCACCGCCTACACCGTGGCGCTCGGCCGCCGGCCCGCGCCGCCGGTGAAGCCGGAAACCGGAGACCGGAAGGCGGAGACTGCTGTCGGACCCGAAACCTCAAACTCGAAACCAGAAACCATTTCCGCCACTACTCCGCCCGTCACGATCGGTCCCGATGGCAAACCGCAGGTCGTCGAGTTGCCGAAGGAAGCGCAGCAACCCGAGCCCGTTGCCGCCCCGGCCGCTCCGCCGCCGCAACCCGGCCCCGTGTACGCCTTCATCTCGGCCAACCGGGAGACGGAGCCGATCAACGCACTCATGCAGAAGCGCGCGTTCCAAGTCGGGGAGTGGATCCTCAATTCGCTCCCCGCGAACCGCGAGGCGCTCCTGCAGGACAAGCCTGCGCCTGCGTCGACTCCTGCCGCAGTGCCGGCTCCCGCCGTCGACTCCGCGCCGGCCGCTCCGGTTCCGGCGGAGTAGTTGGCGGTCTCCTCGCCCCGGGGGCGCGGCTGCGGCGGCGCCGTTCGGTCTGGCGGCCGCGCCCTTCGCGGCGCGGCCTTTTCGTTCGTGCGACGCGCGCAGGTTTGTGGCGCCTCGCTTGACGCTATGCACGCTTCCCGTGATTAGTGCAGCCCTTCGGTGTCCCTCCCGTTCTCCAACACCGCCACCGCCCGGCTCTGGGATGGTTTTCGCCCGGCAGAACTGCCGCCCTCCGTCCACAAGACCGCGTTGCGCACACTCACCCAACTCCACGCCATCCAATCTCTCGACGAACTCCGCGTCCCGCCCGGCAACCGGCTCGAAGCCCTGTTCGGTGATCGCAAGGGCCAGCACAGCATTCGGGTGAACGACCAATACCGCGTCTGCTTCCGCTGGGATGGGCAAAACGCCCGCGATGTTGAAATCGTCGACTACCACTGACCGACATGAGCACTGCCAAATTCATCAACGTCCACCCAGGTGAGCTGCTCCGCGAAGAATTCCTGAAGCCGATGGGCATCACCGCCTACCGACTCGCGAAATCGACGCAGTTGCCGCCGCAGCGGGTGAACCAGATCGTGAACGAGAAACGCGGCATCACCGTGGACACCGACCTGCGTTTGTGCGCGTTTTTCGGACTCACCCCTGGCTACTGGCTGCGCGTGCAGCTCGCCTACGATCTGCGCGCCGCCCTCCACACCATCGGTCCGAAGATCAAAGCCGAGATCCAGCCGTTGCAGGCTGCGTGAGTGGGGCGCTTGCGCGCGAAGGTCGCGCCCGAAGGTGTTTCTTGCCGCTGATGCGCGGGCGGCTCCACGCTTCTGCGCATGTCCGAGTCCTCCAGTTCACGCCCCAAGATTGTTGTCCTCAGCGGAGCGGGCATGAGCGCGCCGAGCGGGCTCGCCACGTTCCGCGACTCCAACGGGCTTTGGGCCAATCACCGTGTCGAGGATGTCGCCACGCCCGAGGCCTGGCACCGCAATCCGCAGCTGGTCCTGGATTTCTACAACCAGCGGCGTGCGCAGGCCTGTGCCGCCGAGCCCAACGCCGGCCATCGTGCCCTCGCGGACCTGGAGCGGCGCTACGAAGTCGTCGTGATAACGCAGAACGTCGACAATCTCCACGAACGCGCCGGCTCCTCGCGCGTGATCCACCTCCACGGCGAACTCACAAAGGTGCGCAGCACGGCCGACGAGTCGCTCGTTTACGACATTGGCGCGAAGCCGATCCAGCTCGGCGACAAGTGCGAGCGCGGCAGCCAACTGCGGCCGCACATCGTGTGGTTCGGCGAGGCGGTGCCGCTGATCGAGGACGCCGCCGACGAACTGCGCGACGCGGCGAAGGTGCTCGTGGTCGGCACGTCGTTGCAGGTCTATCCCGCGGCCGGCCTGGTGAGCTACGCGCCGGCGGCGGCGGAGAAGGTCCACGCCGACCTGCACACGGCGCACTGCCCGTTCGGCTTCCGCGCGCTGCCGGGTTCGGTGGAGGCGACGTTGCCTGCGCTGGTGCGCGAGTGGTTGGCGTGAATACGACTCCGGCCGTGGTGCGCGCCTTCAGGCCGCACCGGCCGATGTCGCCGGCGCGCGAGCGCTCGAGGAGCGGCGGCGCCGGGAATCGGGATCGCCCACCGTTGCACGCCGCTCGAGCGCGTCCCGTGGCACTATCTGCCGGCCCGGGCTGCAGCGCCGGGCCACGGGGGAGGCCGTTGTGCTCAGGCCGTCTTCGCCTCCGCGGTCTTCGGGGCGCGGGTGAAGAAAGCCAGCACGGCGGCGACGACCAGCATCGCGGCGCAGATCTTGTAGGCCATCGCGTAGGAGCCGAAGAGGTCGCGGATCATGCCGCCGTAGCGCGAGCCGAGCACGCCCGCCACACCGAAGCCGGTGAAGACGAAGCCGTAGTTCACGCCGAGGTTGCGCACGCCGTAGAAGTCGGCCGTCGCCGCGGGCATGAGCGTGAAGATCGTGCCGTAGCACAGTCCCGTGAATGCCGTACCGAAGATGATCAGCGCAAGCGAGTCGTACTGCGCGAACAACGCCATGTTCACCGCCTGGAGACCGAAGGCGACGAGCATCGTGCGCGTGCGGCCCATCCGGTCGGAGACGTAGCCCGCCGCGATGCGCCCGAGCGTGTTGAGCGCCGCAAGGATCATCACGCCCACGAAACCCGCCTCCCAGCCGGCCTGCTCCTTGGCGATGATGGCCACGTTCGAGATGAGCATCAGACCCGCGGCGGCCGCGAGCACGTAGATCAGCCAGAGCAGGTAGAACTGCGGCGTGCGCAGCATCTCGGGCCAGTCGCGGTCGCGGCCGGCGATGGCGGCCGGGCGCGGCGCGCCGGCGCTCGCCGCCGCGGCGGTGGGCCGGAAGTCGGCCGGCGGGTTGGCGAGGATGAGCGAGAAGAGCTGGATCAGCACGAACGCACCGAGGCCGAGCACGAGGAAGGTGTTTTCGATGCTCGTACGCCCGAGCAGCCACTGCGTGAGCGGGGCGATGTAGATCGCCGCCGAGCCCACGCCGGCGACGACCATGCCGGTGATCAGACCCTTGCGCGCGGGCGGGAACCACTTGATCGCGGCGGGGGTTGTCGCCGAATACCCGAGACCGATGCCGATGCCGCCGAGCACGCCGAAGGTGAGCGCCATCGTGAACGGGGTGTGCGCGTAGGCCGAGGCGGCGAGGCCCGCGCCCCAGAGCAGGCCGCCGAGCTGGGCCACGCGGCGCGGGCCCAGCTTGTCCTGCGCGCGGCCGGCGAAGATCATCATCACCGCGAAGGCCGCCGTGCAGACCGCGAAGGGCAGGCCGGCGTCGGCCTTCGACCATTTCCACTGCACGACGAGGGCCTTGCCCATGACGCTCCACGCGTAGAGCGCACCGAGCACGAGGTTGATGCCGAGACCGGCGAACGTGACGATCCAGCCGCGGGACGCGGAGGGGGAGGCGGGCATGAGGGTCGGGTGTTTGGGGTTTGCGCCGCCGGGAGGGAGGCGGAGCGGGAGGAACGGGGCGGAACGGCGCGGGAACGCCGGGTGCGGAGGTTGCTAGAGGGATCGCCGGGCGGAGTCCAGCGGCGGAGTGGAGATTTGTGATTTCGGACTGCCGGTATGCAGTCGGGCGAGGTTGCGGCGATGTGGGCGGGGACAACAGTGCGCTTGGCTGTCGCCCGATGTGGTGGCGCGGGTCTTCAGACCGCGCCGCTCGGCCCGAGAGGCGACACCAGGCGTCGCTTTCGCACCAGCTGTCGCGGGCTGAAGCACCGCGCCACGGGCCGTCCGTTTCGACCTTCGATCCCGAGTTTTCAACTTCGGCGCATCCCGCGCCCTTGCGGTGGCACCGCCGGTTCGTCACAACAACCCCATGCCCAACGGTGCCAGCCCCGCCATCCTCGTCGTCGACGACGAACGCGCGATCGCCGACACGGTCGTGTACGCGCTGCGCACGGAGGGTTTCGCGCCGCAGTGGTGCGCCACGGCCGGGGCGGCGCGCGCGGCGCTGGCGGCGGGCCTGCCGGCGCTGGTGGTGCTCGATGTCGGCCTGCCCGACGCCAACGGTTTCGACTTCTGCCGTGAGTTGCGGGCCCGGTATGCGGACCTGCCGGTGATCTTCCTCACCGCGCGCAGCGAGGTGATCGACCGCGTGGTCGGCCTCGAGATCGGCGGCGACGACTACCTCGCCAAACCGTTCTCGCCCCGCGAGCTGACCGCCCGCGTGAAGGCCGTGCTGCGCCGGCGCGCGCCGGCCGCGGCGCCGGCCCCCGCTCCGACCTCGCCAGGTGTCGGCGCGGAGAGCGCGCCGGCCCCGCGCCCCCTCCCGGAGAATGTCACGTATTGCGTGACAAATCCCGAAGCGCCGGAGACACGAGGCCGGTCCGGATCTGTGCTCTGGGCGGTCGACGAGGGGCGTTGCCGGATCGTGTACCGCGGGGCGGCGCTCGAGCTGACCGCGACCGAGTTCCGCCTCCTGCGCACGCTCGTGGCGCATCCGGGGCGTGTCTACACACGCGACCAGTTGATGCACGCCGCGTGGCCCGACCCGGGTTCGGCGACCGACCGCACCGTCGACGCCCATGTGAAGACGGTGCGCGCCAAGCTCCGGGCCGTGGCGCCCGCGGCGGATCCGATCCAGACGCACCGCGGCCTCGGCTACTCGCTCCGGGAGGAAACATGAACGCACGCCGCACCCGAGCGGAACGGATACCGGTTTGCTACGACGGAAAGGGAACGGCTGGATCATGAGCCTGCGCCTGCGTCTCGCGCTGTTCCTGGTCGCGGTGTTCTGCCTCGGCGAGTGGCTGATCGTGCGCACCGCGCTCAACGAGGTGAAACCGCGCTACCTCGAGAGCATGGAGGAGTCGCTGGTCGACGCCTCGCGGCTGCTCGCGGCGCTGCTGGAGACCCAGTTGCGCGGGGAGACCGTCGATCCGGAACCGCTGCGCGCGGCCTTCGCCGCGGTGCGCACGCGCGAGTTCGTGGCGCAGGTCTATTCGCTGCGGAAGACCCAGCTCGACCTGCGGGTGTACGTGACCGACGCCGCGGGCCGCGTGCTCTTCGACTCCGACAACGGCCGCGACGTGGGCGCCGACTACTCGCAATGGCGGGACGTGCGGCTGACGTTGGTCGGCGAGTACGGCGCGCGCGCCTCGCCGCAGGTGCCCGGCGACAACGAGTCGCTCGTGCTGCACATCGCGGCCCCGATCCGGCACGGCGACCGCATCGTGGGCGTGCTCGCGCTGGGCAAGCCCACGCGCTCGATCAACACCCTCGTCGCCGCGGCCCAGCGGCGCATCCTCTACGGCGCGCTCCTCGGCGGGCTCGGCCTGCTGGCGGCGTTGCTGGTGGCGGCCAACTGGGTGATCGCGCCGCTCGAGCGGCTCACGGCCTACGCGCGCGCGGTGCGCGACGGGCGGCCGGCGCCGTTGCCGGCGCTGCCCGGGCGCACGCTGCGCGACCTGGGCACGGCGTTCGCCGAGATGCGCGAGTCGCTCGAAGGCAAGCAGCACGTGGAGCGCACGACGCAGGCGCTCGCGCACGGCATCAAGGCGCCGCTGGCGGCGGTGCGCGGCGCGGCCGAGCTGCTCGGCGAGGAGATGCCGGCGGAGGAGCGTCGCCGTTTTCTGGAGAACCTGCGGGCGGAGTCGGGCCGCATCGAGCAGATCGTCGAGCGCCTGTTGCAGCTTTCCGCCCTCGAGGCGCGGAGCGGGCTGCGCGCGCCCGAGCGGATCGACGCGGCGGCGCTGCTGGCCGAGGTCGCCGACGGGTTTCGCAGCGCCGGGCGCGCGGCCGGCGTCGAACTGTTGGTGCGACCGGGCGCGGGCGGGGCGGTGCGCGGCGAACGCGCGCTGGTGCGCGAGGCGCTGGCGAATCTTGTGCAGAACGCGGTGGAGTTTTCGCCGCGCGGCGGGTGCGTCACCATCGCGGCGCGCGGGGACGGCGGGCGGGTGGAGTTCGTCGTCGAGGACGAGGGGCCGGGCATCCCCGACTACGCGCTCGGGCGGATCTTCGAGCGGTTCTATTCGTTGGAACGCCCCGCGACCGGGCGCAAGAGCACCGGGCTAGGCCTGGCGCTCGTGCGCGAGATCGCGCACCTGCACGGGGGCGAGGTCGAGCTGGTGAACCGGCCCGATCGCGGCGGCGCGCAGGCTACCCTGCGGTTGCCGACGGCGTGATGGCGCGGCGTCGCTGGGGACGGCGCGAGTGTCGTTCGCCGGGCCTCGCGTCCCCGGCGGCTGAAGACGATCGCGCCTCTTGAGCCTCGCACAATAGACTGACCAAGGGAGACGAATTGCCGGGCCATCCGTTCGCGCGGCGGGCCCATTCTGCCGTACGGCAGAACGCCCTACCATCGGACGTCAGTCCAATGCGCGAGACTCAGTAATCGAACTTGTGGGCGCGCTGGGCGACGGCGGGCCAGTCGCTCGCGGGGATCAGCGGGCCGAGGTGGCGGACGGTCTCCGCGCCGAGCAGGGCGGCGATGTGGCCGCAGGCGGGCAGGGTGAGTCCTCGCAGGTGCCCGTAGAGGAAACCGGCGGCGAAGGCGTCGCCCGCACCGGTCGTGTCGACGACGCTCGCGAGGTGCACGGGCTCGATGCGGTGGAGCTCGTCGCCGCGGCCGCACCACGCGCCGTCCTTGCCGAGCTTGACGACGGCGAGGGTGCCGCGGGCGGCGAGGGCGCGGGTGTGGGCGGCGTAGTCGGTGGAGTCGGTCTGGAAGAGGGCGCGGATCTCGTCCTCGTTGGCGAAGACGATGTCGATGCCGTGGCCGAGCTGGCCGAGCAGCCAGTCGCGGGCGGCGGCGGCGACCTCGAAGGAGGCGAGGTCGAGGCTGATGGTGCAGCCGGCGGCGCGGGCGGCGGCGAGCACGGCCTCGGCGAGGGCGCGGTTGAAAAGCAGATAGCCCTCGATGTGGGCGTGGCGGCAGCCGGCGAAGTCGGCGGCGGTGACCTCTTCGGGGGCGAGCGTCATCGCAGCGCCGAGACAGGTGCGCATCGTGCGCTGGGCGTCGGGCGTGACAAGGGAGAGGCAGCGGGCGTTGGCGAGCGCGGCCTGCTTGAAGCGCGAGCCGTCGACGCCGACGGCGGAGAACCGCTCGCGGTAGATACGGGCGTTGTCGTCGTTGCCGAGCTTGCCGAGGAAGGCGGTGCGCAGGCCGAGGCGTGCGGCGTTGTAGGTGGTGTTGGCCGCGGAGCCGCCGGTGGCCGCGGCGGGCGGGGCGGGCAGGCGCGCGACGATCGCCTGCATCTCGTCGTTGTCGACGAGGACCATGCCGCCCTTCTCGCCGCGGACGGAGGCGAGGAACGCCTCGGGCACGGGCGCGAGGAGGTCCATGATCGGCGAACCGATGCCGATGAGATCGAAGGCGGGAGCGGGGGAGGGCATGATGGGGCGAGGGGGCACGCCGCGCGGCGGCGCGCGGGGCTATTCCGAGAGGATGAGGTTGGTGGCGAGGACGAGTTCGTCGTCGACCTCGACATGGATGTGGTAGTCGCCGGCCTGGGGGAAGGAGCAGTTGCGCAGCTCGTTGATGATGTTGATACGCTGCATCGGGCTGTGCGACTCGAACGGGCGCTCGATGACCTTGAGCATGTTGGTGGGATCGAGGCCGATGGAGATCTTCAGGGTGTGCTGGCCGGGGGTGCAGTCGGTGAGCGTGAGAAACCAGAGCATCAACGGATGCACCACCGGGAACTGGCGGGCCCGGATGTTGGAGAAGATCCCGAGGATGGTGTGCTTGCCGGAGCCGGGGTCGATGTGGACGCCGTCGCAGGTAATCCAGTTGAGCAGCTGAGGTTTCGATTGCACGCGCGGAGCTTCGCGGGCGGGCGACGGCCCGCAACCGTTTTTCAAGCGCGGAGCGGGGCCGGTGCGGCGGGTTGTTCATGCCGATTGCGCACCGGCGGCGACTATGCTACCCCTCCCGGCCCCGATCACTCCGGCATGCAAGACCTCGAATTCAACGAGATCATCGACCTCATCCGCAAAGACGACGCCCGCTACGACAAGCAGGCGTACCACTTCGTCCGCGCGGGCCTCGACTTCACCGTCAAGGAGCTCAAGAAGCGCGACCCCGAGCGCGCCAAGCGCAGCCAGCACGTGGCCGGGCAGGAGCTGCTCCACGGCTTCCGCGCCTACGCGATCGAGCAGTTCGGGCCGCTCGCGCACACCGTGCTCACCGACTGGGGGCTGAAACGCTGCCGCGACTTCGGCGAGATCGTGTTCAAATTGATCGAATACAACGTGCTCTCGAAGACCGACAACGACTGCCTCGAGGATTTCGCCGAGGTCTTCGACTTCGACGAGGCCTTCCTCCAGCCCTTCGAACCCGAAACCCGCCGCCTCCCGTTGCCCGAGCTGACGGAGGGCGAGGGGGACACGAAGGTGTAGCGCGGCCGGCGCGTGCCGGAGCGCGCTGCGCCCGCCCCGCGCCCCGCCTGGTGCCAACGTCCTTCGTACCGCTTTCTTCAATTCACGTCTCCCGCTCCCCCTTCATGCCCGCCACCCGCGCCCGCCGTTCCCGCGATTTCGATCTGCTTCGTCCGTTCTGGTCCGAGCCCGTGCACCGCCGGGTGCTCCCGAACGGTCTCACCGTTCTCCTCAAGCCCGACCACTCCTCCGCGCTGTGCTCGGTGCAGGTCTGGGTGAAGACCGGCAGCATCCACGAGGGCGCGCTGCTCGGCGGCGGCCTCTCGCACTTCCTCGAGCACATGCTCTTCAAGGGCACCGAGCGCCGGGCCGGTCGCGAGATCTCCGCCACCGTCCAGGCCCACGGCGGCTACATCAACGCCTACACGACCTTCGACCGCACCGTCTACTACATCGACATCCCCAGCGAACACACCGCCGTCGCCGTCGACCTGCTCGCCGACGCCGTGCTGCACTCGACGCTCCCAGCCGACGAGGTCGAGCGCGAGCGGCAGGTCATCCTGCGCGAGATCGACATGACGCTCGACGAGCCCGACCAGCGCCTCGGCCAGACGCTCTTCGAGACCGCCTTCCGGCAGCATCCCTACCAGCATCCGATCATCGGACACCGCGCCGTGTTCGAGGGGGTGAGCCGCGACGACCTCGTCGCCTACTACCGGGCGCGCTACGTGCCGAACAATCTCGTGCTCGTCGTCGCCGGCCATTTCGAGCCGGCCGCGCTCCTGCCCGTGGTGGAGCAGCACTTCGGCTCGGCCCCGCGCGCCCGGCTGGCGCCGGTGTATCTGCCCGATGAAGCCGTGCCGCTCGCGTCGCGCGAGGCGCACCTCTTCGAGGACGTCCAGATCTCCCGCGCCGGCCTCGGCTGGCAGATCCCCGGGCTGGCCCACGCCGATACGCCGGTGCTCGACCTGCTCGGCACCGTGCTCGGCTACGGCAACAGCTGCATCCTCTGGGAGGAGCTGCGCGAGAAGCGCCGGCTCGTGCACTCGATCGAGGCCTCGGCCTGGAACCCCGGCTCGGTCGGCCTCTTCTACGTGTCGATGCTCTGCGACCCGGACAAGCGCCAGGCGGCGGCCGCCGCCGTGCAGGCGGAGCTGGCCAAGATCGCGCGCCGCGGCGTGCCGCCGGCGCTGCTGAAGAAGGCCGTGCGCCAGCTCGTGGTGGGCGAGATCAACACCCGCAAGACCATGAGTGGCCAGGCCTCGCGCCTCGGCCTCGCCGAGGTGGTGGTCGGAGATCTCCACTACAGCCGCCACTACTTCGACCGCCTCGCGACGGTCACCCCGGCCGACATCCGCCGCGTCGCCGCGAAGTACTTCGTGCCCGAGCGGTTCACCGCGGTGTCGATGAACCCCAAGGGCGCCGCCGCCGGAGCCGTCGCCGCGGTGCCCGCCGCGGAACTGGGCGACTTCACCGAGGAGCGGCTGGGCAACGGGGCGCGCCTGCTGCTCCTGCCCGACAAGCGCCTGCCCAACCTCCACCTGCGCCTCGTCTGCCTGGGCGGGGTGGCGCACGATCTGCCCGCGGCCCGCGGCGCCCTCTCGCTGATGGTGACGTTGCTCACCAAGGACACCAAGCGGCGCACGAGCGACGAGGTGGCCGAGTTGGTCGAGTCGGTCGGCGGCACGTTCAACGAGTTCTCCGGCAACAACACCTTCGGGCTCAGCCTCGAGGTGCTGCCGGGCGACGTCGACCGCGCGCTCGACGTGCTCGGCGAGGCGGTGCTCGCGCCGGCCTTCGCGCCGGCCACGCTGGAGATCGAACGCGAGGCGCAGCTCGCCTCGCTCGCCGAGCAGGCCGACGACGTCGTGACTGTCGCCCGGAAACTGATCCGGCGGAGATTCTTCGGCGCACACCCGCTCGCGATCGATCCGCACGGCACGGAGGAGGGCACGAAGGCCGTCACGCCCGCGCTCCTACGCGCGCTGCACCGGCAATTGCTCGTGGCCGGCAACTGCGTGCTCGCCGCGACCGGCGACTTCGAGCCGCGCGCGCTCGCGCCGAAACTGAAGGCGTTCCTCCGGCGGCTGCCCAAGGGCGCGGCGCCGGCCGCCGGCCCCGACTTCGCCGGGCCGCAGGCCGGCGTGCACGAGGAGATCCAGCCGCGCCAGCAGGCGGTCGTGTTCCAGGCGTATCCGTGCCCTGGTATCCGCGGGGCCGACCACTTCGTCTCCGAGGTGGCCGACGAGGTCTTCAGCGGCATGGCCTCGAACCTCTTCGAGCGGGTCCGCGAGCAGAAGGGGCTGGCGTACTTCGTGCGCTCGTCGCGCGTGCTGGCGGTCGACACCGGCCTGTTCGGCTTCTACGCCGGCACGGCGCCCGACAAGGCCCGCGAGGTGCTCGACGAGATTGAGGCGGAGATCCGCCGCGTGCAGGAGGGCGGCATCGCCCCCGAGGAGCTGCTCCGCTGCCAGACGCGCCTGAAGGCCGCGCGGCGCATGAGCCTCCAGACCAACGGCGCGCGCGCCCTGCAGGCCGCGCTCAACGCGAGCTACGGCCTGCCGGTCAACGACTGGAAAAACTATGACGCGCGGATCGACGCGGTGACGATCGAGCAACTGCGCGACTTCGCCCGGCGGTACTTCACCCCGGCGCAGCGGGTGGAGCTTGTGGTCCGTCCGTAGCGGAAGCCGCCCGCTCGGGCCGGGTCGGGGTTCAGCCCGAGAACCAGTAGCTGAACTTGAGCAGGAGTGTGTTGGTGGCGGGCAGGCGGAAGACGCTGTGCTGGGCGTCGAGCAACGGACGGTCGTCGAGGTCGGACGAGTTGCCGGCGTACGACCAGACCAGGTGCAGCGTGGACCCCGGCCGGTAGTCCCAGCGGAGCACGAGGCTCGACTTGAGGTCGCGCCAGGTGAAGTCGGGGTTGTCGAAGGTGTAGGCGCCGGTCGGATCGAGGACGGTGTAGCGGTTGGCGACCGGATCGAAGACGGGATCGAGTTGGCGGAAACGCATCGCGGCATCGCGGTCGCGCGGGGCGGCGGCTTCGAGGAAGGCGCGGAAACGGCCGTTGGTCACGTACGGGTTGGCGTAGTAGGAGAGCGTGAGCGAAGGGGTGAGGTTGGCGGAAAAGTTGAGGGTGGCGCCGAGGGTCTCCTGTCGCATGCGGCCGACGAGATAGTGCGGCGCGACGTCGCCGGCGTACTGGAAGTCCTGGCGGTTGCCCTCGTAGTTCAGCTTGAGCTCGACGTTGTAGAGGCGGCCGAAGCGTGCGTTGAGGCCCGGGCCGAGGTGGCGGTAGTCGCCCGAGCCGTCGAGGGCGGCGCTGTGGCCGAGGCCGAGCCAGTACTGCCAGGGGCGCGAGCTGTCGCTGCCGAGGCGCACATAGGTGTCGTAGCGCGCGGGGCGGAATACGGCCGGGCCGCCGCGGAGCAGGCGCTGATCGAGGGCGGGCGGGGTGTAGCCGACCTGGCCCCAGAAGGACCAATTGTTGGGGAAGGTGGCGCCGCCCTGGATGCGGGCGTAGCGGCCGAGGTCGTCGCCGCCGAAGTTGCGGCGGCTGAGGAGCGTGAACCGGGTGTTGTAGCGACGGAACCACGCCGAAGGCTCGGTGCGGACGTATTCGAGGTGGGCGGTCTGGCGGATGAAGTCGGTGGACTGGAGATAACCGAGGTCGTTGAGCTCGAGGCCGGGGGTGCGCCAGTCGAGGCCGGCGGAGTAGCGCCAGCGTCCGCCGTTGTCCTTGCCGGCGAAGAAGCGGCCGCCGGTGCCGGAGAGCGAGGTGGCGGCGGGATCGTCGGGGAGGTAGTCGGCGTCGGGGCGCTGGAAGTAGTGCACGCCGTTCTCGCCGATGGTGCGCAGGGCGGCGGCGGCGCCCTCGATGCGGCTGGCGACGAGGCGGCCGTCGACGAAGTAGGCGCGGTCGCCCCAGGTGTGGCGGAAGTCGAGGCCGCCGGTGAGAGCGCTGCGCGCGAGCTGCGTGTGCAGCTCGGGGGCGCCGAGGTCGCGGAGCGTGGCGGCGAGGGTGGCGCCGAGCAGGGTGGCGCCGTCGCCGAGATCCTGTTGCAGGCGGGCGGTGAAGTAGTTGGTCCGCGGCTCGACGGCGACGCGGCGGCGGGTGCCGTCGGCGTCTTCAAGCAGCGCGGTCTCGCGGGCGGTGAGGCTGTGGAGCACGCCGAGGCTGAGGCCGCCCTCGGTCTGGCCGGTGATTTTCGTGGCGGCGAGGATGCGGGTGGTGGGCGGGACGGCCTCGTGGCCGGAGGTGTCGGGGTCGAGCGAGGGCTGGCGGCCGAGGCGGCGCGAATAGAAGAGGAGATCCGCATCGAGGCCGAACTCGAGGGTGTTCTTGCCCTCGAGGAAGAAGGGGCGGCGCTCGCTGTAGAAGGTCTCGACGGAGGAGAGGTTGAGCTCCGACGGGTCGGCCTCGAGCTGGCTGAAGTCGGGATTGGCGGTGGCGGTGAGGGTGAAGCCGCTGCTCAGGCCGAGCTTGAGGTCGAGGCCGGCCTCGATGCCGGCGGAGGAGCCGGCGAGGAGCGGGTTGCCGGCGGAGTCGGGCACGGCGACGAACTTGGCGACGGTGTAGGGCACGATCTCGAGGCGCCGGACCGTGGGCAGGTCGCGCAGGCCGCGGAGTTCGCCGAACGAATACACGAGGCCCGCGTTGTCCATCGGGATGAGCTGCCAGTTGCTCCGCTCCTGGAGGCGCGGGATCCAGCGCCAGCCGTGGAGGCCCCAGACTTGCTCGGACCGGCCGTTGTGGCGGAGCTGGCTGAAGGGGATGCGGAACTCGGCGGTCCAGCAGCCGGACCCGGTGGCGACGCCCGACTCCCAGACGGCGTTCCAGCTCGAGTCGCCGCCCCAGTTGCGCAACTGGGCGTCGTACTGGTTGCCGCCGAGGGTGAGGGCGAACTCGAACGCGCTGCGGCGGTCGGCGTAGCTGTCGAAGGCGATGCCGACGACGTCGCCGGCGAGTTCGTCGCGGCGGGCGCGCAGGTGGGGGATCGTGGTGATCTCCGGATCGTGGGCGCGGATGGCGACGTAGAGGTTGTGGTCGTCGTAGAGGATCTTGAGCTCGGTGCGGTAGGCGGCGGGCGCGCCCTCGTGGGGCTCGCGTTGGACGAACGCGTCGGACCACTCGCCCTGGGTCCAGCAGGCCTCCTCAAGTTTGCCGTCGATCGCGGGGGCGGGCGTGGTGAGGCGTTGTGTGGTGTAGGCGCGTAGCTCCGGTTCCGCGCGGAGGAGGAACGGGATCAGGAGGGCGGCGAGGAGTAGCTGGATTGAGCGGCGGGGAATGTGGGACATGCGGGCGCGAAGGTGCTCAAGAAAGAACGGGAACGGCGGCGCCGGGGAGCGCCCCGCGGTACATCGGCATTGCGACGGTTGGCTGAAGCTGGTGGGGCGCCTAGGACGGTGCCGGGTGGGGGGCGATCGTGGCGATGATGCATCGCCCTGTGCGGCGCGGGGGAGCGCCGCGAAGCCACTGCGTGGTCCGGAGGCGGGTGTGGCTTAGCCGGAGTCGGTCAGCCGAGCGACGCGCCCCCGTTTGGCGAGAACCGGATGGGCGCGCGGGGATCAGCGCCGGCAGATTCTCCGCCTGGGCGCACCGACGGTTTGGCGCGGGGCGGGGCGGTGTCTCCGTGGCACCACGGCGGTGGATGCTCGCGCGGGCGGTTTTTGGGGGTGTTTTCGTCGTGTTTTCATGGGGCCTTCATCGTCGCTTCACGCGGGCGAGCGAGACTTGCGGCATGGAAACGCCTCCGCTGGTTCCCCCGCCGCTGTCTGCTGCGGCCCCCTCCCACCGCCCGAAAGCCGGCGCCGCCGGGCTCAAGCTCTGCCTGATCGGTGTGCTCATCGGCCTGCTCTGGATCGCGCTGCTGTTGATCGATGGCGTGCGGCAGGAACGCCTCTGTTTTCGCGAGGAGGCGCGCACCGAGATCGCCCAGACCTGGGGCGGCGAGCAGACGCTGGTGGGGCCGGTGCTGGCGGTGCCGTTCACCTACGCGGCGAAGAGCGCGCGCGAGGTGTTCGATGCGCGCGGGGCGGCGGTGCGGACCGAGGAGGTGCGCACGATCCGCGCCTGGGCCTACTTCCTCCCGGCCGAGCTCGAGGTGTCGGGCCGGCTCGATCCCTCGCTGCGGCACCGCGGCATCTTCACCATCCCCGTCTATGAGACGGAGCTGGCGGTGCGGGGACGTTTCCAGCCGGTGGTGACCGCGATCGGGATCGACGGCGCGGCCTACGACTGGTCCAAGGCGCGGCTGCTGGCCTCGCTCACGTATCCGCGCGGTCTGCGGACGGCGCCGGAACTGCGCTGCGCGGGTGCGGCGGTGAAACTCGAGCCCGGCGCGCCGCGCAACGGCTTCGGCGAGACGCTCGAGGCGGCCGTGCCGCTCGATGCCGCGGCGGCCGCCGCCGGTGTGGACTTCGCGCTGGAGATGAAGCTGCAGGGCAGCGCGCGGCTGGCGGTGGCGCCGGTCGGGGCGCAGAGCCGCGTGACGCTGAGGTCGAGCTGGGCCGATCCGAGTTTCGGGGGCGCGGCGCTGCCGGCGCGGCGCGAGGTCGGGCCGGAGGGCTTCGCCGCCACGTGGGAACAGTCGTATTTTGGCCGCGGTTACCCGCAGCAGTGGACCGACGGCGCCGGCCAGGCCGAGGTCGAGTGGCACCAGCTCACCGGCTCGGCGGTGGATGTCACGCTGCTGCAGCCGGTCGACGCCTACCGGCTGGTGGAACGGGCGATCAAGTACGGGGTGCTCTTCCTCGTGCTCGTGTTCGCCAACTTCTTCCTCTTCGAGGTCACCGCGAAGCTGCGCATCCACCCGCTCCAGTACCTCATGGTCGGCGGTGCGCTGGTGCTGTTCTTCCTCGGCTATCTGGCGCTCAGCGAGTTCGCGGCGGCCGGGCTGGCCTATGGCGTGGCGGCGGCGCTGAGTACGGCGCTGGTGACCGGCTACAGCGCGAGCGTGTTGAAGACCGGGAAACGCTGCGGGATCGTCGGCGGCGGGCTGGCCGGCACCTACGCGTATCTCTACTTCATCCTGCAGCTGCAGGATTACGCACTCCTCGCCGGCACGGCGGCGCTTTTCGTCCTGCTCGGCGTGGGCATGTGGGCCACGCGCAAGATCGACTGGTACGGCGGGCGGTGAAGCGGCGGGGCGGCCACCGTCCGGGCCCGCGGGCCCGGATGGTGGCGGAGCGCGGCGGATGCGCGCTCAGGTGTTCTGCAATTCGTAGCTGAGGATGCTCAGCGCGTACACCGCGGCGGTCTCGCAACGCAGCACGAGCGGGCCGAGCGTGATGGGCTCGAAGCCGGCGTTCTTGGAGATGCTCATTTCCGCGGGGGTGAAGTCGCCCTCGGGGCCGACGAGCCAAAGAACTTTCCGAGGCGCTTGGCCCTTCTCCTCGCGGAAACGGGCGAGCACGGTCTTGAGGGACTTGGCGCCGGGCTGGAGGCTGGCGATGAGCTTCAGGTCGAAGCCCTTGGTCGACTCCATGAAGTCGGTGGCGCGCTGCACGGGTTGGATCGCGGGGAGGAAGGCGTTGCCGCACTGCTTGGCGGCCTCGATGGCGGCGGCGCGCCATTTCTCGAGTTTGTTCTCCTCGCGGTCGGACTCGAGCTGCACCTCCGTGCGCTCGCTTACCAGCGGAACGATGCCGGCGACGCCGATCTCGGTGGCCTTGCGCACGATGGCGTCCATGTACTTCCCCTTCGGCAGCGCCTGGCCGAGCGTGACGGCGTAGGGCAGTGCCTTGATCTTCTGGGGGAACCGCACCTTCAGGCGGGCGTCGCGTTTGCCGATCGCGGCCAGTTCGCAGATCCACTCGTGGCCGGCGCCGTCGAAGGCGACGACGGTATCGCCCACTCGGGCACGATTGACGGAGACGAGGTGGTGGGCCTCGGTCTCCTCGAGGAGGATCTCCGCCGGCTCGTGGGTCGGGGGAGTGCAAAAGACGCGGAAGTCGGGCATGGCTCCATGCGATCCCGCGGGGCCGGGGGGTGGCAAACGCGTTTTCTGCGCCTGGGGCGCGGCCGCGAGGTCCAGAAACGGCTGAAGCGCTCGGTTTCCCGAGCGCTTCAGCCGACTGACAAACTACAAACTAATAGCAACTAGCCCTGCAAACCCTGTAACACTGGGAAAGACGTCGGCGGGTGCGTTTCGTTCAAACTACGGAAACTTTTTTTCGGCGGCGGCGCTTTTTCGGCATCGGCGCCCTGCTTGGCCGGTGGTGGCGTGGGGCCGGGGAGGGCTGTTTTTTGGGAAACGGATACGCGCCCCGGTGGGCAACTGGCGGCCGGGAAGTCCAGGACGAGGCGTCGGACTTGGGATGCGCGATCGCCCCGGGAGGGGTGCGGCGCGTGTCGCGGCCGGAGCAATGCGCCCCAAAAACGGCTAAAGCGCCCGGTTGCCCGGGCGCTTTAGCCGACTTATCAAACTACAAACTAGTAAGAGATACTAGCCTTGCATACTCTCTTGCGGTGGGGAGAGACGCAGGCCGGCGCGGAACGTTCAAA
>DAOOFR010000010.1:0-37570 GCA_035415285.1 Opitutaceae bacterium
TCCAGGTCTGCTACCGCGAGGACGCCCGCACCCCGCGCGCCCGCGCCGAGCTGGCCTCGTTCGACAACCTCGTCGTCATGGGCATGGGCGAACCGCTCCACAACTACGACAACCTCCTCGCCGCGCTCGCCATCCTCAACGCCGACTGGGGCCTGGGCTTCGGCGCCCGCCGCATCACGCTCTCCACGAGCGGCCTCGTTCCCCAGATCCGCAAGCTCGCCGGGGAAGCGCTCGGCTTCCGCCTCGCCATCAGCCTCCACGGCGCGACCGACGAGGTGCGCGCGCGCATCATGCCGGTGAACAAACGTTGGCCCCTCGCCGAGCTCATCCCCGCCGCGCAGGAATTCGCCCAGAAGCACGGCCGCATGCTCACCCTCGAATTCATCCTCATCGAGGACGTCAACGACTCGCTCGACCAAGCCGAGCGCCTCTCCGCCATCGCGCGCGACCTCCACGCCCACGTGAACCTCATCCCCTACAACACCGTCGCCGGCCTCGAGTGGAAACGCCCCTCGCTCGCCCGCCAGGAGAAGTTTGCCGCCGTCCTCGACCGCGCGCGGGTCTCCTTCACACTGCGCCGCGAGAAAGGCCACGAGATCGACGCCGCCTGCGGCCAACTCCGCCTTCGGACCGAACGCGAGCGCGAGACACAGAACTAGGCCAAGCATAGCCGCACAGCGCCCACACAGCCCGCGCCTTCCTTTTCCCCGGCCGCTGCCACCGAGAAATAGCTTTACCAATCAACGTTTCCGGATTCCTTGATGCGTCTTTCCGCATGAATCCCGATCGCCCGATCTCCGCTCTCTTCGCCGCCGGCCGTCCCCTCAAGTCCATCGAGTTCTTTCCGCCCAAGGACGACACCGGCATCGAGCAACTGCGCCTCACCGCGCAGGAGATCCGCAAGCTCTCACCCGACTACGTCTCGATCACCTACGGCGCGGGCGGCAGCACCCGCGAACGCACCGCCCAGCTCGCCCGCCAACTCCGCGAGGACCACGGCTTCGTGACGATGGCGCACCTCACCTGCGTCAACCACTCGCCCGCGCAGATCGAGCAGATCGCCGCCGCCCACCACGCCGCCGGTATCCGCAACATCATGGCCCTGCGCGGCGACGTGCCGAAGGGCCTCGACGCCGCCACAGCCTTCCAGCCCGGCCTGCGATTTGGCTCCGACCTCGTTGCCCTCCTCAAACGCCACCACCCCGACTTCTGCCTCGGCGTGGGCGGCTACCCGGAGAAGCACCCCGAGGCCGCTTCGCTCGCCCTCGATCTCGACAACCTGAAGCGCAAGGTCGACGCCGGCGCCGACTTCATCGTCACCCAGCTCTTCTTCGACAACGCCGTCTACTACCGCTTCGTCGAGGCCTGCCGCGCCCGCGGTATCCGGGTTCCCATCGTGCCGGGCATCATGCCGGTGCTTTCACTCAAGCAGATCAGGCGCATCAGCGAACTGTGCGGCGCCGCCCTGCCCGCTCCGCTCGCCCGTCGCCTCGAGGCCGCCGGCGACAGCGCCGATGCTGTCGA
Source organism: Opitutaceae bacterium (assembly GCA_035415285.1). Taxonomy (GTDB): domain Bacteria; phylum Verrucomicrobiota; class Verrucomicrobiia; order Opitutales; family Opitutaceae; genus CAJCBL01. The sequence continues at coordinate 1,525 of DAOOFR010000010.1, forward strand.
GTTCATCGGCCTCGAATGGGCGATCACGCAGATCCGCGGTCTGCTGGCCAACAACGCCCCCGGCTACCACCTCTACACGCTCAACCGCGCCAAGTCCGCCCTCGCCCTCGTTGCCGCGCTGGCAGCGTGAGCCGACCAGACAGTCGCCCATCGGGCAAACGAGCGACGATGAAGTGAGAACCGCGGTAGTTTCGGCGCGCACGGACAACGCGATCAGTGCCCTCCTCCGGATGATTCCCATCGGCCCGTTCCCGACGGGCCGCGCCCGTGCCGAGGACGTCCGCGTGACTCGCGCCGAAACGTCCGCGTCCGACCATCCGGAAAAGACAAAGCCCTCCGATTTCTCGGAGGGCTTTGAAAATGGAGCGGGCGAAGAGACTCGAACTCTCGACGTCCACCTTGGCAAGGTGGTGCTCTACCAACTGAGCTACGCCCGCGGTGATGAGGGTGCGGAGTAAGTAGGCCGCCTCTTCCTCCGTCAACACGCATTTTCGAAAAATCTTCGCGGGCGTTTTCCGTCGTGTTCTCCCCCTGAAATCGCATGGGTTGTCCCGCCGGCAAACCGTGTGGCCGGCACCCGTCCCCGGGGATCGCCCACGCCGGCGTCGCTCGGTATTCATTTCGTTAGACCTACGGGCCCACTGTAATCTCGCGCTCGACACGTCCACCCGTTTCCCCGGTTCGCCCTTGCCGCGAGCGCTTCCGGCTTTCCCTCCGGCCCCCATCCCCTAACCTTCCCGGCCATGGAACACTACGACTTCCACAAGGAATTCCGGGCGATCTACGACAAGGCCGCGAAACAGTACGCCGCCGCCAAGCGCAACCCCGACGAGTTCTTCTCCAAGCACGAGCTCGCGTTCCTCGCCGCCATCGGCTCCCGCGCCCAGGATCTCTACGACTATGCCGAGGACGCCGCCAACTACGGCGAACCCGATTTCGAGACGGCCCTGCTGATCCAGGCGGTCCGCCGCAGCTACTTCCAACTCGTCCAGAAAAGCGAGCCGGCCAAGGTCGTGCTCGATGAGGCATCGCTCCCGGCCAAGACCGCCGCGGTCCGCGGCATCGAGTGGTTGCCCCGGCTGATCCCCAAGGCCCGGGCCAAGCTCCGCGGGGAGCTGCCCGCCTCGCTCATGTACGGATGCGGTGGTGACCGCCGTTTCTTCAAGCAGCACGACATCCACCCGGCCGAGTTTCTCCAGTTGGTCTGGCAGGCCGGCGACAACGACAAGGCCATCGTCGACTGGGTCGCGCGCCGCGCAAAACTCTGAGCCCGGCACGTCCCCGGTGCCGAGACATCGGCGACACCGGTGCCACGGGGGGACACCCGCACCGTGTCCGGGGGGCCGCGCGCTGCGCCCCGCAGCGGCTCACCCGCCGGAAGGCTGCGTCCGCCGCATCCGCTCCCGCCTCAGCGCGGCCAACCGCAACTGGTCGGTCTCCTCCTCCAGCGCCCGGCGCACCGCCTCCACCTGCACCGGTGCCAGAAAAGTCGCCGCCGTCCGGACGGTCTCGGCGTCGCCGGCGATCTTCTCGGCGAGCAGCGTCCCGAACTCAGTAGCTGGAGAATCGTTACCGAGCCCCCGCGGCGCCGCGGGGCCGCCCGGCCCGTCGAAGCCCCCGAACGGTCCCGCACCAAGCGGCGCACCGTCCGCCCCTGGGCGGGCCGCGAGCACGCCGATCAACCGCTCCTGTTGCGCGACGGTGAGCGGTGCTCCCTCGTAACCGAGCTGGGTCGCCAGCGTGTTCACTGCCGCCCGCTGCGAGTAGGTGCGATCGAACTCCTGCAACTGCGCGAAAGCCCCATCGCCGAGCAGCGCTCGGATCGCCGCATCGGCCTCCGCGTCGGCTTCGCGCGCCAGCGCTTGCGCCTCGTCCCGTCCGAGCCCCTGTCGGCGCGCCAAGGCCATCGCGTCGAAATGGGTGATCTGTTTCTCGGCAAGCAACTCCTGGAGTCTCGCCCCCTGTTCCGGCGGCAACCGGAGACGGGCGAAGAGCGCCGCATAACGGCTCGCGATCTGGCGTCTCCGTTGCTTGAGCACAAGGGGGGCAATCTCCGGGTCGTTGGCCGAATCCAACATGAAACCGCCCCGCCGGCCCGGCCGAAAGCGCCGATCCGGTTCGTTGCGCCGATCCGCTGGGCCAGCACCGTCGGACGACACCTCGGGGGCGCGCGACACGCCGTGCGGGGTCAATACAGCCTCAAGCCGTTGCTCCAGCTCGGCGATGCGCGCTTGGGCGGCGGTCAACTCCGCCCGATGGCGACCGCTGGCATCGTGCTCGCGCCACGCCACACCGGCAACGCCGAGAAGCAGCAGCGCACCAGCTGCATACAAAAGGGGTTGGGGACGATTCACGGCAGACAAGACGCCAAAGCATGCCACCGGTTGCACCGAGCGCGACAACGATTCGAATCAAAGAGGCCGCCACCACGTTGCGACCTCCCGCCTTCGGGGCTAGAGTCCCCACGCTGGCTCCGCCAACCCCGGACCCTCTGCCCTATGGACACTCACTCCTCCATCGACAAGGCAAAGGCCTACTTCGACCTTCAGCTGGGCCATGCCCCCAGCGGGAACTCGGTCACCGTCGCGCCGCTGATCACCATCTCACGGGAATGCGGCACCGGCGGCAACGTCCTCGGCGAGGAGATCGCCCGCCGCCTCAACCGCCTGCTCGAGGTGGAGCAGGCCCCGTGGACGGTCTTTGATCGCAACTTGGTCGCGCGAATGCTCGAGGACAACCATCTCTCGGCCTCGCTCGCTCGCTTCATTCCCGAGGACAAGGTGTCGGAGATCGATGCCTCCGTGGGCGAGATCGTCGGGCTGCACCCGAACATCTGGACGCTGGTGCACAACACCAACAGTCTGATGCGCCGGCTCGCCGCGATCGGCCGTGCCATCATCGTCGGCCGGGGTGCCAACTTCGCCACCGCCGGTGCGCCACACGCGCTCCACCTGCGACTCATCGCCTCCCCCGAGCACCGCGCCCGGCGCATCGCGCAGGTCCTCGGGCTCTCGCCGGAACAGGCGCTCGCCCATGGCCGCCGAACCGACCACGCCCGCCGCGACTACGTGCGCTCCTTCTTCGAAGCCGACATCGACGATCCGTCCGGCTACGACCTGATCATCAACATGGACCGTTTCACCACCGAGACCGCAGCCGACTTGGCCGTTTCGGTGCTGTACTCCCGGGGCTGGGTCGAGGCCAGGCTACCGCTGGCCAACACCGCCATCTCCTGATCCGCCCCCGGCGGAGCCTCGGCGGTGGGCGTCAGGCTCCGGTCCTGTCGCCCACAAACAGCCGCCCCGCGGCTTGCCTCGCCCCGGCGCGAATCTTCACCGGCACCGTCTGCACCCGCAACCCTGCGCCCGCGAGCCGCCGGACAAAAGCCGCGTCGTCCCCCGCCGACCACACCACCAGGCGGCCGCCAGGCGCGAGCATTGTCGCCAACATCCGGATCCCGGGCGCATCGTAGAGCCGCGCGTTGGCCGCCTGCACCATCGCCGAAGGGCCGTTGTCGATGTCGAGCATCACCGCCGCATAACCCGCCGGCGGCGCCCGGCGGACGAGTTCGAAGACATCGCCGATCACCACCCGCACCCGCGGATCGTCGAGCAACGCCCCGTTGAGCCGGGCGAGGTGTTCACGATTCCACGCCACGATCTCCGGCAACAGTTCGGCCACCTCGACCACGACCTTCGCCCCGGCGCGCTCCAGCACGCTGCGCAGCGTGAAACCGAGCCCCAATCCGCCGATCAGCACCCGTCCCGGCTTTTCGCGCACCAGCCGTGCCATGCCAAGCTCGCCCAACGCCGACTCCGAGCAGGCCGCCTGCGAGTGCATCAACTCCCGCCCGGCGAGACGCACGCAGTGGCTGCCGTCGTGTTCGTGCAGGGTCAGGATCGCGCCGTCGGGTGTGCGAGCGGAGGCCAGAAGACGGTGCGGTTTCATGGGTCGCCCGAATGAATCGCCCAAGCGGCAGGGAACCGCCAGCCTTCGTTTCCGCGGAGGATCGACCTCGGGCCCGGCCCCGCCACCGGCGCGATCCGCGCAAGCCACACTGCGCGAGGCGGGGAACCGTCACGCCACGGCATTCAGCCGGGCGCCCACCGTCGCCGAGTATCCACCAGCACCGATCTGACCGACGCGCGTGTAGAGGCTCGCCGCCTGGGCCGCCCGCCAATCGCGCGGCAGGACCGACGCCGCGAGGGCCGGCTGGTCCTCGGCCGCGGTCGACGCATAGTCGTCCGTCTGGTCCCCCCCGAGCCCCGATTGCGCGAACCGGATCAGTTTGCCGTAGCCTTCCGTATCCGACCGGTCCGGTCGCCGCCCCGCCGCCGATTCGAGGTCGATGATCACGCCCCGGGGGTCGTCCGCGGCGGTCTCCGCACGCATGCGCTGCCCACGCTGCTGATCGCGCGTACGCGCCGCCAGCGACACCTCCAGCCGGAGGTTCGCAGCCAGATCCACACTGGTGGTGATGCGTTCGATCATGGGGCCGACGCCACGGACGACCCGAGACTAGGCAGGTGCCCGCAATTCGCAATCGGCGCCACACCGGAGCCGTCGGGCGCCACAGGGGGCAACCTGGCGGGCTCAGCCGACTCGGCGGATCGTCACCAACGTGAGATCGTCGTGACCCTGATTCTCTCCGGTGAAATGCCGCACCCGCTCGAGGATGCCGTCGTTGATGGCACCGGGCGACCGAGTCCCCAGTTCCCGTACCGCCGCAGCCAGCCGCAATCCGGAGAACTCCGCGCCAAAGGCATCGGGCGCCTCGGTGAGTCCGTCGGTGTAGAGCACGAACACGTCTCCTTCGCCAAAACGCACCCGCGCCTCGGCCAAGGCCGGCTGGAAGGTTTCGTCGGGGACCAGCCCGACCGCCATGCCCTCCGAGTCGAGAAACCTCACCTCGTGTTGCGCGTCCGTGCCGCGACCGAAAAACAACGGTTGTTCGTGGCCGGCGCGCGCATAACGGATCTCCGCGCGCACCGGGTCGATGACTGCATAGATCATCGTGATGTACATACCTTGGCGCATCTCGCCGCTCATCGCGCGGTTCACCCCGGCCAGAACCGCGGCCGGAGAATCGTCGCGCGCCGCAAGCTGGCGCAGGTTGGTCCGGCAGATCGCCATCAGCAACGAGGCCGCAATCCCCTTGCCGGAGACATCGGCCACGGCCACCCCGAGCCGGCCGCCGGCCAGCGGAATCAGATCGTAGAAATCGCCACTGACCTGCTGCGCCGAGCGGTAGCGGGCGTCGACTTCCAGTCCCGGCACGCTCGGCGCCTCGCGTGGCAGCAACAGCTGCTGGATGCTGCTGGCCAGCGCCAGATCGAGGTCGAGCTGGCGTTTTTCGATCTGGAGCCGGAGCAGGCTCTGATTGTGCACCGCCATCCCCGCCTGCTCGGCGAGCGCGCGCACGAGCGAAAAGTCGTCCCCGCGGAAGGCCTGACCATCGCGCGGGTTGGCGATGCAGAGCACACCATAAAACTCGTCGCGGAAGCGCACGGGAGCGGCGATGCACGACCGCATCTTCAGCGCCGGATCATCGTGTTTCACGATCCGGTCGTCGCCCTCGGCATCGGCGATGAGCACCGCCCGACCGGTCCGGACCACCTCGCCCAACACCCCCGCTGAAGCCGGAATCTCCTCCAGTCGCATGATCTGCTCGAGAAGTCGGGCTCGGGTGATGCTCGCGCCGCGCACATGGTCGGGCAGCGCACGTTGCGGCGGGAACAGACCCTCGGCGGCGACGCCGCGCAGCGTCTCCTGCGGCGTGCGCTCGAACAAACACGCGCTGAGCGCGTTGGTGCTCAGGATGGCCGCATGCACGATGCGTTCGAGCAGCTCGGTACGGCTGAGGTTCTCGCCGAGCGCCTCGGCCATCCCGTGGACGAAACCGACGACAACCTGTTTCTCCCGCAGCGCGTTCTGCCGCTCCTCGGCGTTGTGCTCGGCCTCGCGGCGGAACCGCCGCACCTGCCACAGGCCGGTGAGCAATCCGAGCAGAGAGCCGAGGAGGAAGAGGAGCATGACACACGAAGGCTGAAAGCAGGGTCAGTGTATGGTGCCGGTCGGGGCGACGGCGAGACTTCGTTCCGCGCGCGGTGCCCCGGGTGCCGCTGGTCGCGCCAAGAGCCGACGCCAACCGGCAAGAGCAGGACCCAGTCGCCGTAGCGGCCACCCTGCATTATTGCCACTCACCGCGGGCTTTCCGCCGCTGGCCAGGTCCGTGTCGCCCCGACCACTTCCCGTCCTTCACTCGCCGGCGCATGAAACACCGATCAACTCTCGTTCGTTCCGTGGGTATCGGCACCCTGGTCGCCGTTGGCGCAGGCGTCCTTCCGGCCGCCGCGCCAGACGCCGGCGAGTCCTCCGAACGGAGCGCCTTCTCCCTCGGCCTCGAAGGCGGCACCACCGGCTTCGGGCCGGTGCTCCAGTACACACCGTCCGAACGTTTCAACTTCGCGCTCAGTTACGGTCATCTCGACTTCGACGCCGACAACCTCCGGACCAACCGCGCCCGCTACGACACCGACCTGCGCATGGCCAATCTCGCGGCGACGGTCGACTGGCATCCGTGGCGCAACGGGTTCCACTTCACCTGCGGCGCCGTCGTCTACGATCACCGTCTCGACGTCACCGCCCGGCCGCGGCACGGCAAGGTGTACGAAATCGGCAAGCACGACTACACCAACACCGAGATCACCTCGCTCACGGGCCGGGTCGACACCGGCACCCAGGTCGCCCCCTACCTCGGCATCGGCTGGACCTGGAACTTCGGCCGGAGCGGCATCAGCCTGATGACGAACCTCGGCGTGATGTTCACCGACAACTACGACGCGCACCTCACCGCCACCGGCCCGCTGGCCAGCGATCAGACGTTTCTCGAGGACCTCCGCCGCGAGGAGAAGGACATCAACGACAACAACGAACTCTTCCCGGTGGCCAAAGTGGGCTTCGCCTACCGCTTCTGATCCTCGCCCCCGCAAGCTGCGAAGCCCGCCGGAGACCGGCGGGCTTTTCTGTTTTGTTCGGAGCCGCTCCCCCCTTACCGTCGGCGGCATCCGCCCGCCATGTCCTCGACCCCCGTCTTCTCCGCCGCCGCCTGCTCCGCCGTCCTTGCCGCCATCCGCACGCGGGCCCCGCTGGTCCACAACATCACGAACTACGTCGTGATGAACAACACGGCCAACGCGCTGCTCGCCCTCGGCGCCTCGCCGGCGATGGTCCACGCCGTCGAGGAGGTCGAGGAGTTCGTCGGTCTCGCACAGGCGCTCGTCATCAACATCGGGACACTCTCCATCCCTTGGATTGCCGCCATGGAGATGGCGACCGCGGCCGCCAACCTGCGCCACCTCCCGTGGGTGCTCGATCCCGTCGGCGCCGGTGCGACCGCATTGCGCACCAGCACCGCCGCCAACCTCGCCCGCCAGCGCCCCGCCTGCATCCGCGGCAACGCCTCCGAGATCCTCGTCCTCGCCGGCGCCACCGGCGAGAAGACCAAGGGAGTCGACTCGACGCGCGACTCCGCCGACGCCCTCGCGCCGGCCCGCCAACTCGCCCTCGCCACCGGAGCCGTCGTCGCCGTCACCGGCCCGATCGACTACGTGACCGACGGCCGACAGACCGTCGCGCTGGCCAACGGCCACCCGCTCATGGCGCGAGTCACCGGTCTGGGCTGCACCGCCACCGCGCTCGTCGGCGCGGCGCTGGCCGTCGAACCGGACCGGCTGGTCGCCGTCGCCGCCGGGCTGAGTTTCCTCGCCCTCGCCGGCGAGATCGCCGCCGAGCGCAGCCCCGGCCCCGGCTCACTTCAACTGCATCTGCTGGATGCACTCCACCAGCTCGACGCCGAGACGATCGCCCAGCGTCTCAAGATTGGCGGCTGAGCGTCGCCGCCGGTACCCCGAGGTGGCAGTCACTCACGCCCGGTCTTTCGCCGGAAATGGGCAACGAGTGCGCCCGCCTCGGCGCCACGACCTTGGGGGATCGGCACCCGCACCGAATGGATCTGCCGCTGGCTTCGTGCCAGTGTCGAGTACACGAGTTCGAGACACGCCACCTCCCCCTCGATCACCCGGCAGCGCTCGAAACGCGCACCGAAACCGCGCCAGACGTGCAGCTCACCGCCGAGCCAGAGGCCGTCCTCGCCGAGGCGCGCTTCACCGCCCCCGGCCTCCCGCCGCGCCCGCTGCGCGCGGGTCGTCGTCACGATCACGATACTAATGACCAGGCATAGCCCCAGCAGCACGGCGAGCACCCAGCGGCCGCCCGCCCAATCGTAGAGCGCGAACCCGCCGCCGATCACGGCGCAGAAGAAGGCGACGATCCGAAACATCGCCCACTTGTTGCGACACTCCCGCTCGAAGTCCTCGCCCACGAAGCGCCGCCACTCCACCTCGCCGTAACGCCAATGTGCGAGCAGCTGTGTCTCGTCGAAGAGCGCCGCCCGCACCAGGCGGCGACGACGGAAGAGGCGTGTCGAGATCCCCAGCGCGATCGCCATCGTGAGGCCGATCATCACCATGGCGTATTGCCCGCCGTTCCACGGGCGGAAGAAGTCTTCGGCGACGAACGGCGCCACCGTCATCGCGGCGCCGAGCAGGGCGAGCATCCAGCAGACTTTCTCGCCAGTGCTGAGGCCGGGCGGCGGGGCGGCGGGGGAAGATGGCATGGGCACAGGGGACTACGCGGCCCAGTCCAGCGCCTCGCGGTCCTCGAGCCGCCGCAAGGCGCCGCAGGCCGTGCGGCTCACTATTTCTCCTGCGCAACTCAACCCTGCCGCCGCAGCCCTGGCGCTCGATCGCCAAATGCCGTTTCCCCTGCCCACGCCAGCGGCGGCCAGGCGCGGTGCCTACCGTCGGACCGGCGCTCAAACCAGGTACAACAGCTTGCTCGCAAACTCCGGATCGCTGGTGAGCTGCACGCCGAGTTTTCGCATCCCGGTCGCGTCGCCCGGGCTCGGGATGTGGGTGAGGTGCACATCGCAGCCGCTGAGCTCCTTGAGTTGCTCGATCGCCATGGCGGCCGCGTGGTTCATGGTGGCGCTGATGCTCAGCGCGATCAGCGTCTCCTCGAGGTCGAGACTCATGACCTTGCCCTTGAGCACGTCCTTTTTGAAGTGCGTGAGCGAGGTGGTCACGATCGGTGGCAGCAGGTGGATGTTGTCCGGGATGTCGGCGAGCAGCTTCACCGCGTTGAGCACGACGCTCGCCGAGGCATGCATGTGCGGGGAATTCTTGCCGGTGACGATGCGTCCGTCCTTCAGCTCGATCGCCGCGGCGCAACAGATGCCGTCACGTCCCTTGCCCGCCTCGCGCCCCAAGCGCGCGGCCTCGTGGGCCGCGGCGACGACCTTGCGGTCCTTGGGCGAAAGCCCGTGGGTGCTGAGCAGCAACTCGACCCGCTGGACGGTCTCCTTGTCGACCAGACCCATCGCATACTCGCAGGCGTAGCTGTAGTAGCGGCGGATGATCTCCTGCCGGCCGGCCTCGCGACAGGCGGCGTCGTCGACGACCCCGAAGCCGGCACGGTTCACGCCCATGTCGGTGGGCGACTTGTAGAACGACGCCTCGCCGGTGATGCGTTCGATGATCCGGCGCAGCAGAGGGAAGGCCTCGAGGTCGCGGTTGTAGTTCACCGCCGGCTGGCCGTAGGCCTCGAGATGGAAATGATCGATGAGGTTGACGTCCTTGAGCTCGGCCGTGGCGGCCTCGTAGGCGACGTTCACCTCGTGTTTGAGCGGGAGATTCCAGATCGGGAACGTCTCGAACTTCGCGTAGTGCGCCTTCATGCCCCGCTTATGCTCGTGGTAGAGCTGGCTCAGGCACGTCGCCAGCTTGCCGCTCCCCGGCCCGGGGCCGGTGATGACGACGATCGGCCGCTCGGTCTCGATCATCGGGTTCGCCCCGTAGCCGGCCTCGCTCACGATCGTATCGACATCGGCCGGATACCCGCGCGTCGCGCGGTGCGTGTAGACCTTCACGCCCCGGCGCTCGAGCCGGTTCTTGAACGCCACCGCCGCCGGCTGCTCGTCGAAACGGGTGATCACCACCGCGCGCACCACGACGTTCCACTCGCGCAGGTCGTCGATCGTCTTGAGCGTGTCCGTGTCGTAGGTGATCCCGAAGTCGGCGCGCATCTTCTTCTTCTCGATGTCGCCCGCGTAGATACAGATCACGACTTCGGCCTGGTCGCGCAGCTTCTGCAGCAGCTGCATCTTCACGTTGGGGTGGAAGCCCGGCAGCACGCGCGAGGCGTGGTAGTCGAAGAGCAGTTTCCCGCCGAACTCGAGGTAGAGCTTGCTGTTGAAGCCCTTCACGCGCTCGAGAATCGCCGCGCTCTGCTGTTCAAGATAACGTTCGTTGTCGAAGCCGATCCGGGTGGCCATGGAAGTGCCGCGATTGCGCACCGCCGCCGCTCTCCCCGCAACCATGAAACGGGCTCATGCCCCCCCCCGCACCGCGTCGCTGGTTCTCGTCGAGTCACCGTCCACCGGCGCGGCCGCTCACCACACCCGCGGGCGTCCGCCCCAGCCGGATCTACCGCCCGCGCTTCGCGTCGTGCCTCAGCCCAGCTTCTCCGCTAGCCACGCGAGGTTGTCGGCGAAGCGGTCGAGCGTCGCCAGCGCCTCGGTGTCCTCGTTCACCGCCCCGGCGTCGCGCGCCAACGCCACGGGCCAGTAGGTCGATCCGGGCACGATCATGTCGTTGATGGTGTACCAGAACATCAACTGCGCGTAGGTGAAGTTGTGCCCGGCCCGCCGCGCCACCGCCACCGGCCCGCCGATCTTGCGCGAGAACAGATGGCCGTTGGAACGCGACACATAGCCGGCGCGGTCGAGCAGCGCCATCAGCTCCGGCGTGGCCGAGCCGAAGTACACCGGCGAGCCCACGATGAGGATGTCGGCCCGCACCATCTTCTCGAAGATCGCCGCGAAGTCGTCGCCCGCCTGCCCGGGGCAGCTCTCGTCCTTCGCCTCCCGGCAGCCGCCGCACGCGGTGCAGCCTCGGATGTTTTTGCCCGCGAGCAGCTCCAACTCGCCCGCTATGCCCTGGCTGGCGAGGCGATCGAGACAGCGCCGGAGCATGGTCTCGGTGTTTCCGTTGCGACGGGGACTTCCACAGATGGCAAGAGCGGTCGGCATGCGGTGGTTCTCGCGAAAACGCGCGCCCCGGTGAAGGGAAAACTTCCGTCCGGCCCCGCTCTGCCCCACGCTCCGCCCATGTCGCCGCGCTTCGATCTCTCGCTCTATCTGGTCACCGATCCGGACATGACCGCACGCCGCGGCGTGGTCGAAACCGTCGCCGCCGCCGTCGCCGGCGGCGTCACCATCGTCCAACTCCGCGACAAGACCGGCTCCGCCCGCGCCCTCGCCGCCGCCGGCCGCGCCCTGCTCGCCCAGTTGCGCCCGCTCGGCATCCCCCTCCTCGTCAACGACCGCATCGACGTCGCCCTCGCCATCGGCGCCGACGGCGCACACGTGGGGCAGGAGGATCTCAGCCCCGCCGCCGCCCGCGCCATCCTCGGCCCACGCGCGATCATCGGGCTGTCGATCACCTCCCCCGCCGATCTCCCGACCCTCGACGCCACGGTCGACTACGTCGGGCTCGGCCCGCTCTTTCCCACCGGCACGAAGACCGACGCCGCGCCCGCGCTCGGCGAGACCGAGTTCGCCGCCCTCCGCCGCCGCATCCCGGTCCCGGTGGTCGCGATCGGGGGCATCACCGTCGCCAACACCGCCCGTACCATCGCCGCCGGCGCCGACGGGATCGCCGTGGTCTCCGCCATCTGCGCAGCCGCCGACCCTCGCGCCGCCGCGGCGGCCCTCCACGCGGCGGTCGCCGCCGCCCGGCGCCGCGGCTGAGCCGGGAACAGGAATTGCCAGCGGATCCTCCCTTCGCCTCCAATCGCCCCATGTGCGATGCCCAACCGCAGCCCGACTGGAAACCCGAGCTCGATGCCATCGTCGGCGCCCGCCACGGCGGGGCCACCGCCGCCCTCCTGCCCCGGTTGCGCGCGCTCGAACTGCGGTATCCGAACACTCCGGAGATTCTCCACCAGATCGCCTGGAACTGCGAAGTGCTCGGGCGCTACCGCGACGCCGCCGCGGCCTACGAGCGCGCCATCGCGCTCGGCCTCCCGCCCAACGAACTCTCCGCCGCCTTCCTCGGTCTCGGCTCCGCGCTCCGCTGCCTGGGCGACTACGCCCGGGCCGAGCAGGTGTTGCAGCAGGGGCGTCTCCAGTTTCCCGATCAGCGTGAGTTCGAGGTTTTTCTCGCGATGACGCTCCACAACCTCGGCCGCCACGCCGAGGCGCTGCAGCTCGTGCTCACCACCCTGATCGAGACCGCCGACGACGTCGGCATCGCCGCCCACCAGCGCACGATCCGTTTCCACGCCGCCCAGCTCGATCGCCGCTGGGAGTGACGCCGCGCCGTCAGGCCACGGCCACGAACCCCGGCTCGCTCCGCGGCTCGTTCGCCGCCGCATAGGTCGCCCGGGCCCACGCGCCCCATTGTGATCGCGAACTCGGTCCCTCCGCTCCCGGTGCCGACTCGGTGCGATCCGGTTCGCTCTCCATCCGGCTCAATTCCGCGCGGGCGGCGAGCGCCTGTTGCGCAGCGGATGCCGCCACCGCCCGGTCCGTCGCCGAAGGGTCGGAAGGCGCCAACGCCGCCGCCCGCACAGTCGCCATCTTCTGGATTGTCGCCTCCGGGTCGCCCCGCACCGGCGCCGTGTCGATCTGCACCTCGCCGGCCACCGCATATTGGCGACCGTCGGGACCGGTTTCGTAAGTGAACGTCGCCCCGCCGCGCACCAGGCCGCCGCCGGCCGCCACATGCGCGGCCTCATGCGCCCGCACCGCGACATCGGCGGCCTTGAGCTGCGCAAGCTCCTTCGCGGCCTGCGGATCGTTGGTCGCCGCTGCGCCCCCCACCGCCGCCGCAGCCAGCTTCCGCCCCGCCTGCTGATAGGCGCTCACCCCGTCATCAGGCCCCGCGGTCGAACCACCACCGGTGCCGCCCGTCTGCCGCATGGTATCGGCGGTCTCCCGACCAACGGCGGAGCCCGCGGCACGCATCGCCACGCCGCGCTCACCCCGGCTCGAGACCGCAGCCAGCCCCGCATCGCCGGCGGACAACAGGCCTTCTCCGACGGAAAACATCGGCGGACACTAAACAGCCCCGAGCCCCTGCGCAAACGACCACCCAGCAACCGAAGGATTCACCCCAGGGAACCCGCCCTACCCTCACGGCGCGTCGGCAAAATGCAGGTCCACCATCAGGTCGGCGGCGATCTTCTCCAGATCGCCGCGCACCACCGCCATGTCGGCGTGGGCCGGGATGAGCAGCTGCGCCCGCGCCTGGAACAGCATCCCGCCGGCCATCGGCGCCTCCACCCACTCCGTCGTCAACTCCTCGACGTTGACCCGATGCGCCGCCAGCACCCGTGTGATCTGGTGCACGATGCCCGGCCGATCCTGCCCGACGAGTTCGAGCGTGACCGCCCGGCCCGCGGCCGGTGCCAGCGCCGCCGCCGGGTCCCGGGCAACCTCCACCGCCAGAGCCTTCTCCCCGAGCGCGGCGAGTGCGGCGCGCAAACCCGCTTCACGCTCGCCCGGCAGCTCGATCCGCACGATGCCGGCAAACTGTCCGCCCAAACGCGCCAGCCGGCTCTCGAGCCAGTTGCCCCCATGGGCCGCGACGAGTTCGGCAACCGTTTCAACCAGACCGGGGCGATCGGGACCGATCAGCGTCAGGACGAGCGAGGTATTCATGGTTTGCTGAGTGACGCCCCGGCGGGGTCAGGGGCAAAGCCGCGCAATCTGAGGCAGAAAAGGGGAAAGTGGCCAGGCACCCCACGGCACTGGGAGAACGTCGTTGCCGTTGCTACCTTCCGGTCCTGGCGGAGTTCACGCGTCTGCCCATGCATGGGACCTGGCCGGCGCGGACGGTGGTGTTCGCTCCGCGGCGCGGCAATCAGATTCTGGCGAAAAAAAAGCGCCGCGGAACGCGGCGCTCGGGGTCACTCCTCTTCCGCGGGCGGTGGCGGCGCCTCGCCCGGACCTGCCGGATGCGGCCCGCTCCCCGGCGGGGGCGGCGGAGGGGCGTCGCCGCGGAAACCGTAGCGGCCCTCCCGATCCATCTGCCGCTTGCGCAGCCGCTCGTGCTGCTCCCGTTGGTAGGCGTCGAACTGCACCTTCTGTTCGGGCGTCAGGATCGCCGCAATACCCTCGTTGAGGCGTTGGATCGTCTTCACGCTCGCCTGCCACGACTCGCGCCGCAGCTTCCCGAGCTCCAGGCCCGCCTGCTGGGCCAGCACCTCGACCTGCTTCCGCTGCTCCGGAGTCAGTTGCAGTTTCTCCTCGAGCCGCGCCATGGTGCGCACGAGGAACGGCCGCGGCGCATGCGGCGCCGGTGGCCGATGGATACGGATCAACGGGGCGAGGAACACGCCGCTCACGGCGCCGGCCAGGAAGATGCCGACAAGAACGAGGATGGTACGGGGCTTGGTCAGCATGATCAGAGTTGGGCGACGAGTTCAGCCACGGGATCGTCGAAATCGTCGCTCGCGTTGTTGTCGGCGGCGGAGACGGGGGAGAGCGGGAAACCGACCACGGCGGAGGTGACCACCACCGCCAACGCGAGCCCGAGGGCACGCAGGGCGAAGACCCCGAAGAAGTCCGCCGGCTCGCGTCGTTGCGCCAGCCCCAGCGCCGCCACCCGCGTGGCGAAGCCGGGCGGCAGCTCCATCGGTTCATCCGCAGGCACGCGGCGGGCGGCCGCGACAAGCTTCAACCAGGGATCTTGGCGTTTCATGGGCGTTCCTTTCGCTCTAGCTGTTCGAAGAGTTTGCGCAACTTCCGCCGTGCTCGGAAAGCGCGTACCTTGATCATGCTCGTCCCCCACCCGGTGAGCGCCCGGATCTCCGCCACCGACTTCTGCTCGAGGTCGAGCAGGGTGATGACGGTGCGGTCGGCGGGCGAGAGCTGTTCGAGCAAACGCCCCACCAGCTCCTTCGCGGCCAGCGCGTCGGTGGCGTCCTCGCCGTCGCTGCCCGAGAGCACCGCGTCGAGGACCTCGGCCTCGGTCTCGGAGAGATCGGCCCAGCGCAACTCGGGGCGGCGCTGCTGGAAGCGCAGGTGGTCGATGCAGGTCGTCACCGCAATGCGGGACACCCAGTGCGGCAACGGCATCTCCCCCCGGTACTGTTCGAGGCGGCTGAACATCTTCAGATAGACCTCCTGGGCGAGATCCTCCTCCGCGACCCGGCGCGGCAGGTGGGAGCGCACGATCTTGCGGACGAGCGGATGCAACACCTCGACGAGCGCGCGGGCCGCGGCTTGATCGCCGCGGCGGACTCCGGCCAGCAATGCGTCGTAGTCGGGCGCTTGGTCGTCCATGGTGTTGTGGCTTCAATGGGCACGGCGGAGGTGACGTGCCACGGGCGATTCAGGTTACTGCCAGGGCATACAGCAACGCGTTTTCCGCGATCGGCCCCCGGACCGGGCCGCGGCGCCGTCGCCCGCGCGCGGCGGCGCCTGCCCCGACCCCATCGTTGACAGTCCTCCGGCCGGCGGACTTACTGCCGGGCGTGAACCTCCGCCCGACAGCGCTTCGACTTACCAGCGGCCTGCTTCGACTGCGCCGCTTGGCGCTGTCCTGATCCCCCCGGGAACCCCTTTGGCTGCGGCGCCGCGTGCGCCGTCTTTCCCGGAGCGAATCGTCCGCCGTTCCGCCCGCCCTCTCCTTTCTCCGCCCGAACCCGCCCTTTCGTCATGCAAAAGCCGCCGATCACGAAGTACCGCCCGTTTCCCCCGGTCCGCCTGCCCAACCGCCAGTGGCCCAACCGCACGCTCACGCACGCCCCGATCTGGTGCAGCGTCGACCTGCGCGACGGCAACCAGGCCCTCGCCCAGCCCATGAGCGTCGAGGAGAAACTCGAGTACTTCGACCTGCTCGTGGAGATCGGCTTCAAGGAGATCGAGGTCGGCTTCCCGTCCGCCTCCCAGATCGAGTTCGAATTCTGCCGCCGCCTGATCGAGGAGAACCGCATCCCGGCCGACGTCTCCATCCAGATCCTCTGCCAGTGCCGCGAGGATCTCATCCTGCGCTCGCTCGAGGCCCTCCAGGGCGTGAAGCACGCCATCTTCCACCTCTACAACTCCACCTCGCCCAAGCAGCGCGAATACGTCTTCGGCGCCACCAAGGCCGAGATCGTCGCCATCGCCACCCACGGCGTCGCCTTCCTCAAGGAGAAGATGCAGCCGCTGGTCGCCGCCGGCTCCGCGATCCGCCTCGAGTACTCGCCCGAGAGCTTCACCAGCACCGAGCTCGAGTTCGCCCTCGAGATCTGCGAGGCCGTGACCGATGTCTGGCAGCCCACGCCGCAGGACAAGATCATCCTCAACCTCCCGGCCACCGTGGAGTACGCCACCCCCAACATCCACGCCGACCAGATCGAGTGGATGAGCACGCACCTCACCCGCCGCACGTCCACGCTCATCAGCCTCCACACCCACAACGACCGCGGCACCGGCGTGGCCGCCACCGAACTCGGCCTGCTTGCCGGCGCCGATCGCGTCGAGGGCACGCTCTTCGGCAACGGCGAACGCACCGGCAACCTCGACGTCGCCACAGTCGCCCTCAACCTCTACACGCACGGCATCCACCCCGGCCTCGACTTCTCGAACATCAACCACGTGCGCGAGGTCTACGAGCGTTGCACGAAGATGGAGGTGCATCCCCGCCACCCCTACGTGGGCGAGCTCGTCTTCACCGCCTTCTCCGGCTCCCACCAGGACGCCATCAAGAAGTCCTGGGCCAAGCAGGCCCCCGACCGCCCGTGGGACGTGCTCTACATCCCGATCGACCCGGCCGACCTCGGCCGCACCTACCGCGCGATCATCCGCATCAACAGCCAGTCCGGCAAGGGCGGCGTCGCCTACATCCTCGAGAAGGAGTACGGACTCCAGCTGCCCAAGGCCATGCACAAGGAGTTCGGCAAGATCATCAACGACTACGCCGACGCCAAGGGCACCGAGATCACCACCGAGGAGGTCTACGCGCTCTTCCAGGACGAGTACCTCAACCGCACCGCGCCCCTCGCCCTCGCCGACTTCTCCGCGCATCCGCGCGGCGGGCACCACCAGGAGACCGAGTGCACCGCCGACCTGTTGATCGAAGGCCGGCCCCAGCGCTTGCGCGGCAACGGCAACGGCCCCATCGCCGCCTTCTGCCACGCCCTCGAGGTCGCCGGCCTGAAGAACTTCCAGCTCGTCAACTACAACGAGCACTCGCTCGGCGAGGGCGCCGACTCCAAGGCCGCCTCGTACATCCAGATCAAGACCGACCGCGGCCTGCTGTTCTTCGGCGCCGGGATCGACACCAACATCGAGACCGCCTCGATCCGCGCCCTCATCAGCGCCCTCAACCGCGCCGCCGTCCGCACGCCGTAACCCACCCCGCCGCGCCGGAAACAACCGAGGCGGAGCCGATCGTTCGGCTCCGCCTCGTTGTTTTCAGATGGTGGCGATAGGTCGCCGAAACGTCCGCTCCTCCTCAGTCCGCATCCTCCGCGAGCAGCTTGAACGCCGTCGCCGCGGCGGCGCCGCCGGCGAGATTCGCCACGAGGAAGATCCAGATGCTGCCCCAAGCCGAGAGGCCCATCATCGTGATGCCCAGCGCCACCGCCGGGTTGAACGCGCCGCCGGAGATCGAGCCCACCGAGTACGCGCCGACCAGCACGGTGAAGCCGATCGCCAGACCGTAGAAGGAGTTGCCGGCCGTCGCCTTCGCCGTCGCCGCGTTCAGCACCACCCACACCAGGGCGAAGGTGAAGAGGAACTCCACCAGCAGCGCCGGGCCCACCGCCGGCGACTTCTGCGCCAGCTCGAGCACCAGATTCGACAGCACGTTGTCCGGCTTCAGGTACTTCACCGCCACCGCCGCCACCGCCCCCGCCGCAAGCTGCGCGACCCAATACGGGACGACATCCTTCGCCGGGCACTTGCCCCGCAGGAACACCCCGAGCGTCACCGCCGGGTTGAAGTGGCCGCCGGAGATGTGGCCGCCGGCGAAGATCATCACCGCCAGCACCGAGCCGATGGCCAGCGGCGCCATGGCGCCGGCGCCGGGGGCGATCACGGTCATGCCGATCGTGAACACGAGGAAGAACGTGCCGATGAACTCAACGAGTGGTTTCTTCATGATGGAAGCAACGGACGATGCGGCGGCCCGCAGAGGATAGGGAGGTTGCGTTTGGGGCTTCGGACCACCGGCCACCGCAATCCCGGCCCGAACCCGCGCGCAGTGTCGCCACCGCGTCCGCCGAGTCGAGCCGCGAAACCATCCTCCTCGGCGCCGCCCCCCGGCGCGGAGCCACCGCCACGGATCAAACGGAGCCGGAAAGCAGGGCCTTGCGGCGAGCGGCATCGCGCCGGCGATCCGTCACGATTTCCAGGACACGAAGCCCCTGCGCCGGCAGCGTCGCGACCAGCGACGCGTACTGCGCCCAGTCGCGCACCACGACATGCTCCACGCCATAGGCGCCGCAGAGCCGCCCGAAATCGACCGCCTGCGGCGTGGCGAAGAACTCCTCGAACGGCGGCTCGAACCCCGCCACCGGCAGATGCTGGAAGATCCCGCCGCCGCGATTGTTGATCAGCACGATCGTGAGGCTGCCGCGCAGCTTCGCTCCCAGCAGGAATCCGTTGGTGTCGTGCAACAGCGACAGGTCGCCGGTGAGCAGGACCGTCGGCGCCCCGCCGTGAGCCACCCCGAGCGCCGTCGAAAGCGTGCCGTCGATACCGTTGGCCCCGCGGTTGAAATGGAACCGCGGCTGTTTCCGGTTCGCCGGCCAGAAATACTCCACGTCGCGCACCGGCATGCTGTTCGCCACGAACACCGGCGTCTCCGCCGGCAGATGCCGCGCCAGCAGCCACGCCGCCTTCGGCTCGAACAGCCCCGTCTCCGCCGCCAGTGCCGCCTCGAGGCGCGCCGCGGTTGCCGCCTCGGCCCGCGCCCAGTGCGACGTGTAGTCGCTCTCCGGCCGCACCTCGGTGATCTCGAGCCCGTCGACGGTGGCGGCGATCTGCCGGGTGCGCAGGTGCAGCCCGTCGCGGTTCGCGCAGGTCTCCGCCACCAGCTGGGCCTCGGCCCCGCTGCGCGCCAGCCAGCCCCGCAGGACCTTGCTCGTCGGCCAGCCGCCCAAGCACAGCACCTCCTCCGGGACCAGCGCCGCGGCGAGCGCATCGTCGCGCAGCAGCGTGTCGTAGTGAGCCACCACGCACGCGCCCTCCGGCGCGTGGTGCCGCACCGGCGAGAGCGCGTCGGCCAGCACCGGCCAGCCCAGCGTCCGCGCCACCCGGCCCACCTGCCGCGCGTATTCCACCGGATCCGCCGGTGAGGCGGGCCCGGCGACGATCACCCCGCGCGCCGTGGCCGGCGGAGTCCAGGCCGTGGTGACAACACACGGCGCCCCCGCCGTCAGATGGGAGAAAAACTCCGGCCCCAGTGCGGCGCGCAACGGTTCCGCCGTGGCGTCGGCCACCGGCGCAAGCGGGTCGCGGAAGGGCGCGTTGAGATGGACCGGCCCCGGATGCGGGGCGAGCGACCGAGCGCAGGCGTGGGCGACCGTCTGCCGCAGGTAGCGCAGCAACTCCAGCCGCGCCTCCGGCACGGCGAGCTCGTGGTAGAAGCCCACGTACCCACCGAAGATCTTCTGCTGGTCGATCGTCTGGCCGGAGGCGCAGTCGCGCAGTTCCGGCGGCCGATCAGCCGTGATGACCACCAGCGGCGCGCCGCTCTCGCGCGCCTCGATGACCGCGGGCAGATGGTTCGCCACCGCAGTGCCCGAGGTGCAGACCAGCGCCACGGGGCGCCCGGTGCGCTTGGCCTGCCCCAGCGCGAAGAAGGCCGCCGAGCGCTCGTCGAGCACCGGAATCGCCTCGATCGCCGGATGCCGCGCCAAGGCCGTCGTCAACGCGCTCGAGCGCGAGCCCGGCGAGGTCACCGCCGTGCCCACGCCGCAGCGCACCAGCGTCTCCACGAGCACACTGCACCACAGCGAGTTCGTGTTGCGGAAGTCGAGGCTCGGACACCCGGAGGAAACAGCGGCACACATCGATCTACTTCAGGGTTGGAGCGGCCACCCTGACGACATTGCGACTGAGCACAAGATCGGCGGTGCGGCTCGGCGGCGGCGGCGTGCAGTAGTCGCGGGCGAGCACCTGCACATAGTCGCGCACCTGGCTGGCGGCGGCGCCGGTCCAGAAGCATGGTTTGGGCAGCGCCAGGCGCTTGTTCCCGCCCTCGAGCACGAGCTGGAACCGGCCGAACCGGACCTGTTTCACGTCGGCCCACGCCATGCCCACGGCCTCGAGCGAGCCATCCATCCAGATGCCATCCGCATCGGCCTGGATCGGCCCGTAGACGAGGAGCAACAACAGGCTCACCCCCACGAGCGGCAGGGCCAGCAACCCGAGAAACGGGTGCCCTGTGGCGAAAAACATCCCGACCAGCATGCAGGACAACACGGCGCCGGCGCCGGCCACGACCTGCGCCTTCCACACGGAAACCACCGACGGTCGATTGCTCATGCGCACCGAGTTAGCACAACCGCCTCCCCGCTGGCAATACGCAGCTCGCCCCGGGCCTACCGCGGCGCGCCCAGCACCCGCCGGATCGCCTCCGCCAGCACGCCGACGGCATACGGTTTGGGCACCACGGCACGAAAACCATGCTCACGGAAGTTGGCCATCACCGGGTCGTTCGAATAGCCGCTCGAGACGATCGCCCGCACCTCCGGGTCGAGCTTGAGCAACTCCGCCATGCACTCCCGGCCGCCCATGCCGCCCGGAACGGTGAGATCGAGGATCACGATCTGGTAGCGCCGGCCGGCGGCAAGCGCCTCGCGGTACGCCTCCACGCAGCTCGCGCCATCCGGCACCGTGCGGTGCTCGCACTCGAGGCGCGTGAGCAACCGTTCGGCCAGCCGCCGGATCGTCTCCTCGTCGTCCATCAGCAGCACCCGGGTGCCGGCGATCTCCCCGGCCAGCGGCACCGCCGCCTCGGCCTCGACGGCCACCACGGCCTTCTGCTCCGCCGCGGGAACCCACAGCCGGAACACCGTGCCGACACCGAGGGAGGATTGCACCTCGAGGTGGCCGCCATGGCGCTTGATGATCGAATAGGCGATCGCCAGGGCGAAACGGTCGTCGCCGAACTTGGTTGCAGAATACGGATCGAAGAAACCCGGCAGCCGCTCGGCGGGCACCCCGGCCCCCTGGTCCACGATGCTCACCCGGACATAGCGGCCCGCCGCGACCGCGCCGGTCGCCGCCTCGATCGTCTCGTTGCCGGCCTGGATGGTGACGATGCCCCCGTCGGGCATGGCCCCGCGCGCATGCACAAACAGATTCTGCAGGGCCCGCCCGAGCTGGTTGCGGTCGGCATGGATCGGCCACAGGTCGGCCGGAAGCTGGAACTCCGCCCGCGCCTTGGCGCCGCTGAGGGCGAAGCCGGCGGCGGCGTGCACCAACTCCGCCACCGAGAGACTGTCCCGCATCGGGTCGCCGCCCTTCGCAAACGTCACCAGTTGCTGGGTGAGGTCCCGGGCGCGTTTCGCGCTCGCCTCGATGTCCCGCAGGCACTCCCCCGCGCTCGCCATCGTCTTCTCGTCGAGCATGGCGAGGGTGACGTTGCCGAGGATGCCGGTCAGCAGGTTGTTGAAATCGTGCGCGAGCCCGCCGGCGAGCAGGCCGAGCGAACGGAAACGCTGCGCGCGTTCCAGTTCCGCCTCAAGGTTCGCCTGCCGCTCCACCTGGTCGCGGATCTGCTCGGTCTGGACCCGCACCCGGTGCCGCAGCGCCGCCACCCAGCCCACGATCAACAACAGCCCGCCGGCCAGGCCGCCCGCCATCAGCTGGGCGCGCGGCACCGTCCAGAACCGCGCCCGCTCGACCACTGCGAGATCGTCGACGGTGCGCAACTGGAGCTGGAAACCGCGGGGCCGGTCGAAATCGTCGTAGGTGATCCGGTAGACGCCGGTCAGGTCGAGCACCATGCCCGGCCTGAAGGAGTCCGCGCGAGCCGCCCCGGCCGGGGCGCCGAGGGAGGCGTCGAAGATCGTCCCGCCGGCCTGCAGCGTGAACTGCAGCCCGTCGGCATGCCGGGAACAGTCCAGCAACGTGCCCCGCACCCGCATGAGCCGCAGATCGTTCGCGTAGTCCTGCACCGCGGGGTCGGCCAGCACGGCCGGTGCCGGCGCCGCCGCAACATTGATCCTCCGATACACCGCTTCCCGCAGGACGAGGCGCGCGCCATCCCGTCCGAGGATGCCGACCGCCTCGACCACGTCGCCGGGCACCAGTTGCTCCGGCTCGCGGCTGTAGATCATCAGGCCGGCGTCGCCATCCTGCACCACCAGCGACTGGCCCGGCACCTGGTGCACCACCTGCCCCACCACGCGGGCCCGGGCCAGCTCCTCCCCGGCGCCCAGCCGCCGCAACTCGGCCACCGGGCGCACCGGCAGGTCGAAAAGCTCGGCCGGCGCGTCCTCCTCGATGAGCAGATCGTGGAGGAACGGCACCCGCAGCCGGACGCCGCTGATGCCGTTCTTCGCGTCGGTTGTCACCTCGCACACGCCGCGCACCCGGATCAGCGACCCCGGGGTGGCGACAAAACTCACCGGCGACTGCATGTGCCCGGCGAACTCGCCGTCCGGCGTCGTCACGTAAATCCAATGCCAGTCGCCCTCCGAGGCGATACGCCGCAGGAAGCCGCGCATCTCGACCCACTGGCCGTCCTCGTTGCCGGAGATGGCCTGGGGGTGCGAGATGCGCCGCGCGCTGGGGTGGGCCCGGGACCCGATGTCGGTGATGCGTTGCGGGACCACGCTTGGCGCGAACGCCCCGCGCGTGGTGTGGCCCTCGACCCGCACCTCCTTTTGCAGCGCCGGCGGGCGCATCCCCTGTGGCACCGTCACCCGCACCCCACCGCCCTGGTCCTGGAGGAAAAAGAAGTCCGCCTCCGGCAACGACCAGGTGACGACGCCGACCAGGTCGACCGGTCGGCCGGTCGCCGCCTCCGCCGGCGTCAGTTGCCGGATGCGTTCGACCCGGTCGAGGGTCTCGTTGGGCGGAGCGGGCGCCGGGTCGGGCGACACGGCGACGCGAAACATGGCGTGCTGCAGTACCCACCGCGCCCCGAGGAGTCCCGTCCGTCCCACCACTTCCACCTCGGCGTCCGCCGGGATCCGTTCCCGCTGCAGCCCGTGGACCAGGACGGCGCCGGTGTTGTCGCTGAGAACGAAGCTCGTGCCGATGTCCCGCTGCCGCATCCGCCCACGGACCCGCACCGTCGTGCCCACCGGGCGGTCGACCAACGCCCGCACCGCGGTGAGCGGCAGCTCGAACCGCGGATCGGTCTCGATGCGGCCGATCTCCTCCACATCGCTCTGCCTCGCCACCCACAACTCCACCGTGTTCTCCGTCCCCGTCGGATCGATGCGGCCCGAGTACACCGCGGTCACCCGCACCTGCCGACCCAGCCAATCCGGCAGGACCTGATCCGGGTCCGGCGGCACCCAGCAGATCACCCGCCGATCCTCGAGCAAGAGCATCAGTCGCAGATGCTGGCTGTCGACCAGCAGCTGCTCGTCCACATAGCCCTCGGTCACCACCACGCGCCGATCGAAGGCGCGCACCTCGTTGATCCGCCCAGCGGTCGGCACCGGGGTGGAGGGGACGAAGTCCCGCAGAACCGTGACGCGGACCCGGTCCGCGGAAAGGCCCTCGGCCGGGATGAGGGTGCCCTCAATCCGGACCAGCTGCCCGTTGCGCAAGGAGGGCGCATGGCGCGGCAGCAAGGGAAGATAGCGGCCCTCCCCGTTTTGCTCGAGCCAGAGATTGTTCCAGAGCGGGTCGTGGAAATTCACCCGTCCCTCGATGCGCAGCGGATGGGCCCGCTCCCGCTCGGTCTGGGGCATCTCCCACACCTCCCGCACATCCGTGATCGTCGGCCCGCGCGAGCCCTGCGGGTCCGGCTCCGCCCCCTGGGACCATCCCGGTACCACCAGCCCGGCCAGCACCACCGTAGTGGAGATCATCCGACCAACCAGCTTGCGTTGCCAACTGCCGCACAACGCCGAAGCAAGGGGAATCGCTGCCAGTTTCATGGGGAGTGGGGAGCGGAAGGAGATCCCGTCACACCGACTCAGGACCCCATCGGTTAAGTGTTGCCGTTAAAACCAGCACGGACGCGGGCCCGCAATGGAATTATCCGCGGGAAAAGGCTGCCGGAGCCCCCGGGGCGGCACCTCCTCGAATCGGCCGCTTTCGCGAGAACAGCGTGCGCTTCCCCCTCGTTTTCCGTTGGCCAACCGCCCCCGTGCCTGTCGTCAGTAGAGGCGACTTTCCCGACCATGATCATCCTCCGCGGCGCGCCCGCCCTCTCCGACTTCCGCACGCAAAAGCTCGTCCAGGACTTCCTGGCCGCCGGCCTCCCCGTCCGGGACGTCGCCACCGCGTTCATCCACGTCGCCGAGACCTCCGCCGACCTCACGCCCGCCGAGCACGAGGTGCTGGTCAAACTGCTCACCTACGGCCCCACCCGCGAGGCCCACGAACCCACCGGCCTGCTCCAGGTCGTCGCCCCCCGCCCGGGCACCCTCTCGCCGTGGTCCTCCAAGGCCACCGACATCGCCCAGATCTGCGGCCTCGCCAAAGTGAAACGCGTCGAGCGCGCCGTCGCCTACTGGATCGACCTCGGCGGCTCCACGCCGAACGAAACCCAGGCGAAGGCCATCGCCGCCCGCCTCCACGATCGCATGACGCAGGCCGTCTTCGAGAGCGTCGAGGAGCTCGACGTGCTCTTCCGCCACGAGACGCCCAAGCCGTTCACCGCCGTGCCCGTGCTCGCCCAGGGCCGCGCCGCGCTCGTCGCCGCCAACACCGCGCTCGGCCTCGCCCTCGCCGACGACGAGATCGACTACCTCGTCAAGAACTTCACCGCCCTCGGCCGCGACCCGCACGACGTCGAGCTGATGATGTTCGCGCAGGCCAACTCCGAGCACTGCCGCCACAAGATCTTCAACGCCACCTGGGAAATCGACGGCTCCGCCAAGGACCGCTCGCTCTTCCAGATGATCAGGAACACGTACCAGCTCCACAGCGACGGCATCCTCTCCGCCTACAAGGACAACGCCGCCGTCATGGTGGGCCACCGCGCCGCCCGGTTCTACGCCGACGCCAAAACCAACGAGTACGCCGCGCACGAGGAGGAGATCCACATCCTCTGCAAGGTCGAGACGCACAACCACCCCACCGCCATCTCGCCCTTCCCCGGCGCCGCCACCGGCTCCGGCGGCGAGATCCGCGACGAGGGCGCCACCGGCCGCGGGTCCAAGCCCAAGGCCGGCTTGGCGGGCTTCACCGTCTCCAACCTCAAACTCCCCGGCGCCGTCCAACCCTGGGAAAAGGAGTTCGGCAAACCCGGCCGCATCGTCTCCGCGCTCGACATCATGATCGACGGCCCGCTCGGCGCCGCCGCGTTCAACAACGAGTTCGGCCGCCCGAACATCCTCGGCTACTTCCGCACCTTCGAACAGGAAGTCCCCGCCGCCGGTGCGCAGGCCAAGCTTCCGGATACTTCCAAATCTCAAATCTCGAATCCCAAATCCAAGATTCCCGTCGCCACCGCCACCGAGCTGCGCGGCTACCACAAGCCGATCATGCTCGCCGGCGGCCTCGGCGCCATCAAGGCCGAGCACGTCCAGAAGGGCACGATCGAGCCGGGCGACAAGCTCATCGTCCTCGGCGGGCCCGCGATGCTCATCGGCCTCGGCGGCGGCGCCGCCAGCTCGATGGCGAGCGGCTCCGGTCAGGAGAATCTGGATTTCGCCTCCGTCCAGCGCGACAACGCCGAGATGGAGCGCCGCTGCCAGGAGGTCATCGACCGTTGCTGGGCGCTGGGCGCCGAGAACCCGATCTCGTTCATCCACGACGTCGGCGCCGGCGGCCTCTCCAACGCGCTGCCCGAGCTCGTCAACGACGGCGGCCGCGGCGGCCGCTTCAACCTCCGCGCCGTGCCCAACGCCGAGCCGGGCATGTCCCCGCTCGAGATCTGGTGCAACGAGGCGCAGGAGCGCTACGTGCTCGCCGTGCCGGCCGCGCGCCTCGAGACCTTCAGCGAGCTCTGCCGCCGCGAGCGCTGCCCGTTCGCCGTCGTGGGCGACGCCACCGAGGAGAAGCGCCTCGTCGTCGAGGATCCGCATTTCAACAACAAGCCGATCGACCTCCCGCTCGAGGTATTGCTGGGCAAGCCGCCGCGCATGCACCGCCAGGAGCAGTCGCTCCCGCGCCCGCAACTCCCGCTCGACCTCTACGGCCTCACGCTGGCCGAGGCCGTGAAGCGCGTGCTCTCCCACCCGACCGTCGCCGACAAGACCTTCCTCATCTCCATCGGCGACCGCTCCGTCACCGGCCTGGTGTGCCGCGACCAGATGGTCGGCCCCTGGCAGGTGCCCGTCGCCGACTGCGCCGTGACCGCGTCCTCGTTCACCGCCTACACCGGCGAGGCGATGTCGATGGGCGAGCGCACGCCGGTCGCCGTCAACAACGCCGCCGCGTCCGCCCGCCTCGCCGTGGGTGAGGCGCTCACCAACCTCGCCGCCGCCCAGATCGGCGACCTCGGCAAGGTCAACCTCTCCGCCAACTGGATGGCCGCCCCGGCCGTCCCGGGCGACGCCGTCGATCTCTACGCCGCGGTCCATGCCGTCGGCATGGAGCTCTGCCCCGCCCTCGGCATCACCATCCCCGTCGGCAAGGACTCGATGAGCATGTCCACCGTCTGGAAGGACCGGGGACAGCAGAAGCGCGAGACCGCGCCGATCTCGCTCATCGTCTCCGCCTTCGCGCCCTGCGCCGATGTCCGCCTCACGGTGACGCCGCAGCTCAGATACGATCGAGTCACAGAGACCACAGAGAAGAAGCTGGAGAGCACAGAGGTTCGGAACTCCTCCGCTTCCTCCGTGCCCTCCTCCGCCTCCGCCGAAGGTTCTTCCGCAGGAAGAATGGCCTCCGTGACCAGTCCGAACTCCGATTCCGGCTCCGGAAAGATCGGCGACACCGTCCTCCTCCTGATCGACCTCGGCCGCGGCCAAAACCGCCTCGGCGGCTCCATCCTCGCACAGACCGTCTCGCAGATGGGCGAGGCCACGCCGGACGTCGACAACCCGACCGACCTCAAGAACTTCTGGGCCGCCATCCAACAACTCGGCCGCGAGCAGAAGCTCCTCGCCTACCACGACCGCTCCGATGGCGGCCTGCTCGCGACCATCGTCGAGATGGCGTTCGCCGGCCACACCGGCGTCGACCTCGAGGTGCCCGCCGGCCACAACGCCTTCGCCTCGCTCTTCAGCGAGGAGCTCGGAGCCGTGTTGCAGGTCCGCGCCGCCGACCTCGACGACGTTTCCGACGTCCTCCGTCGCCACGGGTTCAAGAACTGCACCACGCGCATCGGCACGGTGAACTCCTGCTTCGCCCTCCGCGTGCGCCGCGGCGGCGAGGAGATCTACAACGAGAACCTCCCGAAGCTCCGCGCGCTGTGGAGCGACGTCACCCGCCGCATCGCCACGCTGCGCGACAACCCCGCCTGCGCCGAGAGCGAGTTCCAGCTCAAGCTCGACAAGACCAACCCCGGCATCTCGCCCAAACTCACCTTCGACCTTTCCGCCAATCCGCACTCCGCAATCCGCACTCCGCAATCCAAGGCTCGCCCCGCCATGGCGATCCTCCGCGAGCAGGGCGTGAACAGCGAGGTCGAGATGGCCGCCGCGTTCGACCGCGCCGGCTTCCGCACCGTCGATGTCCACATGACGGATATCCTCTCCGGCCGCGTCTCGCTGAAGGATTTCCGCGGCCTCGTCGCCTGCGGCGGCTTCAGCTACGGCGACGTCCTCGGCGCCGGCGAAGGCTGGGCCAAGAGCATCCTCTTCAACGAGCGCGCCCGCGCCGAGTTCGCCGCGTTCTTCGCGCGGCCCGACACGTTCTCCCTCGGC
This sequence comes from Opitutaceae bacterium, assembly GCA_035415285.1. Classification (GTDB taxonomy): domain Bacteria; phylum Verrucomicrobiota; class Verrucomicrobiia; order Opitutales; family Opitutaceae; genus CAJCBL01. Next base: position 29,590 of record DAOOFR010000010.1, read on the forward strand.
GTCTGCAACGGCTGCCAGATGATGAGCAACCTGCACTCGATCATCCCCGGCGCCGACCACTGGCCGCGCTTCGTGCAGAACCGCTCCGAGCGCTTCGAGGCCCGCTTCGTCTGCGTCCGCCTCGAGGAGAGCCCGAGCATCCTCTTCAAGGGCATGGCCGGCAGCGTGCTCCCGATCGCCTCCTCGCACGGCGAAGGCTACGCCGAGTTCAAGGACGCCGCCGCGCTCGACGCGTGCGACGCCTCCGGTCTCGTCGCCGCCCGCTTCGTCGACAACAAGCACCAGGCCACCGAGCAGTATCCGCTGAATCCGAACGGCTCGCCCCGCGGCATCACCTCGCTCACCACCCGCGACGGCCGCGTGACGATCATCATGCCGCACCCCGAGCGCGTCATGCGCACGGTCCTGAACAGCTGGCACCCCGCCGAGTGGCCCGAGGACGGCCCCTGGATGAAGCTCTTCTACAACGCCCGCGCCTGGGTCGGGTGATCGCAACCGGTCTCCGCACCTCCTCCGACAGGTAGGAGCCTGCTTGCAGGCGATTTGTGCGGCCTGCGCCTCTCCGTTGTAGGAGCCTGCTTGCAGTCGATTCCGTGCTCTGTCCGCGTTCCAACCTACGGATCGCGTGCAAGCACGCTCCTACCTCCGATCCGCCCGCCAACATTTCGCGTTGCCGCGTGTCCGCCGCCGGCAAACCTCCGTCGCATCCGCGCCGCCACCGCGCAGCCGGCCGGTTTCACCACCGAAACCATGGCTGCACTCGATCCTCGCAGGGGCCACGCCGCGCTCCGTCGCGGTCGTTTCTCCGCCGCTGACGCCAGCTACTTTCTCACGCTCTACACTGAGAACAAGCGCTCCGGCCTGACCTGCGATTCGATCGCGGCGGAAATCCATCGCGAGTTCGCCGCCATGGAAGCCGACGCCACCTGGATCGATCGGTGCCACGTTGTCATGCCGGATCACCTGCACGCGTTGATCGTCCTCGTGCTCGACTTTCACTCCCCCGAGCCATCCAGCGTCTCAAAGCCAAGACCTCGGGCGCGCTCCTTTCCTCCGGTCTCATCTGGGAGCGCGGCTTCTTCGATCACAAGCTCCGTACGGACGAACCCGCCGATGCAGTCTTCCGCTACATTTACCTCAACCCCTATCGGGCCGTCCTGCTCGGGAGACAGGAGCGGTGGCCTCACTGGCACTGCGCCCCAGCGGACTGGAAGTGGTTCTCCGGTCAGCTCGAACACGAGCTGCCGATTCCCGGATGGCTCCCCCGCTGAGCCCGGATCGCCTGCAAGCAGGCTCCTACCTTCGATCCGTCGTTCCGCCGTGTAGGAGCCTGCTTGCAGGCGACACACCGCCGACACGGCTCTGCACCTCGGGCGCTCCTTCGGCATGCAGCACCGCTCTTCGTTAGCGAAGGCTCGGCGACTGCGAAGCGCGATGCAATCGGCCGCAGTGCATACCTGAGGTACATTTTCGACAATTTGCTGCCATCCCTTGGCAACACCGTCGTCTACGGATTCAACTCTTCACCAGCTGACGAGCACTTCCTCGCGGCCATCGGCACACATCATCCCGCCAGAATCGCAGTCTCGGTCCACACGAGAGAGCCAAGACCCGCACAAGAACAGTTTTGCGAACACGTAACGAGGCTCGACCACCGTTCACCGGCAACTGGACACCGGCCACCGGCAACCGCCCACCGGCGCCCTTGACCCACGCCGCGCTCTGCGCCGTGCTGAAGGCCGATCCGCCGCCCAACCGTGCCCGCCCTCTCCCGTTTCCTCCCCGCCGACTTCGATCCCGCCCGCCCGATCGCCCTGATCGCCGGCCAGGGCCAGTATCCGATCCGCGTGGCCGCCGCGATCCGCCGCGCCGGCGTGCCCCTGCGCCTGATCGCCTTCGAGGAGGAGACGCCCGCCGAGCTCTTCGCCAGCTTCCCCGAGGCCGAGCGCCGCATGCTGCTCGTCGGCCAGCTCGGCAAGGCCCTCGACACCCTCGAGAAGTTCGGCGCCGGCTACGCCATCATGGCCGGCCAGATCACCCCGCGCCGCCTCTTCAAGGGTCTCCACCCCGACTTCAAGGCCGCCCGTATCCTTTTCTCCCTCAAGCGCCGCAACGCCGAGACCATCTTCGGCGCCCTCGCCCGCGAGATTGCCGCCCTCGGCGTCACCCTGCTCGACGCCCGCTCCTTCCTCGACGACGAGCTCGCCTCCGAGGGCCCGATGACCGGCAAGTTCTCCGTGCCCGACGAGTTTCTCCAGCACGGCATCCACATCGCCAAGGAGGTCGCCCGCCTCGACATCGGCCAGGGCGTCGTGGTCCGCAAGGGCACCGTCGTCGCCGTCGAGGCCTTCGAGGGCACCGATGCCATGCTGCGCCGCGCCGGCGAGTTCAAGACCGACCACCTGCTCTTCGTGAAGACGGTCAAACCGCGGCAGGACTACCGTTTCGACGTACCCGTCTTCGGGCTGCGCACGCTGGAGAGCATGCGCGACGCCGGCATCGAGCACGCCGCCCTCGAGACCGACAACACCATCATGCTCGAGAAGCCGCGCGTCATCGAGCAGGCCCGCGCCTGGAAGATCCAACTCTTCGGCTACCGCTGAGCCCCGCGCGGAGGGGCGCGCCCCGGCACCCTCTGCCTTGCGACGGCGGAGCGGTTCCCTCTTCCTCTTCCCGCCCTCGGCAGGCGTGAGTGATCGGGCCGTAGCGACGTCCCGGCACACAGGCAACCGGCTACCGGCTACCGGCAACCGGCGTCCGGCGTCCGAATCAGTGTGTATCAGTGTGTTCTGCCGTACGGCAGAATGGTTCCACTTCCGTTCGGTCCGCCATCGACGCCCTAACGCGCGTCGCCACCGCCCACCGTCCACCGTCCACCGTCCACCGGCTACCGTCCACCGACAACCGGCCACCGGCCACCCTCGACGCGCTCACGCGCGTCGCTACGTCCGGCCCACTGGCAACCGGCTACTGGCACCCGGCAACAGCCGACCGTCCACCGCCCACCGGCAACCGGCAACCGGCAACCGTCCACTGCCCACCGTCCTCAGGCCGGCGGGAGCGCGGTGGAGGCGATGTGCAGGTCCTTGAGCTGCTTGGCCGTCGGCACCGAGGGGCTCTGCGTCATCAGGCACTGGCCCTTCTGCGTCTTCGGGAAGGCGATCACGTCGCGGATGCTGGCGGTGCCGCAGAGGATCGTCACCAGGCGGTCGAGACCGAGCGCGATGCCGCCGTGCGGGGGCGCGCCGTACTTGAACGCGTTGAGCATGTAGCCGAAGCGGCTCTCGACCATGTCGGCCGGGATCTTGAGCACGTCCTCGAACACCTTCTTCTGCAACGCGGGCTGGTGGATGCGGATCGAGCCGCCGCCCAGCTCCACGCCGTTGAGCACGATGTCGTAGTGCTGGCCGCGCACCGCGTGCGGGTTGCTGTCGAGCAGCGCGATGTCCTCCTCGACCGGCGAGGTGAAGGGATGGTGCGTCGAGACGAAGCGCTTCTCCTCCTCGTCGAACGACATGAGCGGGAAGTCGACGACCCACAGGAAGTTGAACTGGTCGGCCGGGATCGTGAGCACGCCGCGCTTCTGGAGCAGCTGCGCGCAGTCGAGCCGGCAGCGGCCGAGGATCGCGCAGGCCTTCTCCCAGCCGGCGGCCGCGAAAAAGACGATGTCGCCCTCCTCGATGGCGAGCTGCTGCTTGAGCGCGGCCTTCTCCTCGTCGGTGAAGAACTTCACGATCGGCGACTTCCACTCGCCCTTCTCGGCCTTGATGAAGGCGAGGCCCTTGGCCCCGAGCGTCTTCGCCGTCTCCTCGAGCGCGGAGAGCTCGCCCTGGGTGATGTCGGCGAGCTTCTTGGCGTTGAAGGCCTTGATCACGCCGCCGTTGGCGACGGTGGAGGCGAAGACCTTGAACGCGGAGCTGCGGAACGTCTCGGTGAGGTCGACCAGCTCCAGCGCGAACCGCGTGTCCGGCTTGTCGACACCGAAGCGGTTCATCGCCTCGGTGAACTTCATGCGCGGGAACGGCGTGGGGATGTCCATCCCCTTCACGTCCTTCCAGATCTTCTTCAGCAGGCCCTCGATGAGCGCGTAGATGTCCTCGCGGTCGATGAAGGACGCCTCGATGTCGAGCTGCGTGAACTCGGGCTGGCGGTCGGCGCGCAGGTCCTCGTCGCGGAAGCACTTCGCGAGCTGGAAGTACTTCTCGAAGCCGGCCACCATCAGGATCTGCTTGAACTGCTGGGGCGACTGCGGGAGCGCGTAGCACTGGCCCGGATTCACGCGCGACGGCACGAGGTACTCGCGCGCGCCCTCGGGCGTGCTCTTGAAGAGCATCGGCGTCTCGATCTCGAGGAAGCCCTGGCCGTCCATGAAACTGCGGATCGTGCGCGTGGTGGCGTAGCGCGTCATGATCGCGTTCTTCATGCGCGGGCGGCGCAGGTCGAGGTAGCGGTACGTGAGGCGCAGGTCCTCGTTGACCTTGTCGCCGGCCGCGTCGTCGAGCGGGAACGGCGGCGTGTCGGAAAGATTGTGCACGGTGAGCGCGGTGACCTGCAGCTCCACCTCGCCGGTGGGCAGGGTCTTGTTGACCATCTCCGCCGGGCGCAGCTCCACCTCGCCCGTCAGCGTCACCACCGACTCCGGACGCAGGGTCACGGCCAGCGCGCCCAGTTCGGCGCTGGCCTTCGGGTTGAGCTTCACCTGGGTGATGCCCGCGCGGTCGCGCAGGTCGATGAACAGGATGCCGCCGTGGTCGCGGAGGGAATCGACCCAGCCGGACAGGGTGACGGACGTGCCGACGTCGGCGCGGGTGATCTGGGCGCAGGTGTGCGTACGCTTCATGGTAAGGGTTGGTCACGAAACGGGCGGCTCCGGCGCTGGGCAATCCCAATCTGGGAAGGGTTGCCGCGGAAACCCGCGCGGCTACGCAGATCGGCGCCGTCCCCGCAGCCGATCGAAGGCCCAGGTCAGCACTTCCGGCAACGGGTCCCGGAGGCAATGGGAGAACTGGGACGCCCGGGGCGGGCCGTCGTCTGCGCCCCGCCGCAGCCACGCCCGCAGGCCCTGGACGCTCCATCCATGTTTGTGGAAATCCACCGCCCGCCGCCGCACCTCCGGCAACGCCAGCCCCAGCGCCGCCCGGCAGGCCAGATCGGGGAAGTTCACCCCGGCCTCTACCGAGCCCAGAAGGCTGCCCCACGGGCGGGCGTTGACCTCCAGCAGCAACACCTCGCCGGTCCGGCGACTTCGCCGCATGTCGATGTGCGCCAGACCCGACCACTCGAGCGCGGCCACGAGCCGCTCGATCATCGCCAACGTCGGTCCGTCCTCCACAAACCGAGTGACCGCCGCCGGGGCGAATGCCCGCCCGTCCGGCATCGTTTCCTCCTGCATCGTCCAAGCCAGCAACCGCCCATCCCGGGCGAGGAGCGAGCAGTCGAAATCGGTTCCCGCAACAAACTCCTGGACCACGAAGCTGGCCTCCTCCCCCAGGCCCCGCAGCGCGCGATCCAGTTCCACCCGTGTTTCGGACCTCGTGATTCCCCGCCCGTTCTCGCCCCGCGCCGGCTTCACGATCGCCGGAAACGCGAAGTCCGGCGGGATCGGGGACAACGGGGTGCCACCCCGGTGAACAACGGTGCGGGGCTGGGGCAACCCGTGGGCGCTGAGAAATTCGCTGAAGCGGCCCTTGTCGATGGCGCACCGGAACCGGTTCGGCGCCGCCAGCGGGATCAGCCGGGCCACGCGTTCGATCCGTTCGCGCGCCTCCAGACACCGCAGCGCCGTCCCTTCGCACAGCGGGAAGATGACCTCCGCCCCCACCCGGCCGGCCGTCCGCACCACTTCATCAATGTATTCAGGAGCCCCGACGCCGCTCCGCGCGACCCGGTGGGAGGCGACGTGCCGGCTCCAATCGATGCGCGCCCGCCAGGCCGCTCCCTGGCGCAGGACATGGACCCGCCAAGCCCGGGTCAGCCCCAGCGCACGCGCCACGTTGAGCGCATTCGGGGAATCGCCGTCGAGGACCAGAACCGCCCTGCGGGTCTTCTGCGTCATCGCCCCGAAGACTGGCCGAAGCCGCCTCCCGCACAAGCTCCCGTCGCGGATCAGCCCTCCCCCCTCTCCGGACACACGCCGCAGACATCCGCGCCGCTCCGGCGCACCGGATTCACGGCGGCGTGTCCACGCGGGCTCTATCCCGGCCCCCGCAAAACCTTTTCGCGATCCGCCGCACTTCTCCCATTTTCGTATCATCATCGCCGGTTTGCGTCTCAACCCCAATCCACCAATGACCACGCATCGCTCTGCCGTGTTTCTCTCCGTCCTCGCCGCGCTGCCGCTGTTCGCCGCCGCAGCCCCGGTCGACTCCACGATCACCGCCGCCACCGTCTACCTCGATCGCGCCGTCGTCACCCGCACCGCGGCGGTCGACCTCGCCGCCGGGGAGCACGAAATCCTCTTCGTGAACCTGCCCGCCGCGCTCCTCGACGACTCGCTCCAGGTCACCGGCCGCGGCAGCGCCGCCGCGACGATCCTCGATGTCTCCGCCACGCCGCAATGGCTCGAGGCCACCGCCAACGATCGCGTACGCACCCTGGAGCAGGAGATCGAGACGCTTCGACGCCAACTGCGCACGCTCGACGACCGCGCCGCCACGCTCGATCAGCAGCAGGCGCTCCTTGTCCGCATCGGTGCGGCCGCCACCACGCCTCCGGCCTCCCGCGACGCCGCGCCCGCCCCGCGCCCGACCAACGCCGAATGGCAACAGCTTCTCGATTTCTACGGCACCGGCTTCGACAAACTCGCCGCCGAGCGCCAAGCCCTCGATCCGCCGCGCGACGAACTCAAACGCAAGATCGACACCGCCCTCGCCCAACTCAACGAGCTGCGCGTCCCGGCCGGTCGCAACGTCAAGAACGTCGCCGTGCGCGTCGCCGCCGCCAACGCCGGCCGGCTCGAACTCGCGCTCGCCTACACCCTCACCGGCGCCGCGTGGTCACCCGCCTACGATGCCCGGTTTTCCACCACGGATCGGACCCTCGGGCTCGGCTACTTCGGCCTGATCCGCCAGAATTCGGGCGAGGACTGGAAGGGCGTCGAGCTCACGCTCTCCACCGCGCGCCCGTCCCTCGGCGGCGCCGCTCCCGAACTCGCGCCCTGGATCGTCGCCCAACGGCGCGATTCGGCCTTGGAGCGCTTGGCGATGATGGAGGAGCGTGCGGCCCCGGCCCGCGCCATGGTCGCCCGCTCCGATTCGAAGGGGCTGGCCTTCGACGAGGAACCCGAGACCGAAGCGGTGCAGCAATCCGCCACCGTGGACATGCAGGCCACCTCGGCAACCTTCCGCATCCCGACCCGCACCGATATCCCCAGCGACAACGCGCCCCACAAGGTTGGCATCGCCACCGTGCCGCTCAAGGCCGAGCTCGCCTACCAGTCCACCCCCAAGCTCCTGCCCGCCGCCTTCCTGTCCGCCGCCGTCGCCAACGACTCGGAGTATCCGCTCCTCGCGGGCAAACTCGCCATCTTCCTCGACGGCACGTTCGTCACCAACGCCGCGCTCAAGACCGTGATGCCCGGCGAGAAGTTCGACCTCGCCCTGGGCGCCGACGAGGGCCTGCGCGTCGAACGCAAGCTGGTGGGGCGCTTCACCGAGGACCTCGGACTCGTGACCAAGCAGATCCGCGTGACCTACGAAGTAAAGATCACCGTCACCAACAACCGGCGCACCACCGAGAAGATCACGGTGAAGGACCAGCTCCCGCTCTCCCAGCACGAGAAGATCGAAGTCGCCCAGCTCGCCCCCGACCCGAAGACCCTCAAGCCCGATGCCCAAGGCGTGCTGGCGTGGACCTTCGAGCTCAAGCCCGGCGAGAAGCGCGACTTGCCGCTCAAGCTCAGCGTCACCTACCCGCGCGACTTCCCCATCTCGGGACTGGAGTGACCCCACGGCCCGCCGCCCGTCCACGCGGCGGCGCGGGC
>DAOOFR010000011.1:0-37105 GCA_035415285.1 Opitutaceae bacterium
TGAGCGAGGCGACCGCTTCGCTCTGCTCCTGGGGTGTCGGTTCGATCGGCATGGCCGGAAACGATGCCGCGCCACCGCCGCTGCGCGAGTCCCATTCCCTGCCGTGCCGGCCCGCAGTGCTCGGGTGCTTCCGGCGGCGGCGCAGACAGGACGGCCGCACCCGAGGGTGCGGCCGGTGGCGGAGAACCGAAAAGGAGAAGGGCGGCCCCGCCCCTCAGAGGAAGAGCCAGCCGGTGAACAGCAGGATCGGCAGCAGGAACGGCAGGCTGAACTTGAAGACGTATCCGAAGAACGTTGGCGTGTGCACCTTCGAGCTGTCGGCGATCGACTTCACCATGAAGTTCGGGCCGTTGCCGATGTAGGTCATCGCGCCGAAGAAGACCGCCCCTAGGCTCACCGCGATCACGAACAGCGACGCCGGCACGCCGTTGGCCTTGCTGTTGGGGTTGAGCAGCCACGGGACCAGATCCTCCACCTCGCCGTTGCGCCCGGCCGCGAACACCGTCTTCGCGTGCGCCTGCACGTCCGCCGGGATGATCGACGTCTCGGCCAGCGTGAGGAAGTTCAGATAGGTGGGCGCGTTGTCGAGCACCGCCGAGAGCCCGCCCGTGGCCACGTAGTACTGGAGCGGCCGCTCGAAACCGAGCTCCTTGCCGTGCTCCTTGAGGTAGTCGAGCGCCGGCATCATCGTGGCGAAGATGCCGATGAAGAGAAACCCGACCTCCTTGATCGGGCCGAAGGTGAACTCGTTGGCCTCGCGCACCGAACGTTTCGTGGTCACGTAGGCGGCCACCGCCGCGGCGATCATCACCAGCGGGCGGATGAAGTACGTCTCGGGCAGGAACACCGCGCCGACGATCGCCAGCAGGAACATGATGTTGTGCATGCCCTCGACCCGCACGGCCGGCTCGTTGCGTGTCTCCTTCTCGCGGACCGGACGCGGCGCCCGCAGGAAGTTGCGGTAGTCGAGCACGAAGAACACGGCGAGGATCAGTCCCAGCGTCACCAGCCACGGCAGCATCGCGTGCTCGACCAGCCAGAAGAACGGCACGCCGTGGAGGTAGCCGAGGAACAGCGGCGGGTCGCCGATCGGCGTGAGCGCACCGCCGATGTTCGAGACGACGAAGATGAAGAAGACGATGTGATATGTGGTGACGCGGTACTTGTTCATCCGGATCCACGGGCGGATGAGCACCATCGAGGCGCCCGTCGTGCCGATCACGTTGGCCAGCAGCGCACCGACGAGCAGGAAGATCACGTTCGCCACCGGCCGCGCCTCGCCGCGGATCGAGATATGGATACCGCCCGCGACCACGAACAACGAGCCGATCAGCGCGATGAACGCGAAATACTCCTCCATCGTCTTCGCCACCTCGTGCCCGCCATGCGGCACCCGCCACAGGTAGTAGCCGGCGACGATCGAGCCGAGGACCAGCGACACCACCGGGTAGAACTTCTCCCAGAGGTGCTTCAGCCCGTGCGGCGTCAGCGGCATGATCGCGATCAGCGCAAGCAGCGTCGCGAAGGGGATGATCCAGACGGGGGAGACCGAGAAAGCCGCCCCGTCGGCGGAGGCGAGGAGAGATTGCATGGGTGAACGGCGAGTCCAGAGAACCGCCCGACCCCACGCAAAAGGAAAACCCGGACCGAGCCCGCTTCGGCCGCTACAACGGTAGAACCGGCCCTGCCCCCCGGCGCCGGCCGCTCCGGCGCTGCTGTGCCCGCCAGGCCAGCCGCGTGAGCAGGTGCGTGGAGACCGGGATCGTGAGGAACAGGAAGAACACCACCAGCAGCACCTTCAGCCCGAAGCCGCCGGCGCCGAGCTTCAACCACAGCCCCGCCAACATCGAGTTGATGCCGAGCGTGAACGCCTTGCCGAGCGCGTGCGAACGGCAGAACACGTCGGGCAGCCGGAACAGCCCCACCGCCGCCACCGCGACGAAGAACATCCCGAAGCCGAGCAGGCCGAGGCCGAGCCATTCAGTCATCGCCCACCTCCTCGTCCTCGCGCTCCGCCGTCTCCGGCTGCGAGAGGTAAAAATAGAACGCCACCGTCGTCAGGAACCCGAGACTGGCGATCACCACGATGAGCTCGGCGAAGAGGGTCGTCTGCCAGTGCACCGAGAACAGCACCATCATCGCCACCGTGCAGATCACGATGCCGTCGAAGGCGAGCACCCGGTCGAGCAGCGTGGGGCCGAGGACCATCCTCCCCAGGCAGAGCAACGTCGCGAACATCGCGACCACCATGCAGACGATGAAGAAGGTGTTCATCGGCGGGTGAAGGCGAGGATCCGCCGTTCGAGGTTGTCGCGGATCCCGCGGCGGGTGGCCTCGAGATCGCGCGAATCGATGGTGTGCAGCCGCAGCGTGCGGAAGTTGTCCTCCACGTCGACCGTGGCCGTGCCGGGCGTGAGCGAGATCGCATGCGAGAGCAGCAGGATCTCCAACGGCTTCAGCCCCCCGACCGGGTAGGTGAAGATCTGGGGCGAGAGCTCGCGCGTCGGCCGTGTCAGCACGATCCAGGCGAGCTGCAGGTTCGAGACGATCAGTTCGCGCGAGAACACCGCCATGAACACCCCGAACGCCAGCACGCGCCGCGTGTAGCTGTCGTCCGGCAACGCGCCACGGAACAGATACAACAGGCCGAACCCGACCAGATAGCCCACGAGCAGGCGCGCGCCGTCGGGCTCGTCGCCGAGGAAGAACCAGATCAGCGCAATCGCGAGATTGAGCAGGAAGGCGATCATCGCGCGCCCCCTTCCGCCGCGACCTCGGCCGTGTTCGCGGCGTCGGCCGACGCCGGCACCACCGCGCGCACCGCGGCCACGTAACCCGCGCGGTCCATCGCCTGGGCGGCCGCCTCGCGGGCCAGCCGGAAGACACCCTCCGCCCCGAAGCCGATTCCCAACGACAACGCCGCCAGCGCACACACCGTCGCACTCATCGCCCGCGCCCCCGGCGGCACCGAGCGAGGCGCCTCCTCCGGCGCCGGGCGCCAGAACCACGCCAACCAGATCTTCAACATGCTCACGAGCGTGAGCACGCTCGCGACGACCGACGCGCCCACCAGCACCCATTCGCCGAGTTGCAGCCCCTCGACGATGATCAGATACTTGCCCCAGAAGCCGCTCAACGGCGGCAGGCCGGCGAGCGAGAGCGCCTGCAGGAGGAACCCCGCGGCCAGCCACGGCGCGGCGCGCATCAACCCGCCCGCGGCGTCGAGCCGATCGTGCCCACAACGATGCTGGATCGCCCCGCCCACCAGGAAGAGCGCGGCCTTTACGACGATGTGGTGCATGATGTAGAGGATCGCCGCCGCGATCGCCAACGGCGTGCCGAAGCCGATCGCCAGCACCATGAAGCCGATCTGGCTGAGGATGTGGTAGGCGAGGATGTGTTGCACGCGGTCGCGCGAGACCGCGCCGAGCACGCCGAGCACCATCGTGGCGCCCGCGCCCCACGCGAGCAGCTCGCCGATCCACGGCGTGCCGGGCGGAAACACCGTCACGAACACCCGCAGCAGCACGTACACGCCGACCTTGGTGAGCATGCCGGCGTAGAATGCCGCCATCGAGCCGGGCAGGATCGGGTAACTGTCGGGCAGCCAGTAGTAGAGCGGGAACAGGCCGGCCTTCACCGCGAAGACCACCAGCAGAATCAGCCCGAGCAGGACGACGCGAGGGTCGCCGCCGGCCGCCGCCAGCCGCACGGAGAGCTCGGCGAAGTTGAGCGTGCCCAGCCAGCCGTAGGCCAGCCCGCAGCCGAGCAGGAAGACCGCGCTGCCCACGAGGTTGATCGCCAGATACGACCACGCGTGCCGGACGTTGCGGTTGTCGGATTCGAGCGTGAGCAGCGCGTACGAGGCGATGAGCATCACCTCGAAGGCGACGAAGAGGTTGAACAGGTCGCCCGTGACGAACGCCAGCGAGATGCCGACGAGCAGGAACTGCAGCAACGGCAGCTGGAGCGGGTGCTCGCGCGCCGCCGGCCGCGAGGCGAACGCGAAGGCCGTGCACGCCAGCGCGGTGAGCGCCGCCAACGCCAGCATGATCGCCGCGAGCAGGTCGACCACGAACACGATGCCCAGCGCCGCGCCCCACCCGCCGGGCGCGAGCACCAGCCGCCCGCCGCCCGCGGTCGCCACGATCAGGCCGAGCGCGACCGCCAACTGCACCACCGCGGAAACGCCGAAGCCCACGCGCCGCCAGCGCCCCGGCCGCGCGAAGAGCAGCCCGGCCACGCCGGTGAGGAACGGCAGCAGGAGCGGCAGGACGGGCGCGTTGTTCATCGCGAATCCTCCTTGCGCTCCGGAGCCGCGTCCGGCGCCTCCGCCAGCGTCTCGAGATCCGCCGTGTCGTTGTCGACGAAGAGCCGGTAGAACAGGAAAACCAGATACGCCAGCACCCCGAAGCCGATCACGATGGCCGTGAGGATCAGCGCCTGCGGCAGCGGATCCACCATCGCGGCGCCGCCGGCGGCGTCGACCACCGGCGCCGCGCGGTTCGAGGGATCGCCGGAGACGGCGAGGATGCCGAGGTTGACGGCGTTGGAGAGAAGCAGGAACCCGAAGAGGATGCGCACGAAGCCGCGGTGCAGGATCAGCCACACCGCCACGCCGACCATCAGCCCCACCAGCAGCGCCGTGTCGAGTTGCACGTTCATCGGCCGTCCTCCTGGCGCTCGCTCTCGATCGGCTCCTCGTCGGGCGCGGCATACGCGCCCTCCTCGTCGACGATGAACGCCCGGTAGCCCTGCACCGACTTCACCAGCGGAAACACGATCTTGAGCACTACGCCGACCACGACCAGGTACACGCCCAGGTCGAAGAACACCGGCGTGCCCAGGTAGACGTCGCCGAGCAACGGAACGTCTTTGAGGTACGGATGCACGTGTTGCAGGAACGGCCCGCCGCCGAGCACGCCCACCAGCCCCGAGCCGATCGCCACCAGCAGGCCGATCGCGGCCAGCCGCATCGGGTCGATGCGCAGGAAGCGGTGCAGCGTCCCGATGCCCTGCACGAAACCGAGCATCACGAACGAGAGCGCCGTGCACAGCCCGGCGATGAAGCCGCCGCCCGGCCGGTGGTGGCCCCGGAAGAAGAGGTACACGGCGAAGACGTTGATCAGGAAGAAGAGGAACGTGACCACCGCCATCAGGATGAAGCTGTCGCCCACCGGCGCCCGCGCCCCGGCACCGGTATCGCTCACTGCCGGATGCGGCGGCGCATCGACCCGGCGCCGCATCAGCAGTCCGAGACAGCCGAGCGTGGCGATGGCGAGCACGAGGATCTCGAAGAGCGTGTCGAGCCCGCGGAAGTCGACCAGCGTGGTGTTGACGGCGTTGGCGCCCTTCGCGGCAGGCAGGGTCGCCGTCAGCACGGCGTCACCGATCGCCGGATGCGCGCCGCCGTTCTGGAAGAGGAGCAGGAAGAGCGTGGTGACCCCGCCGGCGCCCAGGGCGAGCAGCAGCCGCACACCACGGTAGCCGCGGCCGGCGAACCCGCGCCGCTCCGCGTGGCCGCCGCGTCGCAGCCGCATGATGAAGACCAACACGAGCAGCAGGCCGGCCGTCTCGACCAGAATCTGCGTGAGCGCGAGGTCGGGCGCCTTGTAGAGCACGTAGAAGAAACTCACCAGGAACCCCACGACCGAGAGCGCGAGCAGTTGCAGCAGCCAGTTGCGCGCGAACACCACGATGGCCAGCGCCGCCGCGCACAACGCCACGACGAAGTAGCGGTGGTAGCCGGCCAGCGCCGCCGGCCATGCCTCGATCCGGGCGAGCAGCGCGCGGAAACCGTCGGCATTCGTCCCGAGCCACGCAATCCACAGCGCCAGCGCCGTGCCGAGCACGACCGGCACGTAGTGCAGCGGGCGGTTACCCTGCGTCCAGCGCACGCTGGCCGCGCCGAGCGCGGGCAGGCCGTCGACCGCGCGATCGAACCAGCGGTCGAAGCCGAGCCACGCCGGCACGCCGCCGCGGTCCGAGCGCCAGCGGCGCTTGAGCACGTAGATGAGCACGCCGGCACCCACGATCCCGATGCTGGTGAGCAGCGCCGGCGTGACGCCGTGCCAGAGGTGCAGCGTCGCCGGCACGGCGAGGTGTTTGCCGGGAATCGAGAAGGCCGCGCAAAACGCGCCGAAGGTCGCCGGCATCGAGCCGAAGGCGAGGGCCGCGGCCGCGAGCAGCAACGGAGGCACCTGCAGCCCGAGCGACGGCGCATGCCAGTGCGCCGCGAGCGGTTCGGGGAACGCCCCGCAGAACACGCGGTGGAAGATCCGGATCGAGAATACGATCTTGAGCACCGAGGCCAGCACCACCGCGCCCAGCACCCACTCCGCAAGCAGGTGCTCGCCGCGCCAGAACGCGAGCGTCGTGTCCAACAGCATCTCCTTGCTCAGGAAACCGGTCGTGAACGGCACGCCGCCCATCGTCGCCACGCCGACCAGACACGCGGCGGCCGTCAGCGGCATCCTCCGTCCGAGGCCGCCGAGCTGGCGGATGTCGCGGGTGCCGGTGCTGTGGTCGATGATGCCCACGACCATGAACAGCGCCGCCTTGTAGAAGACGTGGTTGGCGATGTGCAGGTAGTCCCACTCCACCGGCACACCGGCGGGAAACAGCCCGTAGTAGCCGACGAGCAGCCCGAGCTGGCTGATCGTCGAGTACGCGAGGATCGCCTTCAGGTCGTACGCGACCACGGCCAGCGCGGCGCCCAGCAGCATCGTGCCGAAGCCCAGCAGCACCAGCGTGGGCGTCCACGCCGGCAGGTCGTGGAACACCGGCAACAGCCGCGCGGTGAGGAACACGCCGAGCTTCACCATCGTGGCCGAGTGCAGGTAGGCGCTCACCGGGGTGGGTGCGGCCATCGCGTTGGGCAGCCAGAAGAAGAACGGGAACTGCGCCGACTTGCCCGCGATGCCGACCAGGCACGCCGCGAACGCCCACGGCAGCAGCCGCTCGCCGCCGGGCCGCGGCGCCCCGCGCAGGATCGTCTCGAGATCGTAGGTACCGAAGGCCTGCCCGAGCAGCACCACGCCCACCAGCAGGAACAACCCCGTGCCCGCCGTCGTGAGCAGCGCCATGCGCGCACCGTAGGCCGACTTCTTGTTCTCGTGGTCGAAGCCGATCAGCAGGAACGACGTGAGCCCCGTGAGTTCCCAGCACACGAAGAGCTGCATGAGGTTGCCGGCGAGCACCGTGCCGAGCATCGCGCCCATGAAGAGCAGCAGCGCCGCGTAGAACCGCCCGTGGCCCTGGTGGTGATCGTCGAGGTAGAACGCGCCGTAGAGCACGACCAGCGCGCCCACCACCGACACGACGAGGCCGAAGAACAACGCGAGCCCGTCGGGCCGGAACACGAGATCGATGCCGAGCGAGGGCATCCACGCAACGGACACCGGCGTCGCCGCCGCGGGCTCGAGCACCAGCCGCCCCAGCGCGAGCGCCGCCAGCACCGGCGCGACCAGCGCCAGCCACGCCGCCCGCGCCCCGAAACGCCGGCCCGCCCACGGCATCAGGGCCGCGAGCGCCAACGGCAGCGCCGGCACGAGTGGGAGCGGTAGCTCAAGCATGGGTTGCGGGCCTGCTTTGTCTCCACTCCGTGCGCCACGTCAAGGCGCGCCGGCGGTTTGCCCCCGGCCGGGCGAAAAAAACCGCGCAGCCCCGGGGAGCTGCGCGGTCGGAAAGGAAGAACTGGAGGCAGCGCTTACCGGCGCTCGCGGCGCTCGGCCTTCTCGGCCTTCGCCTCGGTCGCCTCGACCTCGGTCGGGACGATCGGGTTCTCGGAGACGACGTCGAACGCCAGGGTGACCGTGACGTCGGCGTGGAGCTTGATGGAGGCCTCGTGCTTGCCGAGGGTCTTCACGGGCTCGCCGAGGTGGATGCGCTTCTTCTCGATCGGGACACCGGCGGCGGCGAGCTTGTCGTGCAGGTCGTTGGCGGTGACCGAGCCGAAGAGGCGGCCGCCCTCGCCGGTCTTCACGGCGATCGCGATGTTGACCTTCTCGAGCTGGGCGGCGACGGCCTTCGCGCCATCGAGCTCCTGTCCTTCGCGGACGGCGCGGCGCTGCTTGAGGACCTCGATCTGCTTGCGGTTGGCGGCGGTGATGGCGACGCCGATCTTCTGCGGCAGCAGGTAGTTGCGGGCGTAGCCGTTGCGGACCTTCACTTGGTCGCCTTCGGCGCCCAGGCCCTCGACGGGCTTGATCAGGAGAATCTCGGTATGGGACATGACAGACGTATTGAGTTAAAGGATTTCAGGGAGAGGGACTAGAACGGGACGTCGTCCTCGAGGCCGGGGGCGGACTCGGGCGCGGGGGCCGGGCGGCCGGGGCTGCGCGGCGGCGGCGCGCTGTGGCGCTCCTCGGCGGGCTCGCCGCCCATGTCGCCGGCCGGGGCGGACGCGCCGCCGCCGGGGCCACGGGAAAGGAACTGGACGTTGTCGAGGACGACCTTGAGCTTGCTGCGCTTCTGCTGGGTATTCTTGTCCTCCCAGGAATCGAGCCGGAGCCGGCCCTCGACCATGCAGGGACTGCCCTTGGTGAGGTACTTGGAGACCAGCTCGCCCTGTTTGCCCCAGGCCTCGATGTCCACGAACGTCGTTTCGTCGCGGGCGGTGCCGCTCTCGTCGCGGAACTGGCGGTTGACGGCCAGGCCGAACGAGCAGATGGCGGTGCCCTTCGGCGTCACGCGCAACTCGGGGTCGCGGGTGAGGTTGCCGATGAGGAAGACTTTGTTGAGGTAGGCCATGGGGTAGGCGGAGCGGGCTCAGGCCTTCTCGAACATGGCCCGATAGACGATCGGGTTGAGGCGGAACCGCTCGTGCAGGTGCTTCGGGCCGTCGCCGGGCGCGAGGAACTCCATCTGCACGAAGGGGGCGTTGACGAACTTCGGGTCGGTCGCCCGGGTGAGATCGCGCTGCCCGAGGTTTTCCACGGACACGACTTCGCCGTGCACGGCGGAGATGTCCTGCTTCACCTTCTCCAACAGCTGGTCGAGGGTCTCCTCGCGACCGCGGGTGTCGATGATGAACGTGGCCTTATACTTGCGCTTGGTCTGTGTCATTTGCGGAGGAAATGCGGCGGTTGAGCTGGTTCATGGCGGGCTCCAGTCCGCGCGTGGCGAGGAGTTCGAGTCCGTTGAGATAATGGGAAAGTTGTTGGTCGATGAGCTGCCGGTCGGTCGGGGGGAAGCGGCCGAGCACGAAGTCCTTCAGGTCGATCTGGGGCGGGGTCCGGGGGCCGATGCCGATCCGGAACCGGATGAAGCCCGCACCGAGGTGGTCGATGAGGCTCTGCACGCCGTTGTGCCCACCGGCACTGCCGTTGACCGAGAGCTTCAGCCGGCCGACGGGCATCGTGAGGTCGTCGTAGACCACGGCGAGTGCGCTGGCGGGATGGCGGAAGTAGTCGCAGGTTCGCCGCAAGGCCGAACCGCTCTCGTTCACGAAGGTGAGCGGCTTGACCAGCAGCACCGGCGGTCGCGCGGGGAGCTCCCAGCGCGCGACCAACGCGGCGGCGTTGCGGTCGCGCGACCAGGACAGGCCGGCGCGGGCCGCGAGCGCCTCGAGCACAACCCATCCGACGTTGTGGCGGGTGCCGGCGTACTCCTCGCCGGGGTTGCCCAGACCGGCGAGAATGGCGATCGACATGACTCAAAGAACGAGCGCGGCACCGCCGGGTGAGCGGCGGAACCACGCGCAGCGGAGAACTTACTTCTTGGCGGGAGCCTTCGCGGCGGCCGGAGCGGCGGCGGCAGGCTTGGCACCGGCGGCGGGCGCGGCACCGGCGGCAGGCGCGGCACCGGCGGCAGGCGCGGCACCGGCGGCGGGCGCGGCGGCAGCACCGGCGGCGGGCGTGGCTTCCTCTTCGGCGGCCGGGGAGAGGCAGGCGACCACCGGCTGCTTCGGGTTGTCGAGGAACTCGACCCCTTCGAGCTTCTTCATCTCCGAGACGTGGATCGAGTCGCCGACCTTCAACGCCGAGACGTCGACCTCGATGAACTCCGGCAGATCCTTCGGCAAGCAGCGCACACGCAGCGAATACGAGGACATGTCGAGGATGCCGCCTTCGTTCTTCACCCCGTCGCTCTCGCCGACGATGCGGACGCCGACGTTGATATCCATCTTCTCGTTCGCGGCGACCTCGTGGAGGTCGATGTGCAGAAACTCGTCGGTCAACGGATCCTTCTGCACTTCGCGAATGAAGGAGAGCGCATCCTTGCCGTCCGGGCGCTTGAACTCGATCAACGAGGCCGAACCGCCGATCGACTTCAGGAGCCGGCGGAATTCCGGCTCGTCGACGGCCAATTGCACCGGCTCGGTGTGCTTTCCGTAGAGGATGGCGGGAACCTTCCCGCTCGAACGCAGACGGCGCGAGGCACTGCGACCCTTGCCCTCGCGGGCGATGACGTTGAGCTTAAGCTGCTTCATGGAAAATGCGGATTGGAAGTAGTCTGTATCCCCCCGGAGGGGGGCAGTCCGATGTGGAAAAGGGGTGCACCGTAGTAGGCGGTTTTCCGAAATCAACCAAAACTTTTCCAGTGCCGCGATTTCGGAGCGGGGACCCTTCCGGTCGCCACGGAGTCCGTACCGCCACCGCGGCCGCCGCGTTCGCCCACCGCGGCGCCGGAAGCGCAACGGGACGGGGCCCCCCGGCGCGGCCCGCCGCCGGGCGGCGCACCGCTCACTTCCCCGGCGCCTTGGCGGTGTAGAGCGCGACCAGCGCGGCGCCGATGGCCTGCGAGAGTTCGCCGAGCGAGGCGGCCACGATCTTCATCGTCGCCCGCTGCGCCGGGAACAGGTACGGCAGCGCCGCCTCCCGGAGGAGGCGCAGGTAACGCTCGCGAAACTCCGGCGTGGTCGACTCGGGGTCCATCAGGCCGCCGCCGATGACGACATACTTGGTGTCGAGCGCCATGGTGAGGTTGGCGACATGCAGGCCCAGCGCCCTGGCTTGGAAGTCGAAGATCTCCAGGGCGAGCGGGTCGCCCTTCTGGGCGCGGCCGCGCAACGAGAGCGCCTTCTCCTTCGGCGTGCCCGCGGCGGTGGCGAGTTCGTGCTGCGGGTATTTCCGCAGCATGTCCGCCAGCAGGTGCGGCAGCCCGGAGATGGTCGTGTAGGCCTCGACACACCCCCAATCGCGGCCACAGCCGCACGGATACGCCCGCACGCCGCCGAGCAGGTGCAGCGGCGCGGGCATGTGCGCGCCCTCCATGCCGGCCAGCGTGTCGCCGTCGAGCGGCAGCCCGTCCGGCCCGATGTAGGCGCACCCCAGGCCGGAGCCGGGCGCGAGCATGAGCACGGAAGCCTGCTCGGCGCCGCGCACCCGCTGCGCCTCGCCCACCCCGCCCAGGTTGCCGTCGTTGCCGACGACCAGCGGAACCGGCCGGCCGGCCGCCGCCGCAAGCGCCTTGGCGTAGTCGCTGTAGAAATCCCACCCGACGAAACTCTCGGGCAGGTTGGCCGAGCGGTCGAGCACCCCATAACGCTGGTACGGCCCCGGCAGGGCCAGGCCCACGCCGCGCACATCGGACCACATCAGGCCGTTCTCGGCGAGGAAGCCCGAGACTCCCTCCACCCACCCGGTGATGACGGCGCGGGTGCCGAGCTGCGAGTTGGTCGAGCTCTGGCGGAGCTTCTGCGAGACCGCGGAGCCGTTGCTCCACACGCCGCAGGTTTTCGAGGTGGTGGCGCCGCTGTCGGTGCCGATGTACACGCCTTGGGTTTTCACGATGAGGATGCTGTTTTCGCGGAGGTTTCGGGGGGGGCCACGCCCACGCCGGCGACGCCACGGGGGAGGCGTCGCGAGGAAGGACCGGGCACCGGTGATTTCTCCGGCAGCCGGGGCCGGCGTCAACCCATTTGCCGGAGACGCGCCGCCCGCGGTCGCCGCCCAATGCATGAACGCCCGCCCCGGGACCGCGGCCCCCGCCACGCAGTGGCCAGCATCATGACAGCGGAACCATGGGTCCGGAGAGCGGCGACATGGGTCCTCCCGCGAATCTACTCCTCGATCAACCCTTCCCGGATCGCATACCGGGTCAGCTCCGCCACCGAGAACAGACCAAGTTTCTGCATCAGGCGCCGACGATACGTCTCGGCGGATTTGATTCCGATCCCGAGTGCCGCGGCAATCTCCTTGGTGCGCTGTCCCGCAGCGATCAAACGGACAACCTCGCGCTCCCGGGGCGAAAGCGCTGGCAACTGCGCGTTGGCCGGAGCGTCCCGCAGACGCTGGTAGCTTGCCAGCAACGCTGCGTTCGCCTCGGGGGAAAGGTAGCGTTGGCCTTGCAGGGCAGACTTGATCGCTCGCTGCAACTCCTCGAACGCATTCACCTTCAGGACATACCCCATCACGCCGGCGAGCAGTGCATCGTCGATGCGCAACGGGTCGGAGTCCGAGGACAAGATGATGATTCGGGCGTCCCGACGCTGTTCCAGTATCCTCCGTGCAACCTCGATCCCGTTGAGATCCGGCAGATGCAGATCCAGAAGGATCAGATCGAAGGCCCGTTGCGCCGCAAGTGCGAGTGCGCCGGCCCCGTCGGCAGCTTCGCCGGCCACGGACATGCCGAGCTGATTCTCCAGCATCCATCGCAGACCTTGCTGCACGACCCGATGGTCATCGACCAAAAGTACAGAGGGAATCATGTGAGGCGGTGGCGGTGGGTTCCTCTTCCGATGGGATTACGTATTCTCGGGACCGAGCGTTTAGCGCGATCCCCCACGGCCGGCAATGCTGGCGAGTTTCCATGCCTGGGTGACCGAGTCTTGACGCCTCGCCTGACAACGGGCGCACAAAGTGGCACGCACGTTGGCTGTGAACGTATGTCCCCCTCTGCGGCGACAGCCGAAGGTTCTGAGTGAAGGCACCCGGACTCGCAGGTTCGCCACCCAACCCAACAGCAGGCCAGCCGGGAGAAAGGAGCCCGAGCCGGCCGCAGTTCTACCAACCAAACAGAGACATCCCGATCACAATGACAGCGCAAGCGGACACCAGAAGATCGCGGCTCCGGCCGATCGGCGGCGTTGGCTCACAGGTTCACAAAACTGCCGGAAGTGACAGCCGATCCCGATCGTGAAGGAGCCGTCTTGGCCGGTCTGCCGGCAGACTTGCGAGCAGCCGCAGGCATGGGGTTCTCATGCGAACTGCCCCGTGGCGAAGAGCCGACCGTTTTGCTCCGGGTGTGGTCGATTGACGATCCGTCGACGAGCGCGCGCAACTCCCGGACGGCCTCCTGCAGGGAGGCGGCTTGCGCGGTCAGTTCTTCCGCAGCGCTGGCACCTTCCTCGGCACCGGCCGCCGTGGCTTGGGTGACCTGATCCATCTGGGCAATCGTCTGGTTCAATTGTGCAATGCCGGTGGTCTGTTCCTGCGAAGCCTGCGATACATCGCCCGCCAACTCATCCACCTGCCGCGCCTTCCCGACGATGTCCTGCAACGCATTTGCGACACGCTCGCTGAGTTGCACGCCCTGGGCGGTCTTGGTGATGGCGCTCTCGATCTTCATGGCGGTTTCCTTGGCGGCTTGCGCCGCGCGTTGAGCCAGCGAGCGAACTTCATCTGCGACTACCGCGAAGCCGGCACCCGATTCGCCAGCCCGAGCGGCCTCCACAGCTGCATTCAGGGCGAGGATATTGGTCTGGAATGCAATCTCGTCGATCGTCTTGAGGATCTTTGCGATGTCGTCGCTCGAAGCCTTGATCTCGCGCATGGCCACGCTCATGGCCTCCATGTCCCGCGCGCCAACCTCGGCGGCAGCACGAGTCTCCTTGGCCAGATCGTTGGCGCGGCGGGCATTGTCGGCATTGCGGCGGGTCATGCTCGCCATCTCCTCCAGTGAGGAACTGGTCTCTTCCAGCGAGGCCGCTTGTTCACTCGCGCCGCCAGCCAATGACTGGCTCGACGCGGACACCTGCCCGGCCGCCGCGGCAGTCTGCTCCGAGCCTGCGGAAAGGGCCTCGGCCACGCTGATAATCGGTCGCGTGATCGACCGGCTGATCAGGATTCCGAGCGCGAGCCCGATACCAAGGCAGGCGAGGCTCCCGACGATCAAGGTGTTCGACGAGCGGTTCAGCGCCACCGCGGTCGCTTCAGTGGCGTCGATGGTGCTTTTCATGCCAGCCGTCGCCGTTTGCTCAGCAGCGGCCAGTACCTCATTGCCGACAATCGTCCGCTGCGAACCAACACCTTCGCGTTTCTTCCAGTTGGCCAGGAACGTGCCCATGCCATCGAGATAGGCCATCGCGGCGGCTCGGCATTCGGAGATCTGCCGCAGGTTCCCTTCCTGTCGGGTGATCGCCCGAAGCGCATCGAGGTGCGTCGTCACCTCGGAGAACAGGCGCATCGTCTCATTGAACACCACCGGGTCCCGCTCGGCGATTGCCCGCCACGCGCCGACGCGAATCGTATTGCCGACATCCGCGATCTCCTTGGCGACCGCGACCTTCTGCAGCCGCTCCTTCAACTGGTCTTCCGCCAGCCTGTTGGCCGCAAGCGCGGAGAGTTCCTGTTCCAACTGCCGCCTCTGGCTCGCAAAGAAGTCGGTACTGCTCGCCACAAAGGCAGCAGCCGCACTGTTGAGCGCCGCCTTGTCCCGCGCCAGTGCAGCCGTGAGCGCTTCCGTGTCATTCACCAACTGTTCGTAGGCCTGCGCCTTCCCCGCCCCAAGTTCCGCGTTGGTGCGGAGCAACGCGAGGTCGTGCCGTTGGGCATGTTGGGCCGCGGCCGACAGGGATTCTTTCACCTTGGCGAGGTGGGTGCGCCCGCCCTCCAGAAACCCCCGCTCCTCGCTCAGGGCATATCCTCGAATATCGTACATCGTCCTGAGCGCCGCACGCTCGACCTCGTTGGCGAGCGCGACCTCCGGGACGTTCTCCACCGCCAGTGCCGTGGCCGTGCGCTTGACCTTCAACATGGTGTAGACCGCCAGCCCGCCGAGAAGGAGGGACAGCGCCGCAAGAGCCGCGAAGGACCCCGTGAGCTTGGTGCCGAGTTTCTGTGTTTTGAACATGATGGGAGGGATATGCTAGTTTCTGGTTACAGAGCGGCGCCGGGGGTCACTCCAGCGCGAAGAGATGATCCAGATCGAGCAACGTCGTCACCCGGTCCCGGATCCGCGCCATCCCCAGGATGTGGTCCGTGGAGACAGCGGCGCCGAACTCCGGAGGCTCCACGACGTCATCCTGGGCGACTTGCGCGACCTCCTCGACGGTGTCGACGACGAGGCCGAGCCCGCGACTGCGGCCGTCTCGCCCCTCAATCCGGGCGACCACGATGCACCCGTCCTCAAGCCGGTTCGTTTCCGGAAGGCCGAGGCGCACCCGCAGGTCCGCGACCGGCACGACGACCCCGCGCAGATTGATCACACCGCGCACATAGGCGGGCATCTGGGCCACAAACGTGATGGGGACGAGCCGCATGATCTCACGGACCTGAAGGACGCGAACGCCGTAGAGCGTGGGCCCAAGCGTGAAGGTGAGAAAACGCGCTGCTGCTTCACGGGGGCCGAAGAGACTGTGGGTTGCGGAAGACGGCATACAGGAGGCAAACGGAGGAGTTGGCGTGATCCGCCCCCGGGCGGGGGGGGAGTAGGCGGCGTCGATGCCGCTGGAGTGCGGCCTCTGCTATCGCCCGCCCCGCCGCAAAATGTTCGGGGAAATGTGCGGACGCCGCCCTGTCAGGGTTGCCCTGACAGGGCGCGCAGCGCCAAGGCTCAGCCGCGCGACAGGTGAGCCTGGATCGCCTCCAATAGAACGTCCCGCTCCAGCGGCTTCTCGAGAACCGTGTCGACCCCGATACCCGCCAGATCTTTGCGCATTTCCGACTCCAATAGTCCAGTGGCGACCAACACGGGAAGTTGCGCGTCGAGTCCCCGCAGGGCCTTGATGAAAGCAACGCCACCCATGACCGGCATCATGAGATCGATGACGACGAGCGCGACCTCCGCACGGTACTTGAAATACAGATTCAAGGCTTCCTCGCCATGCTGCGCCTTCAGGACCCGGAAGCCCTTGTGCTCCAGCGCCTTGCCCGTGGCTTCCCGCACATTGCGTTCATCGTCGACAAGCAGGATGAGTTGGCCGGCTCCCCTCGGCTGCGGAGCGGGACGCTCGCTCACCGTCTCAGCGGCAACCGTCGTCGACGCGGGGAGGAACACCCTGAACGCGGTGC
The DNA here is from genome assembly GCA_035415285.1 of Opitutaceae bacterium. Taxonomy (GTDB): domain Bacteria; phylum Verrucomicrobiota; class Verrucomicrobiia; order Opitutales; family Opitutaceae; genus CAJCBL01. The sequence goes on from DAOOFR010000011.1 coordinate 16,176, forward strand.
CTTTGCCCGTCTCCGATTCCAGTCCGATGAAACCTCCGTGCGCGCGGACAATGCCCATGACCGTCGCCAAACCCAACCCGGTGCCCTGGCCGATCGGTTTGGTGGTGAAAAACGGATCGAAGATGCGATGGCGAATGGCCACGGGTATCCCCTGTCCGGTGTCACGCACTTCGATCAGCACGAAGCGACCCGGCGCGGCCCCCGGAGGAAGCTCGGGATCCGCATCGCGCAAAGCGCGGTTGTTGGCCGTGACCGTCAAGACTCCGCCGTCAGGCATGGCATCGCGGGCATTCACACACAGATTCAGCACCACTTGGTGCAACTGGGTGGGATCGGCGAGCACCGTCCACAACTCCCCGTCGAGGCGCTGGCGGAGTTCGATGTCGCGAGGGAAGGTCTCCCGCATCATCAACACCATGTCTTTTAGGATGTGGCGCGGTTGCACCGCCACTTTTTCGCCTTCGAGCCCGCGACTGAACGTCAGCAGTTGCTTGATGATTTCGGCTCCGCGTCGGGCACTCACTTGCAGCATCGAGAGCAACTCGCGATCGGCTTCATCGTCGAGTTTCTGCTTGAGGATCTCGGTGACCATCAACGTCGGCGCGAGGATGTTGTTGAGATCGTGGGCGATGCCGCCGGCAAGGGAGCCGATTGCCTCCATGCGCTGGCCTTGCCGCGCGTGCGCCTCCATGGCTTTGCGCTCGGTGACGTCCTGTTTGATCGCGATAAAATGGCTTATCTCGCCGGTGGCATCGCGCACAGGGGTGATCGTCATCTCCTCGGTCCGCAAGGACTGGTCCTTCCGGCGGTTGATGACCTCCCCGCGCCACACCCGCCCGGACAGGATGGTGTCCCACATCTCCTGATAGAAGGAGGAATCGTGTTCTCCCGAACGAACAAGATCGCGCGGGTTCTTGCCCCGGGCCTCCTCACCCGGCCAGCCGCTGAGAACGGAGAACGCGGGGTTGGCCCACTCAATGCACCCGTCCCGATCGGTGATGATGATCGCGTTGGCCGCCGCCTGGAGGGCGGCGTCGCGAAGCCGCAATGCCTTCTCGGCCGCCCGGCGCTCGCTGATGTCACGATCGATGCCCCGGTAGCCGATCAGTGCCCCATCGGCGCCATACACAGGAATGCCGCTGGTCTCGATCGGCACGAGGTGCCCGTCGCGATGACGATTGATGTTCTCAAACGCGACGATCGGCCGCCGCGCAGCAGCCAATTTCTCGAAAACCGCACGCACCCGCGCAGCCTCCTCCTCCGGCATGAAATCGAAACAAATGTGCCCGACGATGTCCTTGGGGGCGAACCCGAGCACCTGTTGCGAGCGCGCGCTCGCATACGTGTAGCGCCCCTCATGATCCACCTCCCAAACCCAATCGGACGAGGTCTCGACCAAGCTGCGATAGCGTTGTTCGCTCTCCCTGAGGGCTGCATCAGTCGCCTTCTGATCCTCGATCACACTCAACAACGCACGCCGCGAGTCCTCCGCTTCCTCGAGCAAGCGCCGGGTCTCCGCCTGCGCCGCGCTGGTGGCGTCCTCCATCCGTCGGCGTTCGGTGATGTCATTGAGCGTCACGAGGAGATCCGGGCCCACCACCGCTCCCGAGGCCTCGATGCGCAGAAGGGAACCGTCGCGGCAGGTGGCCGTGAACTCCACGGGGGCGATGTCGGTTCCTTTGGCCGTTGCCTCCGCCACTGCGCGGCCCCATTTCCCGAGGATCGCCTCCCTCCCCGATCCCGCGGGGATCAGCCGGCCCCACAGTGTATCCAACGATTCGACCTCCTCGGCCCGGAGCCCGAAGACCCGGAGGAACCGCTCGTTGACAAAGAGAAGGGATCCATCGGAACGCGCGTAATACAATGGGATCGGCAGGAGTGTCGCGATCCGGCGGGAAAGCGCCTCGCTCTCCCGCAGCGCCAACTCCGCATTCTTGCGCTCCGAGATCTCGCGGGTGAAAACCGAAAGCCCGGAAGCGGAGGGATAGAATCGATGGATGAACCAGCGGCGAAACGGGGCGTAGAAATGTTCCAGTTCGCTCGCCGTCTCTTGTTTCATCGCCCGCTGGTAGGCCTCATACACCGGGGTCCCCACCGCTTCCGGGAAGATCGCCCAGATGCTGTGGCCCAACAGTTCTTCTGCTTTGCGGCCGACGAACTCCGCCAGCCGGGGATTCACGTATGTGTAGATCCAGTTCCGATCGATGGATGCAAAACCGTCACTGACTCGGCCCATCACCTCGCGCAAGTGGTGCGCCGAGGCATCCGCGGCAGCGCGCGCCAACTCAGCCTGCTCGGCGACGAGCCGGAACTCGTCGTTCCGGGCCTGAAGCTCCCGCGTGCGCTCTCGCACGGCTTCGGCGAGCCGGTTCTGCCGCCGCAGGGCCCCGTGGCTCAGCAACGCCAGCAGAAATGCACTGAGTGCAGCCGCGGCCCACGCCACCCCCAGTGCGAGCCCCCGATTCCCGAGCCATCCGGCCCCGGGGGCCGCCGCCATCATCCACCGCCCCTCCGGAAGGGGCACCTCGCACAAGACAGGCTTCTTGCTGAGGACCCCTGCCTCACCAAAGAAGATGCGCCCTGCGCCGTCCTGCAAAGCCAACTCCAGCTCTGCACTCGCCATCGTCAGTCCGGCACGTTCGAGCACGGGGTCGAGGTCGAGCACCACGACAAGCATTCCTTCGAGCTCCGGTCCGCGAAAAAAGCCTGCCGCGCCACCACACCCAGCCCACCCTGCCTGAGCTCATAGGGCTGGCTCAGGGTCAAACGACCCGATTCGACCGCGCGCGCGACATCGCTCTGGACTTCGGGCCGCTCGTCGAGCAACAGGTCGGCCAGCGTGCGCCCGGCGGACGCTTCATTGGCCGCTGCGGGATAAAGCAAGACCGGCCCCCGCCGCGGAAAAATCTGGATCGTCCGGACCACGGAATCGTTGGCCTGCAGCCCGGCGGCGTAGTCCTGGAAATGTTCCGCAACATCAGAGTCGGTCCCATGTGTCTCGACAAAGGCATGCAAGCCGTCCACGAGCGCTTGGCGCCGGCTGATCAGCGAGGTCAATACCCCACCGAGGCCGTTGCCCCGGCTCTGGACCTGGGCTCGTTCTTCGGCCAGGAGATGACGCTCGTACAACAGGACCAACCAAGCGCCTACACCAAGCGCGAGCAGGAACACTGTGCCCCCCGTCACGAGTGCAGCACGGGGGCTCGCCCACCAAGCGCGGGTAGGCGGTCTCGCAGCAGGAAATGCGGTCATGGGGAAGGGATTGTCGGATTTGTCGCTTCACTCCGGTTACCGCCCGCGGGACGGAATCCCTGCGAAGCTCGCTCCGGATCCGCCTCGACGGAATAGCGCGGGGGCTGGTTTCCGGCGGCAAGCAGGCGATTGACCTCCGCCTTCAACTCCAGCACGCGATGCTCCCGCCCAAGCGTGGCCGCGTGCCAGCGGCGCAATTCGGACAGTTGTTCGGCCATGATCCGCTCGGACTCTTTGCGCACCGTGATCTGGCGGGCAAAGACCAACGCGCCCCGCTCTCCATTGAAACGAAAAGGCACCGCCGAGACCTCGGCCTCCACAGTCTTCTGATCCAGCCGGAGGCAGATCTCCTCCGCCACCGGAACCGGCGTCAGGCCTTCGTTCAGCTGACGGATGCGGGCCGCGACCTGTGCTCGCTGTCCCTCGGCAAAGAAATCGAGCACCGGCCGGCCGAGAAGCTCCCCTGCCGCCCCCGCACCGAACAGCCGCACGGCGAGCTCGTTCAGATAGGAGAATCGCCCCTGCGTCTGGATGAAGATCGCCTCCGGCGCGTTCTCGACCACGGACCGGAACCGCAACTCGCTCTCCCGCAACAGATCCGCCGCCGCCCTCCGCGCCGTCGTATCTTCGCTGAACACAACAACGCCACCGATCTCATCCTCGTTCCTGTGCCACGGTCGCGCCTCCCAGCGCATCCAGCGTGTGGATCCATCGGAGTCATTGAACCGGGCGTCATCCCGCGTCACCACCTCGCCGGCCAGAGCACGCTGGTACATCCGCTCCCACTCCGCCCCGATCGAGGGGAGCACATCGAATTGGGGACGACCACGCAGGTCCCGTTCGCCGAGCCCGTAGTCGTCAAGCCAGCGCCGGCTGGCAACTAAGTACCGCATCTCCCGATCGAACATCGCAATCGCGGCGGGCGCGTGCTCGACGAAGAGCCGCAACAGCACCTCCCGCTCACGCACGGCCGCCTCGGCCCGTTTCCGCTCGCTGATGTCTCGCGCAATCCCGAAAATCCCAACCAACCGCCCCTGAGCATCCCGAACCGGCCCCTTCGTTGACAGAAAGATGTGCGGCACTCCCGCGATCGTGATCGCTTCTTCGTAGGTCTGCGGCTCCGTTTGGGCCAGGATGCCCCGGTCGCGCGCGATGATCCGCGCCGCATCTTCCGGCGAAAACAGGGCGGTATCGTCCCGTCCGATGGCCTCCTCGATCGCGCAACCGGCAAGTCGAGCCGCGGCTTCATTGAAGAGCAGGTAGCGTCCCTCGGGATCCTTCACGTAGATCGCATCCGAAGTCGCAGAAGCGACAGCGGAAAGCAGCGCCTGCTGCCGTGCCAACCGCTCCTCGCTGCTGCGCAGCAACGCCTGCGCCCGCTCGCGCGCGGAGAACTCCCAGCGCAGCAACAGGGTGAGCAGCATCGCGGTCACCCCGACAAAAACCCACCCCTTGTAGATTGACCATTGCGTGCGGGCGGCGGGATCCGGAACCAACTGCTCCAGCATCCCATCCGAGAACAGAATCCACAGCCCGGAGAACAGAAGGTACGGTAGAACAATCTTGGTCGTTGCAGTGCGGGCGGAAGAGCTCAAGGCGCGGATCTCCTCGGAGGTACTGGGAACATGGACTAGAAGACAGCAGAACAGCAGCCGGCCGGAAGGTGATGGATTCTGTTCGCTCGGCAAACAACAACGGGGAGCCACCACCAACCAGATCGCATGCACCCAACACAGAGCCGGCATCGTGCACGTCGGCTCCGCCATAGTCTCCGGCTCCGTATCCCGGGCCCGAAGTCTCGCGGGCGATCTCCCCGGCGCCTCACACCCCCGGCCGGCACCGCGCCCACACCAGCAGGAACGACGGTGCGAACTCCTCCGGCCGCGCCGCCACCCACGCGTCGATCTCGGCCGGCGTGAACCAGCCCAGCTCGCTCACCTCCTCGGGCTGCCCGCGCACCGGCCCGTCGTGCCGGCAGCGATAGACCCAGACGAACTCCCGCCCCGTCTCCTCGCACGCCCCGATCCGGCACACCCGCTCCGGCACGGCGGCCACCCGCACGCCGATCTCCTCGCCGAGTTCGCGCACCATCGCCGTATCGTAATCCTCGCCACGGTCGACATGGCCGGAGGCCGAGGCCGCCCAGCAGTGCGGGAACGTGTCCTTCGTGGCCGAGCGCTTCTGGAGCAGCACGCGCCCGGCGCCGTCGAGCACCAGCGCATGCACCGCGCGGTGCAGCAGCCCGCGCGCATGCACTTCGCGCCGCGGCGCCGCCCCGACCACGCGATCCGCTTCGTCGACGACATCGAACCATTCCTCGTTGGGCATGCGCGCATGGTGAGGTTCTCCTCGCGGCCGAGGCAACCCCGGTCCAACCTCCCCACCGCCGCCCGACCTCCTCCCGTTCGGAACCGGCACCAGCCGCCGACCCGTCCCCCGATGCAGTCCCAGCCGCCGCACCTCGCGCCCCTGCCCCGTCGCCACCGCGTGGGCCGCCTCTTCGCGTTCACGGCCGTCGTCGCGGCGCTCTCGCTCCGCGCCCAGTCCTCGCCCCTGCCTCCGGCCCCGCCCGACCTCAACGAGGCCGGTATCCCTTTCTTCGCGATCAGCTCCCCGGCGGCCCTGGGCCTGAGCTCGCCGCCGACCGACCTCCAGCTGCTGCCCGACGGCCGGGTCCTCGCGCTGGCCAGGCGCGAACTCGCCCTCGGCGACGGCGTCCGCTGGGAACTCCACCGCCTCGATCGCGCCGATACCGCCGCGCACTCCACCGAGGTGGCCATCGACGCCGACGGCATCCTCTACACCGGCATCCCCTCCGCGATCGCCCGCCTCGACTTCCAGGCCGACGGCACGCTCCGCCGCACGGCCGTCGCCCCCACGCCCGATCCCCTGATGATGCCCAGCACGGTCGTCAAGGCCGGCGACCGCTGGTACTGGTACGGCGGCATCGGCGCAGTCGTCTCCTGGAAACCCGGCGAGCCGCCGCGCACCGCCGGACGCATCGCCGACCTCGAACGCGCCTTCGACCTCGGCGGCACCATCTACCTCAGCGACAAATCCGACGGCGCGCTCTGGCGCGAGACCCCCGCCGGGCTGGAGTCCGTCATCGCCGCCGCCGACACCAACGTCAGCCACACCGTCACCTGCGGTCTGGCGCTCGGCGACGGTCGCCACGTCGTCGGCACCAACGGCCACGGGCTCCAGTTCTTCGACGCGGGGGCCCGCTCGCCGCTGCCCGCCGGGGGCCCGCTCGCCGGCGGCAGCCGGATCAACGACCTCTGCCCGGCCGGCGACGGCCTCTTCGCCGCCGCGGTCGACAACCTCGGCATCGTCTTCTTCGACCGCCAGCTGCGCACCGTCCAGGTCCTCGACCGCACGCTCGACCACCGCTTGGCGCGCGTCAGCCGGCTCCTCGCCACCGGCACCGGAGTGGTGTGGGGGCTTCTCAACGACGGCATCGTCTGCGTCGAGTTCCCCGCCCGCCTCTCCCGCTACGAGCCGATGGTCTCCACCGGGCTCATCTTCGCCCAGCCCTACCGCTTCGCCGGCCGCCTGTGGCTCATCAGCGACGGCCAGGCCCAGCGCGGCATCTACGACGCCGACGGCCGCCTCCTGCGCTTCGAGATCGACACCCCGCCCGACGAGTTCCTCGGCCAGCTCGCCACCGAGACGGGGGCGCTGCTCGCCAGCGGCCGCCGCGGCCTGTACCGCCGCGACGAAGACACCTGGCGCCTCGTCGTGCCCGGCCTCGTCAACCCGCACGTGAGCACCGCCCCCGACGCACACGGCCGGTGGGCCTTCGTCGCGGAAGGGGCCGCCGGCTGGCTGCGCCCCCGGGGCACCGGCTACGAGGTCGCCGCCACCCCGGCCCCCGAGATCGGCAGCATCTACGGCGCGATCCGCGACGCCCACGGCGTCCTCTGGGCCGAGCTCGGCGTCGCCCGGGTGGCCCGGATCGAACTCACCGCCGGCACCCCGCGCATCGAGGTGTTCGGGCCGGCCGCCGGCCTGGAGGGGGGCTGGGCCCAGTTGACCGTGCTCGAGGGCGAGCTCCGCGCCAACGTCCGCGGCACCCTCCTGCGCTTCGATGCGCAGGGGCGGCGCTTCGCCCCCGACACCGCGTTTCATCGCGCCTTGCCCGACACCTTCGAGATCGTCGGCCGCCCCTGCCTCGACGCCCGCGGCATCCTATGGGTCGGCACCGCCGCCACCCCCCGCCTGTTCGCACGTCAGGGCGCCGACTACGACGAGCTCGACGTCCCGTTTCCCACCGGCCTGCACCCCGTCTCCCTCACCCCCGACGCCGGCGGCCCGGTCTGGCTCCACGAGCGGCGCCAGCTCCTGCGCTACGATCCGGACATCCCCGCCCCGTCGCGCAGCGCCCCCCGCGCACTCATCACCCGGATACAGCTCACCAACCGCAACCGCACCCTCTTCGCGCCCCGGGCGGCGCTGCCGCGGCTGCCGTTCGCCGACAACTCCATCGCCGTGCATTTCCTGGCGGTCGGGGCCGCGCCGTCGCAGACCGTCACCTTCGAGATCCGCCTCGCCGGGGCCAGCGACAGCTGGGTCTCCACCGGGGTCGTCGGCACGATCGCCTTCAACCGGCTCAAGGAGGGCGCCTACACGCTCCAGGTGCGCCCCGTCGTCCGGGGCGTCCCCGGGCCCGTCACCGAGCTGGCCCTCGCGATCGCGCCCCCCTGGTTCCGCACGCCGGCCGCGTACGCCGCCTACGCCGTCGCCACCCTCGCGTTCCTCGCGCTGCTCGTCTGGTACGCCGGCTGGCACGAGCGCCGCGAGAAGGCCCTTCTCGAACGGCTCGTCGCCCGGCGCACCAAGGAGCTCAACGACGCCAACCGCCAGCTCGCCGCCAACATGGACGCCACCCTCCGGCAGGCCGAGCGGCTCCGCACCAGCGAGGAGAGTTTCCGGCAACTCAGCGCCGAACTCGAACGCCGGGTCGCCGAGCGCACCGAGGCGCTCGTGCGCGCCAACCAGCAGCTCGTCGCCAACAACCAGGAGCTCGAGTCCTTCTCGTACTCAATCTCCCACGACCTCCGCGCCCCGCTGCGCAACATCAACGGCTTCGTCGACCTCCTGCGCCGCCGCAACCGCGACACCCTCGACGCCGAGAGCCGACGCTTCTTCCAGATCATCGCCGCCGAGACCATCCGGCTCAGCCAGCTCATCGACAGTCTCCTGACCTTCGCCCGCCTCAGCCGCGCCGATTTCAAGAGCGAGCAGGTCTCCGTCGCCGCGCTCGTCACCCAGGTCATCGCCGAGCTGCGCCCCGAGTGCGAGGACCGGCTCATCGAATGGAAGGTCGGCCCGCTGCCCAACGTCGTCGCCGATCCCGCGCTGCTGCGCCAGGTTCTGGCCAACCTCCTCAGCAACGCGGTGAAGTTCACCCGCCACCGCCAACCGGCGATCATCGAGATCGGCACGCCGGCCGCCCCGCCCGGGCACCCCGGCGAGCACGTCGTCTTCGTCCGCGACAACGGCGCCGGCTTCGACCCGAAGTATGCCGCCAAACTCTTCGGCGTCTTCCAGCGGCTGCACCACACCCGCGACTTCGAGGGCACCGGTATCGGTCTGGCCAACGCCAAGCGCATCATCCTGCGCCACGGCGGACGGATCTGGGCCGAAAGCGCCCCCGGCGCGGGTGCCACCTTCTACTTCGCCTTGCCCGCCCGGGCCGCCGAGCCACGGACCTGAGCCGCTTCACCCGGTCCGACGTGGGTGGCGACACGACACCCCGCCCCGGCTGGCTCCGACTCGCCGGCCAAGGCCCACTCCCGCCGCAACGTTTTCCCCGGTAAACCCCGGAACGAGCGGGCCGATAGGGAAACAGCGCACCGCGCCCCATCACCCACCCACTTCGCACCGTGCCGGCCACCGCCATCTTGTCCTCCGCGGATTACCTGCTCTTCGCCGCCGGCGCCGCCGCCCTGGGCCTCGGGCTGGCCATGCTCTGCCGCCCGCGCCAGTGGGTCCACGATCGCCGCCTCGGCGGCTTGATCGCCGCTTGCGCCGTGCCGGCCTGGGCCAAACTGCTGGGCCTGAGCTGGCCCGTCCCCCTCGCCGAGGTCCTGCCCTTCGCGGGCCCGTTCGCCCTCGCCGCCGCCGCGGCCAGCGGAGCCGCCCTCCTCCTGGTGCGCCGCCGCCACCTCTCGCGCCGCATGCTCGCCGAGGTCGCCACCGTCCTCGCGCTGCTCGGCGCCGGCTGGGCCGCGGCCGACTGGGCCGGCCGCGCCACCGATCGGGAACTGCGGCGCACCGTGGTCCGCCAAGCCACCGCCCTCGCCAACACCATCGACGCGGCCCAGATCGCCGCCCTCGACTTCGCCCCCTCCGACCACCAACGACCCGAGTTCCAGCGCCTCCGCGCCCAACTCACCGCCTACGGGCGCATCGTCGGGCAACGCAGCATCTACACCCTCGCGCTGCGCGAGGGCCAACTGTTCTTCGGGCCCGAAAACCTCCCCGCCGACGACCCCCAGGCCTCGCCCCCGGGCACCGTCTACCGCCAGCCCGAGGCGGAGCTCTTCGAGCTCTTCCACACCGGCCGCCCCATCGCCGACGGCCCCTACCCCGATGAATACGGCGTCTTCGTCTCCGGCCTCGCCCCGGTCCTCGACCCCGCCTCCGGGCAGGTCGTGCTCGTCGTCGGTATCGATCTGCCCGCCGCCGACTGGCAACGCCGCATCGCCCGGTCGCGCCTGGCGATGATCGGCTGGACGGCGCTGCTGCTGGTCCTCGCCCTGGCGGGACTGCGCCTCCTGCGCCGCCCCGCCTCCGCCGCGGCCACGCGCGCCAAGCCGTTCCTGGTCGCCGCCCTCGGCCTCGCCGTCACCCTCCCGACTGCGCTGGCGTTGGACCGGCAGGAGCGAGGCACCCGCGAGGAGAACTTCGCGCGCCAGGCCGCCGCGCACATGGAGATCGTCGGCGCCACCCTCCAGTCCCTCGGCAACAATCTCGCCACGCTGGCCCGGTTCTGCGCGGGCGAGGCCGCGCCCGATCCGGCCCGCTTCGCCGCCTTCGCCGACCCGCTCACCCGCGATTCCCTCGTCCGTGCCTTCGAATGGGCCCCGGCCGTGCCCGCCGCCGCGCGCCTCCCCTTCGAGGCCGCGATGCAGGAACGCGGCGCCGCCGGCTTCACCATCCGCGTGCACCCCGACGCCGACTCCACAGCCCCATTACCCAACCGGCATTATCCCGTCGCCCTCGCGGTGCCCGCCGCCGCAAACGCCGCCGCCCTCGGGCTCGACCTCGGCAGCGAACCGGTGCGGCGCGCCACCCTCGCCCTCGCCGCCGCGACCCGCCTGCCGACCGCCTCCCCCGCGCTCCGGCTCATCCAGACCGATCGCTCCGTCCCCGGCCTGCTCGCGGTGCAACCCGTCTTCCCCCCCCGCGCCGGCGAACTCCGCGGCTTCGCGGTCGCCGTCCTGGAGCTGCCCTCCATCCTCGAACACTGCCTCGTCCTCGACCGCGGCGACGAGCATTTCGTGTCGTTGCGGCTCTTCGACGCCTCCGCCGCCGCGCCGCAGCTGCTTGCCACGCACGAACACGACGCGGCGACCGCCGACACCGCCCTGCACCCCGGCGACACCCTCGCGCCCCTCTTTTTCCTCGGGCGCACCTGGGTGCTCGCCGCCCGCCCCGGCTCCGGCTTCGCCGCCGCCCATCCGCGTCGCGCGGCCGCGGGCAGCGCCGCCACCGGCCTGCTGGTCACCGCCGCCCTCGTCGGCCTCACCGCCAGCGTCGGCCGCCGGCGCGAACAGCTCGAGGCCGAGGTCCGGGCCCGCACCGCCGAGCTGCAGGACAGCGAGAACCGTTATCGCTCCCTCTTCGCCAACAACAGCGCGATGATGCTCGTCGTCGATCCGCGCGACGGCGCGATCGTCGAGGCCAACCCCGCCGCGGTCGCCTTCTACGGCTGGCCCCCGGGCGAGCTCGCCCGCAAGCGCATCTCGGACATCAACGTCCTCCCGTCCAACCATATCCGTGACAGCCTGACGTCCGTGCTCCGGCGCGAGCGGCAGCATTTCCGCTTCCAGCACCGGCGGGCCGACGGCTCCGTACGCGACGTCGAGGTCTACAGCACCCCCATCTCGCTGCGCGGCCAGCCCCTGCTCTGCTCGATCGTCCACGACATCACCGACCGCATCGCCGCCGAATTCGCCGTCGCGCGCAGCGAGGAGAACCTGCGCAGCTTCTTCGACAACTCGGGGGAGTTCCTCACGGTTCTGGATACCGAGGGGCGCATCCTCGCCGCCAACCGCACCGTGCTCGCCCGGCTCGGCTACTCCGCCGACTCGCTCCTGGGGCGCAGCCTGCTCGAGCTCCACCCGGCGGATTGCCGGGCCGAGGCCGAATGGGTCCTGCGCCAGATCCTCGCCGGCCGCGCCGAGACCAGCCCCCTGCCCATCGTCGATGCCGCCGGCCACCGCATCGCCGTCGAGACCCGCATCGTCCGCGGGCACTGGAACGGCCGCGCCGCCCTCTTCGGCGTCACCCGCGATGTCTCCCTCACCAAGCTCTCCGAGGAGAAGTTCTCGAAGGCCTTCAACCTGAGCGAATCGCTCATGGCCATCGCCACCCTCGACGAGTGGCGCCTGGTCGAGGTCAACGCCGCCTTCCAGCGCGTTCTCGGCTATTCCGAGGCCGAGGCCATCGGCCGCACCGGCGCCGAACTCGGCATCACCCTCGACCCCGAACTCCCCGCCAAGCTCCGCACCGCCCGCGAAACCCACGGCTCCGCGGTCGACACCTCCCTGCGCACCAAGCTCGGCGAACTCCGCCACGGCCTCTTCTCCGCCCAGCGCCTCGAACTCCAGGACCAGACCTTCCTCATCCTCAACTTCGTCGACCTCACCGACCGCAAGCTCGCCGAGGACCGTCTCCGCCAGGCCCTCCTCCAGCTCGAGGACGCCAACCGCCACCTGCGCGAGATGACCGAGCGCGCCCAGGCAGCCAGCTCCGCCAAGAGCGCCTTCCTCGCCAACATGAGCCACGAGATCCGCACCCCCATGAACGGCGTGATCGGCATGGCCAACCTCCTCCTCGACACCCCGCTCGACGCCACCCAGCGCAGCTACGCCCAGACCGTCTGCGCCAGCGGCGAGGCCCTGCTCACTCTCGTCACCGACATCCTCGACTTCTCCAAGATCGAGGCCGGCAAGCTCGAGCTCGAGCAGCTCGACTTCGAACTCCAGCCGCTGCTCGACAGCTTCGCCGCGATGCTCGCCGTCCGTGCCCACGACAAGGGCCTCGAGCTGGTCTGCAGCGTCGACCCCGAGGTGCCGGCCCGCCTGCGCGGCGACCCCGGCCGCCTCCGCCAAGTCCTCCTCAACCTCACCGGCAACGCCATCAAGTTCACCGCCACCGGCGAGATCGTCGTCCGCGTCTCCGCCGGCGCGACCGCGGACGGTTCCATCCTCCTGCGCTTCTCTGTGCGCGACACCGGCATCGGCATTCCGCCCGAAAAACAGGGGCTGCTCTTCCGCAGCTTCTCCCAGGTCGATGCGTCGACCACCCGCAAATACGGCGGCACCGGCCTCGGCCTGGCGATCAGCCGCCAGCTCGCCACCCTCATGGGCGGCGAGATCGGCGTCGAGAGCGCCGCCGGCGCCGGCTCCGAGTTCTGGTTCACCGCCCGGCTCGGCGTCCCGGCCCAGCCGCCCCCGCCCGCCCCGCCCCTGCAGGGCGTGCCCCTGCTCATCGTCGACGACAACGCCTCGCACCGGGCCGCCCTCCGCCGCCGCCTCACGCTCTGGGGCGCCGCCGTCACCGAGGCCGCCGACACCGCCGCCGCCCTCGCCGCCTTCGCCGCCACCCACGCCGCCGGCTCCGCCTTCGCCGCCGCCCTCGTCGACCTCCAGATGCCCGGCCCCGACGGCCTCGCCCTCGCCGAGCGCCTCCACGAGCATCCCGAGTTTCGCTACACCCCGCTCGTCGGCCTCTTCGCCCCGTCCCGCCGCGGCAGCGTCCCCGAGGATCGCCGCCACCTCTTCGTCACCTGCCTCGCCAAGCCCCTGCGCCCCACCGAGCTGCTCGACAGCCTCGTCGCCGCCTTCGGCCATCTCGCCACCGCGCCCGCCCCGGCCGCCGCCGCCGCCTGCGCCCACCCCGATCGTATCCTCCTCGCCGAGGACAACCCCACCAACCAGCAGGTCGCCCTCGGCCTGCTCGGCAAACTCGGCTTCACCCGCGTCGACGTCGCCGGCGACGGCGCCGCCGCCGTGCGCGCCACCGCCGCGGAGGCCTACGATCTCGTCTTCATGGACGTGCAGATGCCCGAGCTCGACGGGCTCGCCGCCACCGGCCGCATCCGCGCCAACCCGCACGCCCGCACCAGCCCGCAGGTGCCCATCGTCGCGATGACGGCCCACGCCACCGCCGACGACCGCGACCGCTGCCTCGCCGCCGGGATGGACGACTACCTCAGCAAGCCGCTCCTGGCCGACGCCCTCCGCGCCGTGCTCGATCGCTGGCTACACGTGGCCGGTTCCGCGGGGGCGGACCCCGGCCCGGCCTTGCCGTCCCGCGAGGAGCCCGTGGTCTTCGATCGCGCCGCGCTCACGGCCCGCCTCCTCGGCGACGAGGCGCTTGTCCGCACGATTGTCGGGAAATTCCTCGAGGATCTGCCCGCCACCCTCGCGAAGTTGCGCGCCAGCCTCGAGTCGCACGACCCGGCCGGCGCCGCCCGCCACGCCCACGCGCTCAAGGGTGCCGCGGCCAACCTCGGCGGCGTGCTGCTTCGCGCCGTCGCCGCGGAGATGGAGGAGGCCGCCCGCGCCGGCCAGCTGGGGCAGTTGCAGGCGCTTCATCCGGTGCTCGAAGCCCGCGCAGCCGAGCTCCGGCGCGCCCTCGCCGACGAGCAGGCCTCACCGTAGCTGCGGACCGGTGGCAGTCTCCCGCCGCAGCGGGTCACTCCAAGCCCAGCACCTGCCGGCCCTCGGTCGACATCATCTCGGGCGACCACGCCGGATCCCACACGATGTGCACCACCGCCTCCGCCACGCCCGGCAACGCCAGGATCTTCGCCCGGGCATCCGCGGCGATCACCGGCCCCATGCCGCAGCCCGGCGCGGTCAGCGTCATCTTGACCGCCACGTTCCATCGTCCGCCCTCGGCGGGTTCGACCGCGAGGTCGTACACCAGCCCGAGATCCACGATGTTGAGCGGAATCTCCGGATCGAAGCACGTCTTGAGCGCCGCCCACACCGCCCGCTCGTCGAAGGCGACCGGCGCCACCGGCGCCGCCGCGGGGGCCGGCGGCGCGAAACCCTTGAGCGCACCGACCTGCTCGGGCGCGATCCGGTAGAGGGTGCCGAGGGCGCGCAAGGTCACGCTGCCGCCGAGCGTCTGGGTGATGATGCCCTCCGTCCCGGCCGGCAGCACCGCCGGGGTCCCGGCGGGGATCTCCGTCGCCGGGCAGTCGTGGAGCAGAACGGTGTCCTTGTGCATAGGTGACAGGGGGGACGGCTCAGTTGAGCTGCAGTTCGACCGGCAGCCGGAGGTAGACGTTGCGCGGATCGTTGTACTGCTCGAGCGCGCGCACCTCCCGGCGCACCCGCCCCAGGATCCGGCCCTCGATCCGGCCCCGGCTCAGGTAGTCGCTGGAGTCCTCGAAGAACTCCTGGAGGATCTCGCCCAGCTCCCGCTTCCGCGGATACTCCTGCAGCCGGTAGGTCCGGCCCAGTTGCGCCCGCTGCGCCGCATGGTCGATCGCCGCCTCCAGCCCGCCGAACTCGTCGATCAGGCCCAGCCGTTTGGCGTCGCTGCCCGACCACACGCGGCCCTCCGCAATCTCGCGCACCCTCGCGGTGTCCAGCTTCCGGCCCTGGGCCACGCGCTCGATGAACGACTCGTAGAGCCAGTCCACCACCGACTGGATCGCGCGCAGCTCCTCCTCGGTCTTCGGCCGCGAGAGCGTCTCGGTGTCGGCGAACTTGCCCGTCTTCACCACGTCGAACGACACGCCGACCTTCTGCGAAAGCTCCTTCACGTTGAACAGCATCCCGATCACCCCGATCGAGCCGGTGATCGTGCTCGGCTCGGCGAAGATGCGGTCGGCGTAGGCCGAGATCCAGTATCCACCGGATGCGGCCACGCTGCCCATCGACACCACCACCGGCTTCTGCGCCTGCAGCAGGCGCAGCTCGCGCTGGATCACCTCGCTGGCGTTGGCGCTGCCGCCGGGGCTGTTCACCCGCAGCACCACCGCCTTCACCTTCTCGTCCTGCCGCAGCTGGCGCAGTTCCCGGGCGAAACGGTCGCCGCCGACCTCGCCCTCCTCCTGGCCTTCGCCGTCGACGATCACCCCTTCGGCGTACACGACCGCGATCGTGCCGCCCGTGTGATGTCTCGGCGCGAGCGCCTTCACATAGGCGCGCAGGCCGACCTGCTTGAACGTGTGCTCGTCCTCGGCGTCGGTGCGGGCCTTGAGGTCCGCCAGCACCTCGTCCCAGTAGGCCGTGCGGTCGACCAGCCCGTTCTCCACCGCCACCGCGCCCACTTGGGCCTGCGGTTGCTCGACAAGGGCCTGCAACTGCTCCGGGGCGAGCTTGCGCGACTGCGCCACCTCCGCGCGCAGCTCGCTCCACACATCGTCGAGCAGCTTCTGCGTGGCCTCGCGGGCCTCCGGGCTGAAATCGCGCCGCACATACGTCTCGGCATAGCTCTTGTAGCGCCCGGAGCGTGTCACCTGCACCCCCACGCCGAGCTTCTCGAGCGTGCCGGCCAGGAACACCGGCTCGGACGCCAGACCGGGCATCCACACCAGGCCGAACGGATGCAGCACCACCTCCGACGCCGCCGACATCAGGTAGTAGTTCCGGGTGTCCAGATTCTCCGCATAGGCGACCACCGGCTTGCCGGAGCTGCGGAACGCCTCCACCGCCCGCCGCACTTCGCGCAGCGCCGCATAGCCGCTGCCGTAGTCCTGCGGCTGCAGGTTGCCGGTGAGCAGCAGGCCGCGGATCCGCCCGTCCGCCTGCGCCCGCTGCAGGGCCTCGAGCACCAGGCGCAGCTGCAGCCGGTTGCCGTCCGCACCGAGCAACCCCGCCAGTTTGCCGCCGCCCTCGAACGGCGAGGGCGCGTCGGTGAGGTTCGTGTTCAGGTCGAGCACGAGGAAGGAGCCTTTCTCGACGTGCTGCTGCGGCGGCTGCTGCTCGCCGAGCGCCGCCAGCATCACGATGCCGACGAACATCAGGAACATCCCGCCGAAGACGAACACGACCAGCGCCGTCAGTGCGCCGAAGAAACTCGCGAAAAACGACTTCATGTGGCGCGAACGTAGCTCCCGCCCCACGGGCGGCAATAGCCGAAAAGAACGCCCCCCGGGCGCCCGCCGCCGCGCCCACGGTTCGTCCTTCATTTCCGCCCGAAACCGGGCCAGTCTGCTCCCGCGCCCGTCCCCGATGCCCGTCCGCTTCGAATACCGCACCTACCGCGCCGCCTTCCGCCAGCCGCTGGTCACCGCCCACGGCGTGTGGCCCGGGCGCGAGGGCGTGCTCGTGCGCCTCACCGCCGAGACCGGCCGCTCCGCCCTCGGCGAGATCGCCCCCCTGCCCGCCTGGGGCAGCGAGACGCTCGCGGCCGCGCTCGCCTTCTGCGCCCGCCTGCCCGCCGCGTTCGACGAAGCCGTGGTCCGCGAAGTCCCCGCCGCTCTGCCCTGTTGCCGCTTCGCGCTGGAGACCGCCTGGGACGCCCTCCAGCGGCCCCACGATCCCATGCCCGTGCGCCAACTTCCGCTCGCCGCACTCCTCCCCGCCGGTCCGACCGCCGCCGAGGCCGCCACCCGCGCCGCCACCCGCGGCTTCACCACCATGAAGTGGAAGGTCGGAGTCGGCGACGCGGCCGCCGAACGCGCCCTGCTGCCCCGCGTGTGCGCCGCGCTCCCCGCCGGCGGCCGCCTCCGGCTCGACGCCAACGGCGCCTGGGACCTCGCCGAGACCCGCCTCTGGCTCGAAGCCTGCGAGGGGCGCCCGATCGAGTTCATCGAGCAACCGCTCCCCGTCGGCCGCGAACAACCAGTGATCGAACTCGCGACCGAGTTCGCCACCCGCCTCGCCCTCGACGAATCCGTCGCCCGCGAGGCCGACCTCCACCGCTGGCTCGATTTCGGCTGGCCGGGCATCTACGTCATCAAGCCCGCGCTCGCCGGCAGCCCGCGCCAAGTCCTGAAATTGCTCGCCGACTACGAGGCCGAGGCGGTGTTCTCCAGCGCCCTCGAGACCGCGGTCGGCGCCCGCGCCGCCCTCCAGGTCGCCGCCCGCGCCAACCTGGCCGGCCGCGCGCTCGGCTTCGGCACCATCGGCTGCTTCGCCGACGAGCGCCTGAACCTCCCCGACCCCGGCCCCTCCCTCGCGACCAAGTGGCTCGCGCGCCTCGCCCCGCCCCCCCTATGGGAACTCTCCTCGCCTGTGCCGCCCGCCGCCTGACCACGCCCGCGGTCCGCTCCGCGGATACCGGGGCGGACTGGCGGGACCACGCCGCCCGCGCCGCCGCCGCACTCGCCGCGGCCGCCAGCCCCGCCGGCGCCCCGCTCGCGATCGACGCGCCCGACCCGCTCGCCTACGCCGCACACGCCATCGCCGCCCTCGTCGCGGGGCGCGACGTCCTCCTCTGCCACCCGCACTGGACCGCCGCCGAACGCGCCACCGCCGAGCGCCTGCGCCGAGCGCCCGCCGGCGCCGCCGGTGCCCCGCCCCGCCTCCTCGTCGCCACCGGCGGCTCCGGCGGCGCGCTGCGTTTCGCCACCCACACGCCCGATACGCTCGAGGCCGCCGCCCTCGCCCTCCAGTCCTTCACCGGCGGCGCGCCGCTCAACAGCCTCTGCCTGCTGCCGCTGCACCACATCGGCGGCTTCCAGCAACTCGTCCGCGCCCTCGCCACCGGCGGCGAGCTCCTCCTCGCCGACTGGCACACGGTCGCCGCCGGCCGGTGCCCGGCGCTTCCCTCCGTCGCCGGCGGCTGGATGCTCTCGCTGGTGCCCGCCCAACTGCAGCGCCTGCTCGGAGAGCCCGCCGCCTGCGGCTGGCTGCGCGGCTTCGCCCTGATCCTCCTCGGCGGCGCCCCCGCCGGCGCCGCGCTGCTCGAGCGCGCCCGCGCCGCGCGCCTGCCCCTCGCCGTCTCCTACGGCGCGAGCGAGTTCGCCGCCGCCCTCGCCGTCCAGCCGCCCGCCGCCTTCCTCGCCGGCGCCGAAGGGCTGCGCCCGCTCCCCCACGCCGCCCTCCGCATCCTTGATCCGGACACAGCGGCGCCCCTGCCGCCCGGCGCGCTCGGCCGGATCGAGGCCGCCGCCACCTCCCTCTTCCTCGGCTACTGGCCCGACCCGCGCCCGCCGGGCCCGTTCCGCACCGAGGACCTCGGCCGGCTCGACTCCGCCGGAAACCTCCAGGTCGTCGGCCGCGCCGACGCGGCGATCAACACCGGCGGCGAGAAGGTGCACCCCGCCGAGATCGAGGCGGCGCTGCGCGCCACCGGCGCCTTCTCCGAGGTGCTCGTGCTCGGCCTGCCCGACCCGCGCTGGGGCGAGTGCGTCGCCGCCGTTTTCCCCGCCGCCGACGCCCCCGATCTCGCCGCCGTCGAGCGGATGCTGCGCGCCGCGCTCAGCCCGCACAAACTTCCCCGCCGCTGGTGTCCCCTCGCCACCTGGCCCCGCACGCCCGCCGGCAAGACCGACCGCGCCGCGCTGCGCCGCGCCGCCTCCGCGCTCCACTGACCGCCCGTCCCCGCGCCACACGGGTCGCCCGCCCCCGCGTGGCCCCCCCTGCGCCCCCTCCCTTCCCGGCCAAACGCACACTTTTTTGTTCCGATCGGAACAAAAAAGTGTGCGTTTGCAGGGACGCCTTTCTTGCGCTGCGGGCGGTCCCGGGAGGGCGGCCGCGGGGCCGCGGCTCGCCACCCGCGGCCGCCAGTTTGCCCTTGGCGCAAACGGGCATCGCGCAGACACTGCCCGCGCATGTCCCGCTGGCTCGCCAGCCTCGTCTTCCTCGGCACCCTCGCGTTCTTCGGCGCGTTCATCATCTGGCCGGTCGCCCAGATCGTGCAGGGCGGCTTCCTCGACGCCGACGGTGGATTCACGCTCGCACACCTCGGCGCGTTGCTCGCGCACCCGCTCTATCGCGAGGGACTGGTCAACTCGTTCCTGCTGGCCTGCGTCACCACGGTCTTCGCCTTCGCGCTCGGGCTGCCGCTCGCCTATTGCGCCGACCGCTTCCGTTTCCCCGGGAAGACCGCCCTCACCGCGCTCATCCTCGTGCCCCTGGTGCTGCCGCCATTCGTCGGCGCGATCGGCCTGCGCCAGATCTTCGGGCAGTACGGCGCGCTCAACGCGTTGCTCCAGCACGCCGGTCTGCTCGCGCACGGCGCCACGGTCGACTGGCTCGCGCACGGGCGCTTCTGGGGCATCGCGCTGGTCGAGGCGCTCAACCTCTACCCGATCATCTTCCTCAACGCCGTCTCCGCCCTGGCCAACGTCGACCCCGCGATGGAGGAAGCCGCCGCCAACCTCGGCTGCACGGGCTGGCGGCGTTTCCGCCGCATCACCCTGCCGCTCATCCGCCCGGGGCTCTTCGCCGGCGGCACCATCGTCTTCATCTGGTCGTTCACCGAACTCGGCGTGCCGTTGGTCTTCGACTACGACCGGCTCGCCTCCGTGCAGGTCTTCGCGCTGCTCAAGGAGATGACGGGCAACCCGGCGCCGTACGCGCTCGTCGCCCTGCTGCTCATCCTGAGCACGCTGTTCTACGCCGTCGGCCGCGGCATCTTCGGCCGCACCGGCCACGCGATGATGGCGCGCGCCACCGCCGCCTCCGCCGCCCGCCGCCTGCCCTTGTGGCGCGCGTTGCCCGTCTCCTTCTTTTTCGTCGCCGTGCTGCTGCTCGCGGTGCTGCCGCACCTCGGCGTCGTGCTCGTCGCGAGTTCGCGCGACTGGTACGGCACGCTGCTGCCCGAGCAGTTCACGCTCGAGAACTTCCGCCTCGCGCTCGGCCACGACCTCACCGTGCCCGCCATCGGCAACAGCCTGCGCTACGCCGCCCTCGCCACCATGCTCGACCTCGTCCTGGGCGTCGCGATCGCGTGGGTCGTCGTCCGCAGCCGCCTGCCCGGTCGCCAACTCCTCGATGCGATCGCGATGGTGCCGCTCGCCGTGCCCGGACTGGTGCTGGCTTTCGGCTATCTGGCGATGACGCGCGAGGGTCGCTTCTTCGCCGCGCTCGACCCGGTCGAGAATCCCACGCTGCTCCTCGTGATCGCCTACGCCGTGCGCCGCCTGCCCTACGTTGTCCGCGCCGCGGTGGCCGGGCTCCAGCAGACCAGCGTCACGCTCGAGGAGGCGGCGCAGAGCCTCGGGGCCACGGCCTGGCGCGCGCTGCGGCGGATCACGCTGCCGCTCATCGCCGCCAACCTCGTCGCCGGCGGCCTGCTCGCCTTCGCCTTCGCGATGCTCGAGGTCTCCGACTCG
This sequence comes from Opitutaceae bacterium, assembly GCA_035415285.1. Lineage (GTDB taxonomy): Bacteria > Verrucomicrobiota > Verrucomicrobiia > Opitutales > Opitutaceae > CAJCBL01. Next base: position 36,904 of record DAOOFR010000011.1, read on the forward strand.
ATCATCCTCGCGCAGAAGGCCGCCTATTTCCCGATCACGAAGGCGATCTACGAGTTGTTCCAACTTCTCGGCGACGGCCGGTATCTCGCCTCCGCGCTCGGCACCTGGGCGATGGCCTTCCTCGCGCTCACGATCGTCGCCCTGGGCGTGCTCCTCGGCCGCAAGGCCGGCGCGCTCTTCCGCGGCTGAGCGCCCGCGAGGC
>DAOOFR010000012.1:0-36382 GCA_035415285.1 Opitutaceae bacterium
GGGGGCTGCAGTCGTCGTGCGGGTTGGCGCGGTCGCGCTGGTTCTCGGTGAAGTACTCGGGCTGGGCGGTCTTGCCGATGTCGTGGAAGAGTGCGCACACGCGGCAGACCAGCGGGTTGGCGCCGAGGGCCTGGGCGGCGTTCTCGGCGAGGTTGGCGACCATGAGGCTGTGGTGATAGGTCCCGGGCGCCTCGAGCTGGAGCCGGCTGAGCAGCGGGTGGTTGTAGTCGGTGAGCTCGAGCAGGGTGATGTCGGTGGTGCGGCGGAAGAGCATCTCCAGCAGCGGCAGCAGGCCGACGACGGCCATGCCGGTGAACAGCCCGACGCCGAGACCGACCCCCATCTGGCGCAGCACGATGACCACGGCGTCGCGGTTGCCGGTGCCGATGTTGTCGGCCGCGCCGAGCAGGAGGGCGAAACCGGCGACGGAGAGGCCGGAGAGGAACCCGGCGCGGATGACGCGGCCGCGTTGGCGCACGCGCCGGCAGGCGAAGATGCCGACCATCGAGGCGAAGAAGGAGACCACGAGGATGTCGAGGCGGTTGCCGCAGATCACCCCGGTGAAGAGCGAGACGACCAATGCCATCATGATGGCCGGACCGGTGCCGAGCAGGACCGCGACGATGAGCGGGGCGAGGGCGGTCGGCGCGAGGTAGGGCAGGACGGCGGCGAGATCGGGATGGCGGACGAAGACGCCCAGTTCGCCGAGTTCGAACACGACGCGCACCAGGCAGAGGTTGAGGATGATGACCAGGGCGAGCAGGCCGAGGCGGCTGTTGCTGGTGAGCGAGAGGCGGTCCTCGAGGCGGATGTAGAGCACGGCCGCCAGCACCATCGCCAGCACGAGGAGCATCCGGCCGAAGAGTTGCAGATAACCGGAGACCTGCACGCCGCCCTGCCCGAGGAGGAACTGCCGATGGGCGGCGAGCATCTCGTACTGGTCCGGGGTGATGCGCATGCCCGGGTCGACCAGCACCTGTCCCTTCTGGACGGTGACGACCACGGCGTCCTGGGCGGCGGCGGCGCGGGCCCGTTGCACGCCGGTGGCGGCGGAGTCGAAGACGAGGTTGGCGGTGAGACCGTTGCGGAAGAGGCGGAAGAGCGCCGCGGAGGCCTCGCGGCCGAGGCCCTCGCCGGCGAGGCTGACGCGCAGGAAGGTGAGCGCCTCCTCGCGGGACTGGACCCGGGCCGGAAGGATGGCACCGTCGGTGCCGCGGACCTGGTAGGCGGTCATCGCGCCGTTGGCGGCGGCGACGAGGTTCTGGTCGTTGTCGTAGATGCCCTCCCGATAGAGCGTGTGGAGGGTGGACAGGCCCGCCTCGAAGAGCGGCAGGCGGATCCGGGCGGGGCCGAGCCGGAGCAGGGCGGCGATGTCGTCGGTCTCCACATGGTAGGGACCGCGGAGGTTGAAGGCCCCGACGAGGACCTCGAGGGCGCCGGCGTGTTCGCGCAGGGCCTCGACGCGGGCGGCCTGGCTGGCGGGGAGGTGCTGTTGCTCGAAGCGGTCGAGTTCGGCGGCGAACTCGTGCAGGTGGGTGGCGAACTGCTCGTAGGGGGCGAGTTCGACGCGGAAGACCGGCGGGACGCGCAGGGCGGCCTCGTCGCGGGCCTGGCGGGTGTGGAGCTGGCTGACGTAGGTGAATGTATCGGCGGCGACGATGCGCACGCTGGCCAGCTGGTTCTCCTGCAGCGGCAGGGCGACGGGGGAGACGCCGATGTAGCTGACGGCGACGATGGCCAGCACGGTGGCGACGAGGATGGCGCCGGCGACGAGGCGGCTGGACTCGAGGAAACGCAGGACGGCCGAAGCTTCGCCGGGACGGGCGGTGGACGCCGCCGGGGCCGGCGGTCGGAGGATGCGGGCGAGCCAGTTCATCGGTCGAGGGGCGGGATAATTGGCGGTGGCGGGGGCGGGGTCGAGCGCAGAGGCGGATGGCTAGGGGAGGAGCCCCGGGCGGGAACCGGGGCGGCCCCGGCGGCCCTCAACCGGCGCTGTTCTGGTGCCGTTCGTAGGCTTCGATGATGCGCTGGACGAGCGGGTGGCGCACGACATCGCTGCCGGTGAAGTGGTGGAACTCGAGGCCCTTGATGCCGGCGAGGATCTTCGGGGCCTGGGCGAGGCCGGACTGCTTGGAGCGGGGCAGGTCGATCTGGGTGATGTCGCCGGTGATGACCATGCGCGACTCCTCGCCGAGGCGGGTGAGGAACATCTTCATCTGCTCGGGCGTGGTGTTCTGGGCCTCGTCGAGGATGGCGAAGCAGTTCGAGAGGGTGCGCCCGCGCATGTAGGCGAGCGGGGCGATCTCGATGGCGCCGCGTTCCATGAGTTTGGCGACATCCTCGCGGTCGAGCATGTCGTGCATGGCGTCGTAGAGCGGGCGCAGGTAGGGCAGGATCTTCTCGCGCAGGTCGCCGGGGAGGAAACCGAGGGTCTCGCCGGCCTCGACGGCGGGGCGGGCGAGGATGATCTTCTGCACCTGGTTCTTGAGCAGGGCGGAGATGGCGGAGGCGACGGCGAGGTAGGTCTTGCCGGTGCCGGCCGGGCCGATGCCGAAGACGACGGGGTTGGCCTGGATCGCCTGGAGGTAGAGCTTCTGTCCGATGGTCTTGGGGACGATGCTGCGGCGGCTGGTGGCGATCACGAGGGGCTCGTCGAGCAGGGCGCGCAGCTTGGTCTCCTCGCCGCGGGCGAAGTCCTCGAGGAACTTGGCGAAGTCGGGCTGGCGCAGGACCAGGCCCTGCGCGCGGCTGTGGTCGAGAAAGCGGAAGAACGCCTCGGCGCGGGCGACGGCGGCCTCCTCGCCGTCGATCTTCAGCCATTCCTCGCGGGTGGCGAGGGTGACGCCGAGCTGTTGCTCGACGAGGGCGAGGTTGGTCGCGCGGCCGCAGTAGAGCTGATGGAGGTGGCGGGCGTTGGGGAAACTGAGCGTTTTCGTCGGCATCGAGCGGCGGGGCGGCGGGTCAGGCGGCGGGGGGCTGGTGGGCGGTGAGTTCGCGGGCGACGGCCTGGAGGCGGTCGTACATCGCGGCGAGCGACTGCGGCAGCACGCGCGTCTGGCCGACGACGGGCATGAAGTTGGTGTCGCCGGACCAGCGGGGGACGATGTGGGCGTGCAGGTGTTTGGGGATGCCGGCACCGGCGGCGGCGCCGAGGTTGAAACCGATGTTGAAGCCGTCCGGCTTGAGGCCGGCCTGGAGGATGCGTTTGGCGAAGACGATCAGGGCCATGAGTTCGTCGCGCTCGGCGCAGGTGAGGGCCTCGAGTTCGGCGACCTCGCGGTAGGGGACGACGAGGAGGTGGCCGGCGTTGTACGGGAAACGGTTGAGGACGATGTAGTGCGCCGTGCCGCGGTGGACGATGAGGGCGGCGCGGTCGTCGCCGAGCTGGGGGAGGGAGGCGAAGGGGTTGGCGTCGGGGGCGTCTTTGGGCGCCTCGATGTACTCCATGCGCCAGTAGGCGTGAAGGTGCTGCATGTCGAAGTGGCGGAAGGTACGGGTGGTGCGGGCGGGGTGTCAATTGGAGGCGGGGCGGGGACCGCCGGGAAACGCGGGCGATCGCGGCGCCGGGGCGGCGGCGGCGGGCGCCGAACCTGAAGCGCGGCCGCTTCGGCCTTGCGGCGCCCCGGGGCGGTCGCTCTGCTCTGGCCCCATGTCCCGAATTCTGCGACGCCGCCGCACCGTGATCCCCGGCGAGTTCGTGGCCGCGTTGTGCGTGGCCGGCGTGTTCGCGATCGTGATCGTGCTCGACCAGATGCACTGGTGGCGGCTGAAGCCGGAATACATGTTCGGCTGGCTGGTGCCGTTCTTCGTCGGCTTCGTGGTGCTGGACCGGTGGCCGCGGATCAAGGCGGCGCTGCGCGCGACCGGCGAGAGCCCGCTGCCGGTGTGGTGGCGGCGGGGGGTGGCGCTGTTCTTCGGCGCCGTGCTGGCGGCGGGATGCGTGTTTTTCCTGTTGGGCGCGCTGTACCGGGCGGGCGCGGGTGTGACGCAGCCGGGCTCGCTGGCGCTGGCGATCGGCTTCGCCGGGCTGCTGCTCGGGCTGATCTATTTCAATACGCCGCAGGGCCGGATGGGCGACGGGCCGGTGCCCAGCGGTTGGCGGGCGCTCGGGGCGGATGCGCGGCTGGCGGTGGTCGCGCTGTTCGTCTTCCCGGCGCTGATCTGGGTGATCTCGGCGCCGCTGGTCACAGCGGTGGAGAACCAGCTCAGCCTGTTTCTCCAGCGCAAGATCGCGGAGATCGTGACCCTGGTCTTCAACACGCTCGGCTACCCGTTGATCCGCGAAGGCAGCACGCTGCTGCTGCCGGACGACCAGCGGGTGGGCGTGGAGGACGCCTGCTCGGGCGTGCGCTCGCTCACGGCCTGCCTGTTCACCGGCACCTTCCTGGCGGCGGTTTTCCTCGAGCGCTGGTGGAAGAAGATTCTGCTGATCGGTGCGGCGCTGGGGCTGGCGATCCTGACGAATCTGCTCCGCAGCTTCTTCCTCACCGGCTGGGCCTACAGCCATGGCAGCGAATCGATCGGCGGCAGTTTCCACGACGCCACCGGTTACGCGGTGCTCGGCCTGACCTTTGTGGGGCTGCTCTGCCTGCTGCCGCTGTTCAACGGTGAGAACTGGCTACGCTGGCTCGGGCCGAAGGATACGCCGGCGGAACGAGAGCCGGCGGAGGACGACGGGGAGCTGAAGGGCTGACGCGGGGCGGCACCGCGCCGTGGTGGGCGCGATGCGCCGCCGGACCAATGCTCCGGTCGGGCGAGCGGCGGAGTGTCGCCGCACCGGTCACGCCTGCGGCGGGCGGACGAGCACGGGCGCCTTCAGGCCGGGGAGATACTCGGAGAACTCGTCGGCCTCGCCGGCGTTGCGCAGGGCGCGCTGCACCATGCCCATCTTCGCATCGAGGTTGTCGACCATGGAGACGAAGACGGCCTCGGGCGTGGCGGCCATCACGGCGGCGCCCCACTCGAGCTCGCCCTGATGGCTGAGAATGATGTGCTCGAGGCGCTCGAGGAGATCGGCGGGGAGCTTGTGCTTGAGCCCGTGTTTGCGGGCGAGCTGGTAGCCGAGCACGACATGGCCCTGGAGGATGCCGCGCCGGCTCTTGCGGATGGCCAGCCCGGTCTCGTACTCGATGGTCTTGCCGATGTCGTGCAGGAGGATGCCGGCGAGCGCGAGGTCGGCATGGATCTCCGGGTACAGCGGGAGCAGCGCGCGGGCCGCGCGCGCCATGTGGATGGTGTGCTCGAGCAGGCCGGCGCGGTAGGCGTGGTGCATCGCGATGGCGGCCGAGGAGGTGCGGAAGCTGTCGCCGATCTCCTCGAACACCGCCTGCACGGTGGTGCGCAGCTCGGGGTGCGCGATGGCGGCGATGTGCGATTGGAACTCGGTCCAGAGCGCCACGGCGTCCTCCGGCGCGGACTCGACGAGCGAGCCGAGCAGCTCGGGCTGGGCGGCGAGCTCTGCCTCGGGCACGATCTCGAGGCGGGTGAGCTTGGGCGAGAGGCGTTCCTGGAAGTAGTCGAGCTTGCCCTCGACGCGCACGACCGCGCCCTCGGCGCCGGCCTTGAGGAGGGGAAACGCCGGGTTGTCGCCGAAGATCGTCGTATTGAACGACCCGGTGCGGTCGCCGAGCTCGACGGAGAGGAAGGCGTTGTCGTTCTTGGCCGTCTTGTGCGCGACCTTGCGGAGCACGTAGACGCCGGAAAACGTGGGGTTGCCCGCGCGGTTGAGCGCGCGGAGTTCCTGGACGGTGAGCTGGGGCATGGGCGGTGGCGGTGGACGGTGGCGGAAGGCGAGCGCGGGTGGCTGAGTGGAGCGCCAGTTGCGGCGGCGCTCAGGCGTGCTGCTTCACGAGCTTGGTGTAGTCGCGGAAGAACGGATGCTTCGTGGTCCCGAGCAGGCTGTAGAAGACGGTCTCGACGGGCAGCGGGTGGCAGCCCTGGCGGGCGAGGTAGGCGAGGGCGGCGGCGCCGTCGTCGGGCCGGCGGCCGCCGAGGGTGTCGGTGAGCAGCGTGACCTGGCGCTCGGTGCCGAGCAGGCCGAGCGCGGTCTGGTAGATGCAGATGGGCGTCTCGATGCCGGCGAGCAGGACGTGCTCGATGTTCTGCGTCTCCAGAAATTCGGTGAACTCGGCGGAATCGAGGGCCGAGAAGGCATCCTTGGCGAAGACGACCGGCTGGCCGCCGGCCAGGGCCAGCAGTTCGGGGCGGGTGGGACCGAGCTTGGCGGGCACCTGCTCGGTGAACGCGACGGGCAGGCCGAGGCCGCGGGCGGCGGCGAGCGCGAGCGAGGCGCGGCGCACGAGGGCGTCGGCGCCGGGGATCGCGGCAAGGAACGGTTGCTGCAGGTCGACGACGAGCAGGAGGGCGCGGGCGAGCGGGGAGTCGGTCATGAGTTGCTCCAATAACGACGCTTCGCCTTCACCTGCACAAGCCGGCGTTCGGGCAGGATGTAGGCGGAGAGGTAGCCGCCGTAGACGCAGGCGGTGTCGAGACCGAGCGACCACTTGAGCTTGTGGACGGCGGGGCGGGGGGTGTGGCCGTAGACGACGAAGGGCGGGCCGCTCCAGAAATCCACCCACAGCGGCGCGCCGGGGCTCTCGGTGCGTTTGCGGGCCCGGCCCTGCGCATCGACCACCTGGATGCGGGTGACGACCTCGGCGGGCTGGTGTTCCCACGGCTGGCCGGGCAGGAATCCGCCGTGGACGAAGACGGTGTTGAGGTCCGCGTCGAAGTGCGTGAGCGGCATCGCGGCGAGGAAGTCCCAGTCGGCGGGGCGCAGGAGCGCGATGGTGGCGCGATCCTCCGCGCGCAGCGGGGCCGGGTCGGGGCGGCGGCGGGAGCGCAGCAGGCGCAGCTCGTGGTTGCCGAGCAGGCACCGGGCGCGGGCCGAGCGGGCGAGGTCGAGGACCAGGCGCGAGTCGGGGCCTCGGTTGACCAGATCGCCGAGCAGGACGAGGCGGTCGCCGCGCCGGAGCTGCAGCTTGTCGAGGAGTTCGGCGAATTCGACGGCGCAACCGTGAATGTCCCCGACGGCGATGAGACGACCTGTGCTCAAACTGGATTTGAGCTAGCTTCGCGCTCCGGGCGAAGTAAACAAATTTCCATGGATCTCATCCTCCAGCCCAGCGCGACGCAGTGTGCCGTGACCGGCGCGGCCTTCCAGGAGGGCGACCGCGTGGTTTGTTTTCTCGGACACGACGCGGCCGGGGCGGTGGTGCGGTGGGACGTGCTGGCGACGGCGGAGCCGCAGTTCGCCGCGCCGGAGCACACGATCTGCCGCTGGGTGCACGTGTTCAAGCCGCGGGCGAAGGAGGAGAACCCCGAGCGCAACCTCAAGCTCGGCGCCGAGAGCCTGTTCACGACCTTGTGCGATCCGGCGGTCGAACTGAGCGCGGAGAACACGCCGCTGGTGCAGTTCCTCGCGCTCATGCTGGAGCGCAAGAAGCTCCTGCGCCCGAAGGGCCTCACGGCCGACCGCGCGCGCCGGCTCTACGAGCACGCGAAGACCAAACAGCTCTACGAGGTGCCGGTGGGCGACCTCACGCCGGAGTTCTTCGTGAAGGTGCAGCAGCAGCTCGGTGTGCTGGTGGGCGAGCCGAAGAAGACGCCGGAGGTCGCTCCAGCGGCCGCGGAAGCGGCGGCGGGCGCGGAAGCGGCGGCGCCGGCTCCGAATACGGAGCGGCCGGCGGAGGCGTGAGCGGCACAGCCGCTGTCCCGCCGGGCCCGTTCCAGGCGGCGCGGCTGGTGCGCGGCGCGCTGCGACGGCGGCGCGGCACCTCGAATCGGCATTGACCACGGGCGGGGGCGTCGGTTCACATGCGCAGTCCATTTCCGGCTGCCGGCCTCCGGCGACCGCCTCACCGTCTCCCGCCCAGACCCATCCGCGCCACGTCACCCGCATCCACGCCACGCATCATGCGACACACGCTTTCCGCTCTCGTTGAAAACAAGTTCGGTGTTCTGGCGCGCGTGGCCGGCATGTTCAGCGGCCGTGGTTTCAACATCGATTCGCTCAATGTGGCGCCCACCCACGACCCGGCGCTCTCCCGCATCACCACGATCGTGCGCGGCGACGACGAGACGCTCGACCAGATCACCAAGCAACTGCGCAAACTGGTCAACGTGGTCGATGTGATCGACTACACCGCCGGCCAGGCCGTCGAGCGCGAGCTCATCCTCGTCAAGGTCAAGGCTGATGGCCGGACCCGCGCCGAGATCCTCCAGATCTGCGACATCTTCCGGGCCAAGATCATCAACGTGGCCAAGGAGGACGTCATCATCGAGATCACGGGCGACTGCGGGAAGACCACCGCGTTCCTCGAGCTCGTCGCCCAGTTCGGCATCATCGACCTTGCCCGCACGGGCAAGCTGGCCCTCAGCCGCTGAGGGGCGCCCACGCCTCGCTGGCCACCGCTTCTCCAATACGAAACCCTAAACCCGAAACACGAAACCCTTTCTCACCATGCCTGCCAAAGTCTACACCGACTCCGCCGCCGATCTCGGCGTCTTCAAGAACAAGACCCTCGCCGTCCTCGGCTTCGGGTCCCAGGGCCATGCCCACGCGCTGAACCTCAAGGACAGCGGCTGCAAGGTCATCATCGGCCTGTATCCCGGTTCCAAGTCCCGCGCCGTGGCCGAGGAGAAGGGCTTCGAGGTCGTCGACACCGCCGAGGCCGTCCGCCGCGCCGATGTCATCATGGTCGGTCTGCCCGACATGAAGCAGGCCGGGGTCTACGAGCAGGACATCGCCCCCAACCTCACCAAGGGCAAGTGCCTGCTGTTCTCGCACGGCCTCGCCGTCCATTTCGGCCTGATCAAGCTCCCGAAGGACGTCGACTGCATCATGGTCGCCCCGAAGGGCCCCGGCCACATGGTCCGCCGCCTCTACGTCGAAGGGAAGGGCATGCCCGCCCTCATCGCCGTGGCGCAGGACAAGTCGAAGCAGGCCAAGAAGCTCGCCCTCGCGTGGGCCAAGGGCATCGGCTCGACCCGCGCCGGCGTGCTCCAGACCACCTTCAAGGAGGAGACCGAGACCGATCTCTTCGGCGAGCAGGCCGTGCTGTGCGGCGGCGCCAGCGCCCTCGTGCAGGCCGGATTCGAGACCCTCGTCGAGGCCGGCTACCAGCCCGAGATGGCCTACTTCGAGTGCCTCCATGAGCTGAAGCTCATCTGCGATCTCATGTACGAGTCCGGCATCGCCGGCATGCGCTTCTCGATCTCCGAGACCGCCAAGTACGGCGACATCACCCGCGGCCCGCGCGTGATCAACAAGGACACCAAGAAGGAGATGAAGAAGATCCTGAAGGAGATCCAGTCCGGCCAGTTCGTGAAGGAGTGGGTCAAGGAATACAAGGGCGGCCTGAAGAACTACAACAAGCTGCTCGCCGCCGGCGCCAAGCACCCGATCGAGAAGACCGGCACCTACCTGCGCGGCATGATGCCCTGGATGGCCAAGAAGAACATCAAGGGTGTCGCCGCCGCCTACTGAGGCGCGGTTTCTTCCCCCAATTTTGCGCAAGGCGCGGCGAGCGATCGCCGCGCCTTTTGTTTATCCACTTGGCGGCGACGGCGGACCGCGCTGGAGTTGCGCCACCCCGATGAATTCCCCGTTGCCTCTCTTCGTGCTGTTGCTCGGCGGGTTCGCGCTGCCGGCCGCTGCCGTTCCCCAAGACCGTGTGGACAAACCGGCTCGGCGGACCGCACCGCCGTCGCCCGTAGCGCAACCGGCGACTCCGGCGGAGGACGCCCCTCCGCCGATTCGCGAGTTCGATGTCGAGACCATCGCCCGGCTCGGTCGCGAGCTCCATCGTGTCGACCAGTTGGCGTGGGTCGCGACCGATGTGCTGGCGGCCAAGGTGGGCTTCGCGACCTACAGCAAGGAGGGGGCGTGCGGTTGGGTGGTCGAGACCTCCGGCGCCGAACCGGTCGTGCGGTTCCTGCGCAAGACCGGCGAGACGATCGAGGCGGCCTACGACATCCGCTTCCCGGCGACGGGGTCCCCGGTGCTCGAGGTGCCGCAGGATCGGGTGCTGACCGCGCGGCAGCTCGCACGACACGTCGCCCGCGACACCGCGATCCAGCCGTTCAGCGAGGGCAAATACCCGCTCTGCCGCCTCCGGCCGGGCAACCATTTCAACTACGCGGTGCTCGACGATCCCGACGGCGACGGTTTCCTCGTCTACCTGCTGCGTCCGAAGGAGACGAACGACGAGGTGCCGATCGGCGGCCACCATCGCATCACCGTCTCGGCCGACGGACGCACCGTCGAGCGCGTCGATGCGCTCTCGCGCTCCTGCCTGACGATGAATCGTAAGCGCGAGATTCCGGAGGACGGCAAGCTGGTGAGTCTCGGGATGAATCACGTCGTATCCGCCACTCCGGTGGAGACCCATGTCTTCCTTTCCCTGCAGGAGAAGCTGCCATTCTACGTGCTCACTCGGGACGGCACGGCCTGGCAGGTCGAGGGCGGGATGATCAGCCGAAGCTACACCGCTTCGCCGGCTCCCGCCCCAGAATCCGGCAAGAGGTAGCCGGCAGGGTGGGGCGCGGTACTGGTGCACTCGGGACTGCGTGGCGCGCTGGACAGCGTCGCGCGGTCGGACAACATGGCCGCCATGAACGATCCCCGCTTCGCGCGACTGGCCGATGTGCTCACCGGCTTCTCCACTTCGCTCGCCAAGGGCGAACGCGTCCTCATCGACGCCTTCGACATCCCCGAGGAGATGGTCATCGCCCTCGTGCGCGCCGCCCGCGCCCGCGGCGCGTTGCCCTATGTGCAGCTCAACAACTCCCGGATCACCCGCGAGCTGCTGCGCGGGGCCGAGGCGGCGCAGTATCGGACGAGCGCGGAGGCCGAACTCTTCCGTATGAAGCGCATGGACGCCTACATCGCGCTGCGCGGCTCCGGCAACATCTTCGAATCCTCCGACGTGCCCGCCGACCGGATGCAGCTCGTCAACGGCCTCATGCGCCCGGTGCTCAACTGGCGCGTGGAGAAGACCAAGTGGGTCGTGCTCCGCTGGCCCACCTCTGCGATGGCCCAGCAGGCGGGCATGAGCACCGAACGGTTCGAGGACTTCTATTTCCGCGTGTGCACGCTCGACTACGCGCGCATGCGCCCGGGCATGGCGGCGCTCCAGAAACTCATGGCGCGCACCGACCGCGTGGAGATCAAGGGCCCCGGCACCGACCTGCGCTTTTCGATCAAAGGCATCGGCGCGGTGCCCTGCGGCGGCCTGCGCAACATCCCGGACGGCGAGGTCTTCTCCTGCCCGGTCAAGGACAGCGTCGAGGGCGAGATCACCTACAACGCCGCCTCGGTCTACCAGGGCGTGGAGTTCAACAACGTGCGCCTCGTCTTCAAGCAGGGCCGCATCGTCGAGGCCACCTGCAGTGGCGACAACCGGCGGCTCAACGCGATCTTCGACTCCGATCCCGGCGCGCGCTACGTGGGCGAGTTCGCCCTCGGCTTCAACCCGCACATCCTCCAGCCGATGCGCGACATCCTCTTCGACGAGAAGATCGCCGGCTCGTTCCACTTCACGCCCGGCCAGGCCTACGGCGACGCCGACAACGGCAACCGCTCGCAGGTGCACTGGGACCTCGTCTCGATCCAGCGGCCCGAGTGCGGCGGCGGCGAGATCCGCTTCGACGGCAGACTCGTGCGCAAGGACGGGCGCTTCGTGCTGAAGTCGCTCGAGAAACTGAATCCCGAATACCTGCTCGGCGGCAAGTGAGCCGCCGCCGGGCACCGACACCGTCTATCCCATGGGTCACGCACGCGACATCCTCGACCGCCTCGCCGCGCAGCGCGCCAGCGAGGCGCAGGAAGATCGGCGCTGGGAACACCACCGGCGGCTGTGCGCGCCGCCGCCCTGGTTCCTGATCGCGCTCGGGCTGTTCGCGCTGGCGAGCATGGTGCTGCTGGCCACGGCTCTCGTCTCGGCCAAGGACCGCGCGGCGTTGGACACCATGGGGCGGATCGGCCTGTTCGTCTACGCGCTGTTCCTCATGCCGCTGGCGCTCTACATCGAGAAACGCCGGCGCAACGGGCTGAAGAAGATCCTGCTTCAGGAGGCGCCCGAGCTCGCGGCCAAACTCAAGGCCGAGCGCATCCTCTGATCCGCCATGCGGCGTTCGCTACGCATCGCCGCCTCGGTTGTCGGCTGTGTTTGGGCACGCGCACGGAGTGCGTGGGTGTGCCTGTCGACTCGGTTCCGCGCGCGCCGCGAGCGGAGCTCGCGCCGCGGCCGGACGCTGCGCCGGTTGGCGTGCGGCACGGCGCTCGTTCTGGCGGTGTTCCTCGGCGGCGCGGAGTGGGCGGTGTGCCGCGCGGCCGCGGGGCGGGTGTACGCCACCGCCGGCGAGGTGCCGACGGCCGACGTCGCGCTGGTGCTCGGCACGGCCAGGCTGCTGGCCGATGGTCGTCCCAACGTCTTCTACACCGCGCGGATCGCGCTCGCGGCCGAATTGTTCCGCACCGGAAAGGTGCGCGGGCTCATCGTGAGCGGCGACAACTCGCGGAGCGACTACGACGAGCCCACGTCGATGAAGGCCGATCTCGTCGCCGGCGGTGTGCCGGAGCGGTTCATCACCTGCGACTACGCGGGCTTCTCCACGCTCGACTCCGTCCGGCGGTTGAGCCGGGTGTTCGGTCAGCGGCGCGTGGTCGTGGTCTCGCAGCGCTTCCACGTGGAGCGGGCGCTCTTCCTCGCGCGGCGCGACGGGCTCGAGGCCCGCGGCTGCGCGGCCGCCGATGCGGCGCGCTGGTGGCAGGTGCGGGTGCGCCTGCGCGAGGTGCTCGCGCGCGGCAAGGCGGTGCTCGACGTGGCGCTGCGCCGGGAGGCCAGGTTCCTGGGACTGCCGGAGCCGGTGCGGCTCGCCGGGGCGGAGTGAGCGCCGGCGGCGGGCACGAAAAAACCCGGCACGCACGAGGCACAACCGGGTTTCAAATACAGGTCGGACGCCGGGGGCGCCCGCCGGATTACTTCTTCTTCGCAGCCTTCTTGGCGGGCGCCTTCTTGGCGGGCGCCTTCTTGGCTTTCGGAGCAGCCTTCTTGGCGGCGGTTTTCTTGGGAGCGGACTTGGGCGATTTCTTGGCCATGATGATGTGATGTTTCGATTGAGGGTGAACTAGCCCCGCCAAGGGATCCTGACCGGGGCACGCCCAGCTAGAACTAGTTGGCCGAGAAAGTAAATACCTCGTCGCGGAAAAAAGGGCGGCGGCCGACCGCCCCGGAGAAGTGAGACCATGGACCGGATACGGAGAGGGCGGGGCGTCTGCGGGGTTGCGCCCCCGCCGCGATCCGCTGCAATCCCCGCCATGAACGAATGCGACCCCCGCCCCCCCGGCCTCGACGAGTTCGTGCGGCGACTCCCGAAAACGGAGACCCATCTGCATCTCGAGGGCGCGCTGCCGTATCACCTGCTGCAGCGGCTCGACCCCGTCCGCTTCGCGCAGCCGCCGCCGTCGTGGGCGCCGGACCATCGCTTCGGCAGCTTCACCGATTTCGACAACCTGATCATCGGCCTGTTGTCGCCCTGGTTCACTTCGGCCGGCCGCTACCACGAGGCGGCGGCGCAGGTCTTCCGCGGGCTCGCCGCGCAGAATGTCCGCTATGTCGAGACGAGCTTCCATCTGCCGATCGTGCAGTTCATCGGCGACGGTGGAGAGGCGATCGTGCAGGCGATCCTGGATGCCGTGCCGCCGGGTCTGACGGTGCGCGTGTTCGCAGGCCTGGTGCGCGACTGCCACACCGGTCCGATCCCGGCGGTGATCGCGGACGCGCTGCGCTGGAAGTGGCTCGCCGGGTTCGATCTCCACGGACACGAGACGTTGCCGCTCGAGGACTGGACCGCCGCGGTGTGGCGCCGCGCGCGCGACGCCGGCAAGGAGACGAAGGCCCATGCCGGCGAGTTCGGCGGCGCCGCCAACGTACGCACGGTCGTAGAACACCTCGGCGTGCGCCGGGTGCAGCACGGCGTGCGCGCGATCGAGGACCCGGAGGTGGTGGCGCTGCTCGTGCGGGAAGGGGTGACGCTCGACATCACACCGATCAGCAACGTGAAGCTCGGAGTCGTGCCGTCGCTGCGCGAACACCCGATCCGCGCGCTGCTCGCCGCGAGCGTGCGGTGCACGGTGAGCACCGACGATCCGCTCATCTTCGGCAACACCCTGACGGACGAGTACTGCGGACTGGCGACGGAGGCGGGCTTCACCGGCGCGGAGTTGGTGCAGGTCGCGCGCAACGGTTTCCTCGCCGGCACGATGCCGGAGCCGACCCGGATCGCGGCGCTCGCCGAACTGGCCGCGCTCGAGCGGGAGGAGTGTTGAGCGGAGGAGCGCGCATGGGCGAACGCCTGAAAGTGCTTTTCGTCTGCGCCATGAACAAGCAGCGCAGCGTGACGGCTGAGCGCCTCTATCGGAACGATCCGCGGGTGGCGGTGCGTTCGGCCGGCGTGCGTACGGAGGCGGTCCGGCGCCTCGGCGAGGCCGATCTGCGCTGGGCGGACGTCGTCTTCGCGATGGATCGCGAGCACAAGCGGTGGATCGCGCAGCGCTTCGCACACCTCGCACTGCCGCCGATCGAGGTCCTCGACATCCCCGACGAGTACGAGGCGATGGATCCGCAATTGCAGGAGCAGTTGCGGGCGCTGCTCGATCCGGAGATCGATCGCTACCGGGCGGCGCGAGACACATGAGCCGCCGCGGCGCCGGCGAAACAAACCGCGCCGCTGTAACCACCTTTCTCTTGGCGCGCACGGTGTGCCGCGCCTACCGTGCGCGCCGTCGGTGAAACCCCAACTCCTTCCAACATGACAGCACTCGTCCTCGGTTCGCTTCTTCTCTTCGGCGGTGTCATCGCGCTTGTCGTACGTGCGGCCTCCGGCTCGCCGGCCACGCGCGCGACCCTCGGCAGCGCGGGGCTCGTCGCCATTCTGCTCGGCGTGGCGGCCTTCGTCATCGCTTCGGCGGTCTACGTGGCCTCGGACCAGACCGGCGTCGTGGTGCGCACGCTCGGCGCCGAGCTGCCGGCCGGGCACATCGTGGCCGTGGCGGGGGAGAAGGGGCCGCAGGCCAAGGTCCTCGGGCCGGGCTGGCATTTCGGCTACTGGCCGTGGTCCTACGAGGTCGAGAAGGTGGGGACGATCATGGTGCCCAACGGCCAGATCGGCGTCGTCACCGCGCTCGACGGCAAGGTCCTGCCCGGCGGCACGGTGTTCGCGCCGGCCTGGAAATCGGCCGACGACATGCTCGACGCCACCAAGTTTCTCGCCGACGGCGCCGGCTTCCGCGGCCCGCAGCTCACGATCCTCACGCCCGGCAACTACCGCATCAATCCGCGGCTCTTCAAGGTCGAGATGCGTTCGGTCACGCTCGTGGCCGCCGGCGAGGTCGGCGTGGTCAAGGCCAACGCCGGCGACATCTACACGGGAGAGGAGAAGCTCACCGTGAACGGTGTCGACATCGTGCCGCAGGGTTTCCGTGGCATCTGGCGCCAGCCGTTGTTGCCCGGCGCCTACAACCTGCACCCCGAGGCGTTCCAGGTCATCAAGGTGAAGACGACCCAGCGCGTGTACACCTACCAGCATGTGGCCAGCTCCCCGCACGAGCGGCGCGGCGCCGCCCAGCCCACGGTCGATTACTCGATCAGCGTACGCTCCAAGGACGGCTTCACCTTCCCGGTCGACGTGCGCCTTTCGCTCTCCGTGGCGGCGGAGAACGCGCCGTACCTTGTCGCGCTGCTCGGCGATCCCGACCGCGTCGTGAAGGACACGCAGGAGGACGACGAACTCGAGATCCTCGAGGCGCGCCTCGTGCTGCCCACGGCTCGCGCCGCGCTGCGCAACGTCGCCGAGACGCTCGGTGCCCTCGAATACGTCGCCAGCCGCAGCCGCGTGGAGACGATGACGAGCAAACTCGTCGAGGCCGAGTTCCATCCTTACAAGCTCACCTTCCTCGGCGCGTTCATCGGTGCCATCGGGCTCGATGCCACCGAGGCCGGCCAGAAGCTGCTGCTCACGCAGACCGACAAGGAGGTCGCGTCGAACCAACGCGCCACCTACCAGCAGCAGCAGCAGGCCGAGGTCGCGCGCCAGCAGTTCATCCGTTCCCGCGAGGAGGCCGACCAACAGAAGCAACTGGTCGAGGCCGAGTTTGCCGTGAAGACCGCGGCGGAACGCGCGAAGGCGCTCGTCGAGAGCGCCAAGGGCGAAGCCGAGCAGATCCGGATCACCGCCGAAGCGCGCAAGCAGAGCTACGACCTGCTCGCCTCCGCCATCGGCAAGGAGGGCGTGACGCTGCTCGAGAGCCTGCGGCTGGTGCAGGAGGGCAAGATCCGGATCACGCCCGAGGTGCTCGTGCAGGGCGGTGGCGAGAACGCGATGAACGACGCGCTCGCCGCGACGATCCTGCGGCAGCAGCTGCAGGTGAAGCCGGCGGCGAAGTGACTCTGTGCGCACACCTGACGCCTCACCCGAGTGCCGACTGAATTCACCGTCCCCGAGGGCATCCGCCGCGAGCGCGCCGATAAGGTGCTCGCGGTGCATTTCCCCGAGCACAGCCGCGCGGCGCTCCAGCGCGCCTTCGACGCGGGACTGGTTTGCCTCGGCGGCCGGCCCGTCGAGCGCAAGCACGCGGTGACCGCGGGCGAAGTGCTCGTCTTCTCGCTGCCGGAAGTGAAGCCGGCGGAGCTGCGCGCGGTGGCGATCCCGCTCGGGATCCTCTTCGAGGACGAGCACCTGCTGGCGGTCAACAAGACCGCTGGCATGGTCGTGCACCCCGGCGCCGGCACGGGCGAGGATACGCTCGTGCACGCGTTGCTGGCACACTGCAAGGGACAGCTCAGCGGTATCGGCGGGGTGGAGCGGCCGGGCATCGTCCACCGGCTTGATCGCGAGACTTCCGGCGTGATTCTCGTCGCGAAGAGCGACGCCGCGCACCGCGCGCTCACGGCGGCCTTCGCGCGACGCGATGTGGTGAAGGAGTACCTCGCGCTGGTCGCCGGTGTGCCGAAGCAGGGGAGCGGCCGGATCGAGAAGCCGATCGCGCGGCATCCCACGCAGCGCCATCGCATGAAGGCGGTCGTCTCCGGTGGCCGCGCCGCGCGCACGGATTGGACTGTGCTCGAATTGTGGGCGCCGCACGCGGCGCTGGTGCGTTGCCGGATCCACACGGGGCGCACCCACCAGATCCGGGTGCACCTCTCCAGCATCGGACATCCGCTGCTGGGCGACCCGGTGTACGGGTTCCGGGAGAAGAGCGTGCCGTTGGCTGTGCCGCGCGTGATGCTCCACGCCGAGCACCTGGCGATCCTGCATCCGGTCACGGGTGCCGCGCTCGACCTGCGCGCGCCGCTGCCGGAGGATTTCGTCGAGGTGCGGGCGCGGCTGCGGCGTTTGGCGCATTGAGTCGACAAGGGGAGGGCCGTGACGATCGGTCCGAATCAGGAACGGATTGCGCTGCGGCGCGGCTTCATCCACCGTCCGTGCCCCACATGCCGAAGGATACGTCCCCCAGCCCGCAGCCGCATTACTCCGGATCGCTCGATTCGGAGATTCTGCGCTCGTTGATGGAGACGATCCCGGACCGGATCTATTTCAAGGATCTGGAGAGCCGGTTTGTCTGTGTGAACAAAGCGCAGGCCGAGTGGCTCAAGGCGGAGTCTCCGGCGGCGATGGTCGGCAAGACCGACTTCGAGTACTTCGCGCCGGCGCATGCGGAGCTGGCGCGACAGACCGAGCAGGAGATCATCCGCACCGGTCAGGCGTCGGTCGGCCAGATCGAGAAACTGGAACTGACTGATGGCACGGTGTGCTGGGGCTCCGCGACGAAACTGCCTTGGCGCGACTCCTCCGGCCGCATCATCGGGACGTTCGGGCTGACCCGCGACCACACCGCGACCAAGCAGATCGAGGAGAAGCTCAACCAGGAGCGCACGCTGTTGCGCACGATCATCGACCACCTGCCCAGCCGGGTCTTCGTGAAGGATCGGACCGGCCGCTACATCCTCAACAACCGGGCCCATCAGCGCATGATCGGGGTGGACTCCCAGGACGACGCGCTCGGCCACACCATTCTCGACTACCACAACGATGCGCGCGGCGAGCGGTCCATGGTCGAGGATCATCGGGTGCTCGCCGGCGGCCCCTCGATCATCAACCGCGAGAGCTCGGACCTGCTGCCCGATGGGCAGCGGCGGTGGGCGCTCACCACGAAGGTGCCGTTGCACGACCCGGTGGGGAAGCTCATCGGGCTCGTCGGCATCACCCACGACATCACCGAGCGCAAGCGGGTGGAGGAGGAGTTGCGCGACCGCACACTGGAGATGGAGGCCGATCTCCAGATGGCGTGCCGGATCCAGAACGTCTTCCTCACCCAGAGCTACCCCGTCTTCCCCCGGGGCGTGCCGGCGGAGGCGAGCGCGCTGCGCTTCGCCCACCGCTACGTGCCCGCCGCCAGCCTGGGCGGCGACTTCTTCGAGGTTGTCCAACTTTCGGACACGAAGTGCGTCGTGCTGATCTGCGACGTGATGGGGCATGGCGTGCGCGCCGGCCTGCTCACCGCGCTCATCCGCGGGCTGGTCGGCGAGCTCGACGAGCGGGCCGAGAATCCGGCGCATGTGCTCGCCGAGATCAACCGCGGGTTCCTGCCGATCTTCCGCCAGACCGGGCAGCCCGTCTTCGCCACGGTCTTCTGCGGGGTGATCGACACGGAGCTCCAGCGCATCTCGTATGCGAATGCCGGGCACCCGCCGCCGCTGCATGTCCGCCAGTCCTCCGGCACGGTGGTTCCGCTGGCCCTCGGCAACCCGGAGCCCGCCGCGGGCCTGGTGGACGATTTCGTGTACACCCGCGGCGAATGCCCCTTCGGGGTCGGCGACAAGCTGCTCTGCTACACCGACGGCGTGCTCGAGGCGGCCGACGCCAACGGCGAGTACTTCGGCCAGGAGCGGTTGAGCAACCTCGCGGGCTTCTTCGGCCAACGGACGGGCGACGAGCTCATCGACAAGGTCATGGCGGCGGTGCGCGGCTTCAGCGGCCGCGAGCAGTTCGAGGACGACCTCTGCCTGCTCACCATCGAATCGACCGGGATGACCTGTCCGCTGGTGGTGCTCAACTGGGAGATCTGAACGGGCGGTGGCGGACCGCGCGTAACCGCGTTGTGCGTCCGGCGTCTCCTCCGCGGTCCCGGTCCTGCGCACAATGAAGACTCCATCATCGCCGAAAGGCTGGCTCTCGCCCTTCATCACCATCGCCTTTGTCGTGCTCGCGGCGACGGGGGGCCTGTTGTTCTTCCACATCAAGAACGGCCCGATCATGGCGCTGCACGAGTGGTTCGGCTGGCTCTTCGTGGTCGCGGGCATCGTGCATCTGCTGCTCAATCTCCGAGCGCTGCTGGCCCACCTCCGGCGCCCGGCGGGCGTGGTCTCTGTCGCCGTTGCGCTCGTGCTGGTCGCGTTCCTCTGGCTCGGCGGCGCGCGGCACGAAGGGGCGCACCACCGGCGCGGCTACGGAGCGGAGCGGCCCGGGGCGAGCAGTTCGTCGGCGATGCCGTAACGCAGGTTGTAGAAGGAGTGGGTGAGCCGCTCGACGCGGGCCAGCTTCGCGACCTCGATGATGGTGGCCAACGCTGTCGGGAAAACGTCGGCACGCGCGGCGGGCAGCCCGGGCAGCGCGCGGCGCGCGGCGAGCGGCAGCGCCGCGGTGTGGGCGAGGAGCTGCTCGAGCTCGGCGAGGGCGACCGTGGTGTCGTTCCTCTCGAGCGGCTGGCCGTGCACGGCGGCGAACATCGCGCGCACGGTGGTCACCGTCCCGCCGGTGGCCACGGCGGTGGCGGGCGCGGGGAGCGCGAAACGGAACGGCGCCTGCTCGCCCCCGGAGAACGCCTCCCGCACCGCGGCGGCGATCGCCGCCCGGGCGGCCGCCGCGAGCGGCGCGGAGGGATCCGTGACACAGCGCTCGGTGAGCCGGACGCACCCAAGCGGCACGCTCACCGATTGCACGGCCCGGCGAGCCCGGAACTCGAGGCATTCGAGGCTGCCGCCGCCGAGGTCGAAGAGGTAGAAATCCTGTGCCCCGACCAACGCCGGGTCGGCCCCCAGCCCGCGACCGATGGTGTCGGCTTCTTGTTGTCCGGTGAGGATCCGCACCGTCAAACCGGTCTCCCGCAGGATGCGGTCCGCGAAGTCGCGCCCGTTCGCCGCATCGCGGACGGCGCTGGTGGCGACGATCACGGTCTGGGCGGGGGCGAAGGTTTGTGCGACCGCGAGCAGCCGCGCGACCGCCGCGCGACCGTGCTCGATGCTGTCGGGCGCGAGGGTGGGGAGGGTGCCGCCCAGGCCGCGGCCGATGCGCGCCTCCTCGACGGCGAAGTGCACGGTCTCGATGCCGCCGCCGGCCGAGCGGGCGGCGACGAGGAGCTTGATGGTGTTGCTGCCGATATCGATGACGGCGACGCGCATGCGGACAGGTTGGGCGCAGCAGTGGCGAAAGTGAAACCAGGAATCGGAGGTGGCCGGCGACCGCACGGAATTTTGTTCCGATCGGAACAAAATTCTGTGCGGTCAGGTCCGGCCGGCACGGGCGGCGAGTTCAGCGAGCTGCGTTCAACCCAGGGTTGGACGCCGACCTGCGTTTGCCTTTCACGCAACGCGCGGATCCCCGGCGCCGCCCCGACCTCCGACCGTTTACCTTCACGGTCGTGAAGGTAAACGGTCGGGCTGGGGCCGGGGGAACTGGCGCGTTCGGAGCGCCACGCACCGGCGTCCCCGGAGGCGTGCCGCGCTGCGATGGGCGCGGTCGCTCCGGTCGGCGTAACGTCGTGTTCTTTTCTGGCGTTCACCGCCGGTCCGCGCTCCCTGTCTGTCCCGTGCCGCTGTTCACGCTCAAGTCCGACTACCCGCCGATGGGCGACCAGCCCGAGGCGATCGCAAAGCTGGTGGAGTCGATCCGTGCGGGCCATCGCGACCAGACGCTGCTCGGCGTGACCGGCTCGGGAAAGACGTTCACGATGGCCAACGTCATCGCGCAGTGCGACCGGCCGGTGCTCATCATCTCGCACAACAAGACGCTGGCCGCGCAGCTCTTCTCCGAGTTCAAGAACTTCTTCCCGGAGAACGCCGTCGAGTACTTTGTCAGCTACTACGACTACTACCAGCCCGAGGCGTACATCCCGTCGAGCGACACGTTCATCGAGAAGGACAGCTCGATCAACGACGAGATCGAGCGCCTGCGCATCTCCGCGGCGAGCGCGTTGGTGAGCCGGCGCGACGTGATCGTCGTGGCGAGCGTCTCGTGCATCTACGGCCTGGGCTCGCCGGAGGATTTTTCCGAGCTGCGCATCCCGCTCAAGGTCGGGGCGACGTTCTCGCGCCAGCAGTTCCTCGAGCGGCTCGTCGACAATCTCTACGAGCGCAACGACTACGAGCTGCAGCGCGGCCGATTCCGTGTGCGCGGCGACGTGATCGACGTCATGCCGGCGTACCTCGAGCACGGGCTGCGCGTGGAGTTCTTCGGCGACGAGATCGACGCGCTCAGCGAGTTCGAGCCGCTCACCGGCAAGACGATCCGCAAGCTCGAGCAGTTCGACCTCTATCCGGCCAATCAGTACGTGACGACCAAGGACAAGCTCGAGGGGGCGATCGCCTCGATCCGCGCCGAGCTCGACGCACGCGTGGCGGAGTTCGAGCAGAACGGCCAGCTCCTCGAGGCGCAGCGGATCAAGATGCGCTGCGAGTACGACCTGGAGCTGCTGCGCGAGATGGGGTTCTGCAACGGCATCGAGAACTACTCGCGCCACCTCTCCGGCCGCAAGCCGGGCGACCGGCCGTTCTGCCTGCTCGATTTCTTCCCGAAGGACTTCCTGCTCTTCATCGACGAGAGCCACGTGACCGTGCCGCAGATCGGCGGCATGTACGCCGGCGACCGCTCGCGCAAGGAGACGCTGGTGAACTTCGGCTTCCGCCTACCCTCGGCGCTGGACAACCGCCCGCTCAACTTCGACGAGTTCCGCGCGGTGACCGGCCAGACGCTCTTCGTCTCCGCCACGCCGGCGAAGTACGAGTTCGAACACTCGACGGTCGTGGCCGAGCAAGTCATCCGGCCGACCGGGCTGCTCGATCCGGAGATCCAGCTTCGCCCGACGAAGGGACAGGTCGAGGATCTCATCGGCGAGATTCGCCAGGCGGTCGCGGCCGGCGAGCGCGTGCTCGTCACGACCCTGACCAAACGCCTCTCCGAGGACATCACGACCTACCTGCGCGAGGCGAAGATCCGCGTCGAGTACCTGCATTCCGACATCGACGCGATCGAGCGCGTCGAGATCCTGCGCAATCTCCGCCTCGGCAACTTCGACGTGCTCGTGGGCATCAACCTCCTGCGCGAGGGACTCGACCTGCCCGAGGTCGCGCTGGTCGCGATCCTCGACGCCGACAAGGAGGGGTTCCTCCGCAGCGAGACCAGCCTGATCCAGACGGCCGGCCGCGCCGCGCGCCACGAGAAGGGCCGGGTGATCTTCTACGCCGACGTGCAGACCGAGTCGATCCGTCGCACGATCGCGGTGACGGCGAAACGCCGGGAGAAGCAGATGGCCTACAACCTCGCGCACGGCATCACGCCGCGCAGCGTGAAACGCGCCGCGCAGAGCAGCCTCGCCACCTACGACGGCAGCGGGAAGCGCGACGAGACGCCCGTGGCCGCCGTGGGCGAGGACAACGATGTGGCCGCCGTGATCGCGGAACTCGAGGACGAGA
The DNA here is from genome assembly GCA_035415285.1 of Opitutaceae bacterium. Taxonomy (GTDB): domain Bacteria; phylum Verrucomicrobiota; class Verrucomicrobiia; order Opitutales; family Opitutaceae; genus CAJCBL01. The sequence continues at coordinate 22,752 of DAOOFR010000012.1, forward strand.
TGCAGGAGGCGGCGGAGTCGCTGGAGTTCGAGCGCGCCGCGCTGTTGCGCGACCAGATCAAGGCGCTGAAGACCGGCGAGTACCGCAAGCCCGCGGCCGGGTCGAAGCCGGCGAAGCTCTACACCGCGCCAAAGCGCGGCAAGCGCGGCACGGGGCGGAAGTGAGCGGGGGCCCGCGGGGTGGCGCCTTGTGGCGCCGGCGGGGCGGCACGGTATCCGTTCCGCGCGGAAGCGATGCGCGATGGCGGGCCTGATGCCTCCCCACCGACCGGAACAGGGAACTGCGGCCGGCTCCTCCCTGCGCCTTGCGATCCGCGCCGGCATCCATGGCAACTTGCCCGCGCCGGACGCGGCGTAGCCGATCGAACGTGACGCCACGGGCGCAGTTCACGGTGGTCGAGCGCGCCGGCGACGCCTGGCGCAGCGAGCACCGCGCGGTCCCGGACGAGGTGGCGGCGGCGATACGGCGGCACCGCGAGAGCGCGTGTCCGGATGCCGCCGGGCCGCTGGCGGAGCCGTCCCGGCGGGAGGCGCAGCGGCGGCGGTCTTCCCTGCGATGGCGTCCCGGGAGTTCCTGGGCGAGGAGCCCGGGGCGGGGGAGCGGCCGCTGGCGGCGGCGTTGGCGCGGCGTGACGCGCGGCGCGGGTAACAAAAAACGCGAGCCGTGTGGCTCGCGTTCGGTGGGGTCGTTCACTGCGGACCGCCGGTCGGTCCGGATCCTCCCTGTGGCCGCCTGGCGGCCGGGGAGAGATGGTGCTCGGGGCGGGACTCGAACCCGCACGCCTTACGGCACACGCCCCTCAAACGTGTGTGTCTACCAATTCCACCACCCGAGCATCGTGAACTGAAAAAGAAGAGGCGCGGATTGAGGTGAATCGGGTCGGGCTTGTAAAGACCCGATTTGGCGAATTTTTCCGGAGCCTTGCCGCGGGCGGAAAACCGCTTGCCACCCCCGAGCCACCGGCGAGACTGCCGGCCCGCTTATCACTCTCACCCAACACGGTTTTCGCTGTGCGACCTGCCCCAAACCCACAGCCGCGCGAGCGAAATGACCACCGCCAACCATATGGACCACGAAGTCCCTCAGGATAACCAGCCCGTCGAGAACCAGCAGCCGATCAACGCCCCTGCCGAACCTGCGCCCGCCGCCCCGGTCGAGCAGGAAACGGCACCCGCCCCGGAGACCAAGTCCGCGGCCGGTATCGGGAAAATCGATCTGAGTGCACTCGCCGGCTTCAGTTTCGGCACGCAGTGGACCAGCGCCCACGCCGGCGGCGGCGACCGCCGCGAGGCGCGCGGCGACCGCGGCGCCCGGCCCGACCGGCGCGGCTTCGCCGGCGGCGGCGAGCGCGGGGACCGCGGCGATGCGCGGCGCGACCGGCGGCCGAGTGCGCGGCCGATGCGGCCGATGGGCGAGACCAGCGACGCGGCGGCGGCCGCAGGTGTGGGCCAGGCCCGTCCCTCCCGGCCGTACCGTGGCGAGCAGCAGGGCGGTGGCAATTTCCGGCGCGACCGCCAAGGCGGCGCCTCGGGTGGCGAGCGCGGCCCGCGTTTCGAGCGCGGCGCCCCGCAGGACAACCGTCCCTATCTGAGCCCCTTCTTCGAGGTCTCGTTCTACGCCGAGGATACCGCGTTCTCCGCGCTGGTGAAGGCGATCCGCGCGAGCTGCCACACCTACGAGCTGTTCGAGATCGCCCGCGTGGTGCTCGGCAAGAACGACCGCTTCGTGGTCGTCGTCCAGCGCAAGCCGGATGCCGAAGGCAAGCGCGCCCCGCTCTTCGTGACCCCGGTCGACGGCCTGCCGTTCGAGAACGAGGACGAGGCCGTGCAGCACGTGCTCCGCAACCATCTCGGCGACTTCTTCACGATGACCGAGGCCGAGGTCGAGGCCCCGAAGGGCAACTTCCAGTTCGTGATGCGCTGCGGCCTCACCGGCGAACTGCTCGCCCCGCCGAACTACCACCGTTACCAGAACATCCTCCAGCAGCACCATGCGGCGCGCCTCGGGCACATGCCCTTCGAGCGTTTCCGCGAGCGGCTCGAGACCGTGAAGGAGCCCGAGGTGATCGCGCAGTGGAGCGAGAAGATGAAGAAGGTCACGCGCTACGTCTGGAAGGAGGCCGGCGATCCGGCCGCCGCCCCGACCTTCGACACGATCGAGGAGGCGCGCACGTATCTGCTCGCCAACGCCCGCGACAAGGTCGTGCGCAGCGTCGACAGCGCCCGGTTCCACGGCAAGGTCGCCGACCAGCTGCCGGAGGGCGAGATCCGCGCCGCCGCCGAGGGCCACCTCGAGCGCCAGCGCCGGTTCCCGCTGGATACGGCCAACGCCCTGCGCGGTCGCCTGCGCCGGGAGGGTTTCACCATCTTCAAGCGCGGCTCGAAGGGCGTGTCCTACGTCTGCTCCGTGAAGCGCAAGTTCCGCCTGCCGGGCCAGGTGTTCTCCGAGAGCATCAGCGCGCTCATCGACTTCATCGAGAAGAACCCGGTCGTGTCCGTGAAGGAACTGCCGGCCAAACATCTCGGCATCGTCCAGCCCGAAGCCGCCGCGACCGAGACCTCGGCCGCGCCCGTGGAGGGCGCCGCTACGGCACCTTCCGCGCTCTCGCCGGAGGAGGACGCCAAGCTCAAGCGCCTCTGGATGGATCTGCGCTGGCTCGTCACCGAAGGTTACGTGACGGAGTATTCCGACGGGAAACTCTTCGCCGCGCCCCCGATGACCGCCCAGCAGCAGAAGTCGGAGGATGCCGCCAACGCCGCCGCCGATGCGGTGGAGGATGCCGCCCGTGCGGCCGCCGAGTCCGCGGCTCCCGCCGCGGAACCCGCGGCGGAATCCCCGGTCGCCGAGGCCCCCGCCGCGGCGCCGGTGGAGCAGCCGACCGAGCAGCCCCCGGCTGCACAGACCGACGAACCGTCTCCGACGGCCCCGACCCAGTAAACGGGTCGGCCGCTGCGGACGGAGGGAACCGTGACACACGATCGCACCCCCGGACCGCCGAACGCCTCGGTCCCCGCAGACCATGGATCTGCGGGGACGTCTGCTGGCAGCGATTCGCCGCGAACGGCGGTCTCGCCGGAGGCCGTCCGCCGGCGGTGGCCGGAGCGGCTGTGGCGCGAGTGGTTCCCGGGGACACACGGGCTCGCACTCGATCCGGCCTACAGCGCGCGCACGATCGACCTGCTGGCCTCGCTGGAGATTCTCGCGGCGCTGTTGTTGCAGGCGCAGGACTTCGCCCAGCACCGGCTGTTCTCGATCGGGCCGTTGGCGGCCATGCAGGGGCTGCTCCTGCTGGTGCTGCTGCTCAACCGTTTCGGCCGCGCACTGGATGCCGGGCGGCTGTTCTGCCTGGGGAACTGGGCGCTCGTCACGTTCTTCCTCGCCGTCGAGGAGATGGGCTCGCACCACATCGCGTTGCTGGGCTTCCCGGTGGTGTTGATCCTCTCCGGCCTGCTGCTCGACCGGCGTTTCTTCGCCGGCATCACCGCGCTGGTCCTGACCTCGGTCGTCGGCCTGACGGTCGCGGAGGTCGAGGGCTGGACGCGCAACCAGTTCAGCCAGTTCACGAGTTATGCGGGGATGTTCGAGACGCTGGTGATCCTGGGGTTCACCGCCGGGGCGGTCGTGCTGTTCACCGGCGACATGCGGCGCGCGCTGCTGCGCTCGCGGGAACAGGAGGCGCGACTGGCCGAGAGCAAGGCGGAGCTGCAGCGGCAGACCGAGGCGTTGCGGGGCACCGCGCGCAAGCTCAGCACGGCGATCGAGCTGGCCGCCGAGGGCGTGGCGCACACCGATATCGACGGCCGGATCACCGAGGTGAACTCCCGGGCGTCGGAGATCACCGGCTACACGCGGGACGAGCTGCTCGGGCGGCTGTTCACCGACTTCTTCCCGGCCGACGAACTGGCGCGGAAGCCGATCCGCTGGGATCTGCTCGACCGCGGCGAGGTGGTGCAGATGGAGCGCAAACTCAGCCGCAAGGACGGCACGGTGATCGTGGCGGAGATGACTTCGCAGCGACTGCCCGATCGCACGCTCCAGTGCTTCGTGCGCGACATCACCAGCCGCAACGCCCAGGAGGATGCGGCGCGCCAGCGCCAGCGGCTCGAATCGCTGGGCACGCTCGCCGGCGGGATCGCGCACGACTTCAACAACCTGCTCACCGTGATGCACGGCGCCCTCGACACGATCGCGGCGCGGGCGGAGGCGCCGCTCGCTCTCTCCGGCCCGCTCGAGGACCTGCGCACCGTGGCCGAGCGCGCCAACGAGCTCACGCGCCAGTTGCTGGCCTTCGCCCGTCGCCAGACCCTGGACCGGCGCTCGGTCGACCTGCGCCAGACGCTCGAGCAGAACGTGCGCATGCTGCGCCGCCTGCTCGGGCCCCAGATCGAGCTGGTGGTCGCGATCCCGGAGCAGGCGTGTCCGGTCTTTGCCGACGCTGGGGCGCTCGCGCAGGTGTTCACCAACCTTGCCGTCAACGCGCGCGATGCGATGCCGAAGGGCGGCCGGCTGGAACTGGGGTGCCGGACCGTCGAGATCGCAAGCCCGCCGGTCATGGAGGGCCGGGAGATCGCCGGCGGCGACTTCGTCCTCGTGCACGTGGCCGACAACGGCTGCGGGATCACCGAGGAGGTGCGTCGCCACATGTTCGAGCCGTTTTTCACCACCAAGGCGGGCACGCATGGCACGGGACTCGGCCTGTCGGTCTCGCTCGGCATCATCGAGCAGCACGGCGGCTGGATCGAGGTGTTCAGCGAGGCCGGCCGCGGCACCGAGTTTCGGATCTATCTCCCCAAACAGGGCCTGGTCGGCCCGGATCAGGCGGCGCCGGTGCGGCCGCCGGCCGAGGCGATCCGCGGGACCGAGACGATCCTGCTGGTCGAGGACGAGGAGCCGGTGCGGCGCCTGGCCGCGGGCGCGCTCGAGTGGTGCGGCTTCAAGGTGATCGAGGCGGCCACCGGCGTGGAGGCGTTGCGCCTCTGGGCGGAGCGGCCGGAGGCGATCCAGCTTCTGCTGACGGATGTTGCGATGCCGGGCGGGGTGAGCGGGGTGGACCTCGCGCAGGAGTGCCGGCGCCAGTGCCCGACGCTGCCGATCATGATCACCAGCGGCTACAATCAGGAGGAGGTCGGCTTCGGCGAGGGCTGCTGGGACGACATCCGGTTCCTGCCGAAACCGTACACGATGGCGGCCTTGGCCCGCATGGCCCGCGAGACCCTCGACACGCCGGTCATCCCGCGGGTGCGGTGAAGGGTGGGGGCGCCCGAAACAACTGCACGCGATGGCGCCCCGGCGCCTCGATCGAGAGCTTCAGGTTGAGCGCGTCGGGCGGCAGCCAACCGGCGATGCGCTCGGGCCACTCGATCGCGAGGCAGTAGGGGGCGACGAGAAAATCCTCCAGCAGCAGATCCTCGACCTGGTCGGGCGACTCGAGCCGGTAGGCGTCGAGGTGCACGAGGGTGCGGCGGCCGTGGTGCACGTTGTAGAGCGTGAACGTGGGGCTGGTGACCCGCTCGTGGATACCGAACGCCTCGGCCAAGCCCTGCACGAACGTGGTCTTGCCGACGCCGAGGTCGCCGCTCAACGCGAGCACGGACTCGGGCGGCAAAGCCTCGCCGAGCCGGCGCGCGAGCGCGTGCATCGCCTCGGTGGAGGTCGCCAGTGCGCCCTGTTCAAGCTCCGGCCAGATGTTCATAGCCGTGGTAACGCTGGAGCGGTATCGCGGAGGCGGGGACTTCCCCGGCGCGCACGAATTGCCCGATGCAGGTGAGCGGGGTCTGGAAACGGCGCCGCCAGGCGGCCTCGAAGGCGGCACGAGCGGTCCGGCCCGCGAGGGCGAAGAGCAGTTCGAAATCCTCGCCGTCGCTGAGCGCATGGTCGATGGCGCTGCGGCCGTCGCGGCGCGCGAGCGTGCGGGCCGCGCGACTGACCGGCAGCGCGGCGGGGGTGAGCGCCGGACGGAGCCCGGCGGGCGTCAGCTCGAGCAGGTCCTTGGCGAGGCCGTCGCTCACATCCATCAGGCACCGGACCTCGCGGCGGCCGGCGAGCCAGCGGCCCTCCGCCAGCCGTGGGACGAAGCGGTGGTGTTTGCCGAGGATGCTGCCGCCCAATTCGCCGGTGACGTAGATCCAATCGCCGGCGCGGGCGCCGCGGCGGGTGAGCACGCGCGGCCCGGCCGACTCGCCGAGCAGCGTGAGGAAGGCGCCGAGCATGTCGGCCGACTCGGCGATGTCGCCGCCGGCGATGGTGACGCCGTGGGCGCGGGCGCAGCGGCCGAGCGCCCGGTAGAAGCCGCGAATCCACGCAATGGAAACACGGCGCGGCAGCGCGAGCGAGACCACGGCGGAGCGCGGCACGCCGCCCATCGCGGCGATGTCGCTGAGGTTGCGCTTGAGCAGCTTCGCGGCGGCCGCGGCGGGAGGGAGCGAGTCGTCGAAATGGCGGCCGTGGATCACCGGATCGGTGGTGACGAGCAGCCGGCGTGCGCCCGTGGCCGGGAGCACGGCGCAATCGTCGCCGATGCCGAAGGGCTCGGGGGCGGTGGCGGCCCCGAGCCAGTCGCGGAGCTTGGCGATGAGGCGGCGCTCGCCGAGCGAGCCGACCGCCAAGGCGGGGTTGTCGGTGAACGGGTTCACGGGGAGCCGCCGACGCCGGCGAGCAGGTTGAGGATCGAGGTGAGGTTGAACAGCGCGTGCGCGACCACGGGCACGAGCAGGCTGCCGGATTTCTCGTAGGCCAGCGCGAGGATCAGCCCCAGCACGGTGAGCGGAAGGAAGTGCACGAGGTTGAGGTGCAGGGAGGCGAAGGCCAGCGAGCTCAACAGCAGCGCCGCCCACCGCGGCAGCAGGCACCGGGCGAACCGGAAGAGTCCGGCGCGGAAAAGGATCTCCTCGCCGAGCGGGGCGAGGACCACGGTCACGAACGTCAGCGCCAGCAGCAGGGCGGGCGAGGAACCGTTGTTGAAGAAACCGGCCAGGTCCTGGAGGTGTATCGGAATCCCCAATGCTTCCATCGCGGCGTTGGACAGGTAGCTGGCGCCGACCACGAAGGGCAGCGCGATGCAGAAGACCGCGGCGCCCAACAGGAGCCGGTCGGTCAGCGGCGCCGGGGGCCGGCGGCCGGCGGGCGGCAGCGGCCGACCGGCCAGGCGCCGGTAGACACTGAAGAGCGCGACGGCGATCGTGACGGCGCCCTGGAAACCGAAGGCGGAGAGGACGGAGGTCCAGCCGTTGCCGGTGGTGAGCGAGAACTGGCGGAACAGGCTGCCTGCCATCAGCGAGCCCACACCGAACGCGCACACGGCAATCCAGGAGACAAGCAGGGTGTCGGCGAGCGAGGCATCCCAAGCGGGCACCAGCGGCGGGCTCCGCCGCAGCGGCTGCAACTGCGGCGCCAAGTACCACGCGGAGACCAGCCCGAGACCGAGGAGCGCCAGCAGCCACTGGCAGAGCAGGAAGGTGCCGGCGACGGAGGAGAGATCGAACATCGCGAGGAGGTTGAGCGGGAGGCGTGCGGGAACCAAGGCCGAAGCGCGGCGGAACGCCGGCGGCGCGAGGGGAAGTCGCTGCGGCCGCGCGCGGCGTGGCGCGAGGGGATCAGGCGCCGGGATTCATCCGGCGCTTCATCTCTCGCACGGCTTCCTCGACACCGGTGAGCAGGGCGCGGCTGAGGATGCTGTGTCCGATGTTGAACTCGTGCAGGCCGGGGAGGGTGCGGACCTCGGCGATGTTCACGTAGTTGATGCCGTGGCCCGCATTGACGGTGAGGCCGAGCTTCGGCCCGAGGATCGCGGCTTTGCGCAGCCGCTCGAACTCGGCGGCTGCGGCGGCGGGCTCGAAATAGGCGTTGGCGTAGGCGCCGGTGTGCAGCTCGACGAACGGGCTCTTCATCTCGGCGGCGGCCTCGAGCGCGGGCTCGTCGGGGCCGATGAAGAGGCTGGTCTTGATGCCGGCGGCGGTGAGCGCGGCCACGGTATCGCGCACGCGCGCACGCTGGCCGACGACGTCGAGCCCGCCCTCGGTGGTTACCTCGGCGCGGTTCTCGGGGACGAGGCAGGCGTACTCGGGCTTCAGTTTGAGGGCGAAGGCGACCATGGCGTCGGTGCAGGCCATCTCGAGGTTGAGGCGGGTCTTGATGGACTCGCGCAGGCGCCAGACATCGCGCTCCTGGATGTGGCGACGGTCCTCGCGGAGGTGGACGGTGATGCCGTCGGCCCCGGCGCGTTCGGCGGCGAGGGCGAGTTCGACCGGGTCGGGCTCGATGAAGCGGCCGCAGGTCGCGGGCTCGGCGCGGTAGCGGGCCTGGCGGAGGGTGGCGGCGTGGTCGATGTTGACGCCGAGGAGGATGGGCGAGGTGGACGACATGGCGGCGGGAATGAGACGAAGATGCGATGCGATGCGCAGGCGGCGAGGAGAGAAATGGGGGAGGGGAGCGGAGAGATGGCGGAGGACGGAAGACGGATGCTAGCAGCCTGTCGGCGAAGTCCGACAGGCTGCTAGGGACGAATCATCAACCGGATGTTTTCCCTTACTCCAATAAGGTTCCACTCTCCCGAACTCCGTGCGCTCGGTGCTCTGTGGTAATGCTTCCGTTCCTCATTTCGTGAGTTCCAGATTTTCCGGTCTGACGCTTTGGTGGGCGGCTTTGCGAGCGTCAGCGGCTCGGCGGTGCCAGATGGGGCTGGCGGTGGGGGCGGGGTTGGGCTCAATGGCGCGCGAACATGAGCGACACCGCCGAAACGACCGCCGCACCGGGCACGCCGACGACCGAGAAGCAGGAGAACATCCTGCTCAACCTGATCTGCAACGTGGCGTTGCCGTCGTACATCCTGATCAAGTTCAGCGGGCCGGCGAAGGTGCTGTTCTGGCAGAGCCCGGGGCTGGGGCCGAAGTGGGCGCTGATCGTCGCGCTGGCCTTCCCGGTCCTCTACGGCGGGTACGATTTGGTGGTGCGACGGAAGTGGAATTTCTTCTCGGTGGTGGGCTTCATCTCGACGCTGCTCACCGGCGGGCTGGGACTGTTCGAGGTGGCGGCGATCTGGATCGCGGTGAAGGAGGCGGCGGTGCCGTTGATCTTCGGCGTGGCGGTCGTGGGCTCGCTGTGGACCTCGACGCCGCTGGTGCGCACGCTGCTCTATAGCGACAAGATTCTGGACACGGAGAAGGTGGCGGCGGTGCTGGCCGCGCGCGGGGCGCAGGGGGCGTTCGAGCGGCTGCTGGTGCGGGCCACGTGGCTGCTGGCCGGCTCGTTCTTCCTGAGCGCGGTGACGAATTTCGTGCTCGCGCGCGTGGTGCTGAAGAGCCCGCCGGACTCGGCGGCCTTCAAGGCCGAGATGGGCCGCATGCTCGCGCTGAGCTGGCCGGTGAACGTGCTGCCGAGCCTCGTGGTGACGCTGCTGGCGCTCTGGTATCTGCTCGCCGGGATCAAGCGCCTCACCGGACTCTCGCTCGACGATGTCTTCCGTCAGCCGCCGGAGAAACCGGTGGACGGTGGGCGGTAGACGGTTGCCGGTGGACGGTTGCCGGTGGCCGGTGGGCGGTAGACGGTAACCGGTTGCCGGTTGTCGGTGGCCGGTGGGCAGTGGCCGGTAGCCTGTTGCCGGTTGGCGGTGGACTGTGGACGGTGGGCCGCGCAAGGGGCTTCGTCCCATGCGGTGTCACCGTGGCCGGAGTCGAAACGCTCACGCGTTTCGCTACGACGGAGGGGCGGCGATCTGTGTGCATCGGCGTCCATCTGCGGTTCCACCTTCCGCGGCTGAACCCGAGATCCCTCGGTCCGCGCGGGTTTCGCGCGCGGCCAGCCGTCAGTCCGCGGGCTGGGCGTTGCGGGGGTGCAGGACGGTGGCGCAGACGCCGCCGTCGGGACGGTCGACCAGCTCCACGTTGCCGCCGATGCTGCGCAGCGAGTGGCGGGCAACGGTGAGGCCCATGCCGACACCGACGGTGTGCTTGGTGCTGGTGAAGGGCTCGAACATGTGGTCGCGGATCTTCGGGTCGACGCCGCGGCCCTTGTCGAGGACGTGGATCTCGATCATCTCGCCCTCAGGGTGATCCGTGTTGACGGCCGTCTCGATGACGATGGGACGCGGGCCCTTGTGGTCGTCGCCGTAGGCTTCCCAAGCGTTGATGAGGAGCTTGGACAGCGCCTCCTCCATGACCTCGACGCTGGTGTTGAACTCGAGGTCGCCGAGCGGGTTGTCGATCGTGACGGGCTCGGTGAGCTTGTACTCCGACTGGTACCGTTTGACGACGTCCTCGAGGAGCTTCTGGAGCTGGACCTGCGAGAGGGAGAACCGGGACTTGATGGCGACGGTACTGAGCTGGCGCAGGATGCCGACGATGCGGTTGATCGCCTGATCGACGGCCTCGGCGTTCTTCTTCACGAGCTCGGGGCGGTCGTAGTAGGTCTTGATGAGGTCGAGGTAGCCGATGACGACGCCGAGGAGATTGTTGAGATTGTGCGAGATGCCCTGGGTGATGGCGCCGATGCTGGCGGAACGGCGGGCCTCCGAGAGGCGGCGCTGGAGCACGAGCAACTCGCGGTTCATCGAGACGAAGCGCAACTGCGTCTGCACGCGCGCGACGGTCTCGTCGAGGTCGATGGGCTTGGTGATGTAGTCGACGGCGCCGACGTTGAGGCCCTCGAGTTTGCTCTCCTTGGAGGTGCGGGCGGTGATGAAGATGACCGGTATGGAACGGGTGGCGACCGACTGCTTGAGGCGGTGGCAGACCTCGAAGCCGTTCATGTCCGGCATCATCACGTCGAGCAGGATGAGGTCGGGCATCTGCTCGAGGGAGATCTGGAGCGCCTCGGTGCCGCGGCTGGTCGAAAGTACCTCCATGCCCTCGCGCTCCAGCTTGCGGCGGAGCAGTTGGACGTTCACGGGCTGGTCGTCGACGACGAGGATTTTGGACTTCGACATCTAGGGTGGGGCTGGGTGTGGAGCGCAGTGAAAAAGAAACCCGGTGCCGCGGCAAGCGGAGGTTGCGGGGCGCCGCCGGTCGGCGGGGTGAAAATCGGGTAAGATCCGGCCGCGAGGCTCGCGGCCGGCGGGGCGTGGCGACGGCTCAGTCCTGGGCGAGGCGCCAGGCCTTGAGCGTGTTCTTCATGAGCATCGCGACCGTCATCGGGCCGACGCCGCCGGGGACGGGCGTGATTTTCGCGCACAGCGGGGAGACGCTGGGGAAGTGGACGTCGCCGGTGAGGCGGTAGCCGGTTTTCTTGGTCGCGTCGGGCACGCGGTTGATGCCGACGTCGATCACGACCGCGCCGGGTTTGACCATGTCGGCCGTGACGAACTCCGGCTTGCCGATGGCGGCGATGAGCACGTCGGCCTGGCGGGTGATGGAGGGCAGGTCGGCGGTCTGGGAGTGGCAGACGGTGACGGTGGCGTTGGCGAAGGGTTTGCGCTGCATGGCGAGCAGGGCGACGGGCTTGCCGACGAGCAGGCTGCGGCCGAGCACGACGACGTGTTTGCCCGAGAGCTTCACGCCGGAGCGCTGGAGCAGCTCCATGATGCCGGCGGGCGTGCAGGAGACGAACCCGGTGTCGTCGTCCTGGGCGATCTTGCCGATGTTGACGGTGTGGAGACCGTCGACGTCCTTCTTGGGCGAGATGCGGCGGAAGACGACGGACTCGTCGATGTGCCGCGGCATGGGCGACTGGACGAGGATGCCGTCGACGGAGAGGTCGGCGTTGAGCTGGTCGATGAGGGCGAGCAGCTCGGACTGGGTGGTGGAGACGGGGGGGAGGATGACGCGGCTGGTGATGCCGATCTCGGCGGCAGTCTGGTCCTTCTTCTTCACGTACGAGACGGAGGCCGGGTCGTCGCCGACGCGCACGAGGGCGAGGCAGGGCTTGCGGCCGGTGATGGTCGCGACCTCGGCTTTGAGTTCGGCGACGATCTGCGCCGCGGTTTGGTTGCCGTCGATAAGTTCCATATGGGGCGACGACTAGAAACCGGCGGAGCGGCGCAGGGCAAGGCGGATGCGGGCGACGGGGCCGGAGCGGCAACTTGACCCCGACTGGGCGCGTCCCATCCTGCCCCCATGCTTCGCAACCCTGAGAACCAACGCGCGCGGCGTGCCGCGTTCACCCTGTTCGAGATCCTCATCGTCGTCGCGCTGATCGCGCTGTTGGCGGGGGTGGCGGTGGTCAATGCCGACAAGATCTTCGGCCAGAACCAGGAGCAGGTGGCCAAGATCTTCGTGAAGCAGAGCCTCGAGGTGCCGCTGACCAGCTTCAAGATCGCCATGGGCGGCTACCCGACGACCGAGGAGGGCCTGCAGGCGCTGGTGACCGCGCCGGGCACCAACGCGGATCGTTGGCGCGGCCCGTACATCAAGACCGACGGCGGCAAGCTGCCGGTCGATCCCTGGGGCTCGCCCTACCTCTATCGGTATCCCGGCACCCACAACACCGACCGCTACGATGTGTGGTCGGCCGGACCGGATCGCAAGGACGGCACTGCCGACGACATCGGCAATTGGTGAGTCCGGCCCCACAGGACACCGCGATTCCGGCCCCTGGGGCGGTGCCAGCGAAGCAGTCGCGCGCGGCGCGGCGGCGGCAGCCGTGGAGCGGCCCGGCGCGGCGCGGCGGCACCGGCCGGGCTCCGCGCGGCTTCACCCTGCTGGAGGTGCTGCTGGTGATCGCGCTGATCGCGGTGGCCGGCTCGCTGTTTCTGGTGAGCCTGGAATCGCTCGGCAAGTCGTCGCCGGCGGACGAATTCGCCGGGGCCTTCTGGCGGGCGATGGCGCAGGCGCGCGAGAGCGCGCTGGCCTCGCGGCGCACGGTGGAGCTGCGGTGGGACGGCGAGACGAACGCGTTCCTGCTCGAAGGCGGCGGGGGCGCCAGAACCGTGCCGGTGCCGGCCGACGCGATCGGTCCGGACCGCGAGTGCGCGGCGGTCTTCTCCGAGGAGCTGCCGACCAACGACTACATCCTGGTCCGGGGCGAACTCGTCACCCGCCGACCGATCCCGGCGGTGCGGATCTTCCCGGACGGGTCCTGTCAGGCGTTTGCGGTGGAGCTGGTTCTCGGCGCGGCCAAGCAGCGGATGATCATCGACCCGTGGACCGGAGCGGAGATGTTGCCGACGGATACGCCGAAACGCGGGGGGCGGTCGTGAGCCCGATCCTCGCCGGTCTCGGCCGGTTGGCGCGCGGCGGCGCGGTGCGGCGGCGTTCTTCGCCGGCGGGCGCGGCGCGCGGTTTCACTTTGCTGGAGGTGCTGCTGGCGCTGGCGTTGTTCGCGATCGCGGTGGTCGTGCTGACCTCGTCGTACCTCAACATCATCGAGGGGATGGCGGCGGTGCAGACCGACCGCGAGTTCGAGCAGGAGGTGCGCTGGGTGCGCGAGCGCGTGCTCCTGCTCGCCGACCGGGCCGAGGTGGAGAAGGGCGGCGAGCTCACGACCCCGGGGGCGGCGAAGCTGTCCTGGGAGGCGGCGGTCTTGCCGGCGCCGGTGGCGGATCTGTTCCTCGTCGAGCTGCACATTGCGATGGCCGCGGATGGGGAGAACGCGAAGGCCCGCGAGTATCGCGAGAGGCTCACGGTGTTGCGGCCGGGGTGGTCGGAGCCGGTGGAGCGCGGCAAACTTTTCGAGGACGCGAAGCAGCGCATCGAGGAGGACCG
>DAOOFR010000013.1:0-9138 GCA_035415285.1 Opitutaceae bacterium
TCGGCGGAGCCGGAGGCGAAGTCGACGGCGCTCAGGTCGTGCCCGCCGCCGAAGAGTCCGCCGAGCAGGGCGAAGGGCGCGGTGGCGGCCTTCACGACGAGGGTGCCGAGAGTGTGCATGACCATCTTCCCGTATCGGAAGTCCGGATCGTCGAGGTTGCCGCGGATGGGCAGGTCGATGGCGATGCGGCCGTCGCGGTCGCGCAGGATGGCCAGCGCGAGCTTGAGGGGGAGTTTCACCGCCTCGGGGCTCTCGACGGGCTGGCCGAGGAAGAACTGGTCGAGCACGACCTTGTTCTCGGCGGCGAGCTCGCGGGCGGAGAGGTGGTAGGCGAGGTCGACGCTGAGCTTTCCCTTGTCGACGGTGTAGCCGGCGAACTTGCCGGAGTACGGGGTGAAGGGCGGCAGCTCGATGCCGGTGAAGGTGATCTTCACATCGGTGAAGGCGTCGCCGGCGAGGGGGTTGATCTGGCCGGAGACCTTGAGCGGCGCGAGGCCGAGGCGGCCGGAGAGGTCGACCTCGGCGCGGGCGAGCTGCGCGGAGGAGAGGCCGGAGATGGTGCCGCCGAAAGCGGTGAGCTCGGTGGTGAACGCGGGCGAGACCGAGCGGTCGGTGGCGACGAAGCGCGCGTCGGCGAGCGTGACGCGCGCGATGGCGATCTGCGGCCGGCCGGCCGCAGCGGTTTCTGGTTTCTGGTTTTTGGTTTTGGGTTCCGGAGCGGCGGCGGAGGCCGCAGGCAGGGACGCCTGTGCTACGGCTGGGGCGGGGGCCGCGGTTTTGAGAATCGCGGTGAGGTTGAGGCGCTTGTCGGGGAAGACGATCGCGTGGGCGTAGGGAGCGTTCAGGGCGATCTCGTCGATGGCGACGGCGAGGGGCTGCGTGGTCGCGCGGGTGTTGGCGAGGGCGAGGTCGGCGAAACCGAAGAGGGGCTCGGAGAACTCGCCATCGACGGCGGCGAGGGCGGAGACTCCGGCTTCGCCCTGCCAACGGAGGTCGGGGGCGCTGTCGGCGGTGAGGGCGAGGGTGACGTGGCCCTTGGCGCGGGCGGCGCCGCCCGTGAGGCGCAGGTCGGCGAAGGGCGCGAGGTAGGGATCGAGCGGACGCAGGGCGAGGTCGGCGACCTCGAGCTGGAGATCGGCGGCGAGGGGTTGCGGGGTGACGGTGCCCTCAAGCGCGATACGGCCGGCGCCGCCCCAGCGCAGGGAGGTGGCGAGGGCGACGGGCTGATCGAGGCGGGTGCTGGCGCCGGTGAGCTTGAGGGCGAGCTGATCGATCACGAGCTCGACGGGGCGCGGGTTGGTGAGGTCGTGGAGGCGCACCGTGGCGTCGGCGAGTTCGAAGGTGCCGAGGGTGGCGGACCAGGCGGCGGTGGCGTTGCCGGTGACCGGTGATCGGTTGTCGGTGGCCGGTGGCCGGTGGTCGGGCGCGGGTGCGGTTTTCGCAGGCACGGAGGACTGCGCCATGGCCGGGGCGAGGAGGCTGAGCCAGTCGAGGGTGCCGTCGGCGCGGCGGGTGGCGGAGAGCGTGGCACCGCGGACGACGAGGGTGGCGAGGGTGGCCTGCTGTTTGGCGGAGTCGGCGGCGAGGCCGGAGAGTTCGACGAGGGGGATCGTGGCGAGCGCGTTGGTGGTGCCGCGGGCGGCGAGCTGGAGATCGGCGAGGGTCACGCGGCCGTTGGCGAGGCGGGCGACGGGAGCGGGGCCGGCGAGGTCGAGCTCGTAGTCGAGTTCGACGCCGAGGCGGCCGGAGAGCAGGTCGAGCTGGTGGAGGTCGCGGTGGAAGGCGGTGTACTTGGGCAGGTTGAGCCCGGCGATGGCGACGCGTCCGGCCGAGCCGAGGGGCGAGAAGGTGAGGCTGCCCTGCCAGGCGAAACGTTCGCCGGCCTCGGTGGTGGCCTCGAAGGTGTAGGTACCGGCCTCGCGCGGACGGGTGGTGAAGTTGCGCAGGGCGAAGGAGGTGGGGCCGAACCGGGTCTCGAAGGGCGCGCTGAGGGATTGGTCGGCGTAGGTGAACTCGCCGCCGGTGAGCTCGAACGTGGTGATGCGCAGCGGGGGCGGGAGCGCGGGGGCGTTCTGCCGTGCGGCAGAATCTCCGGCGCTTCGCGCCTCCGAGGTGGCTGGCGGAAGCAGGTCGGCGATGTTGAGCGCGCCGGCGGCATCGCGGTACAGGCGGGCGCGGGGGTGGACCAGGTGGATCTCCTCGAAGCTCCACGCCAGGCGGCCGAGGGAGGCGAGCGGGGAGAAGTCGGCGTGGAGCTCGTCCCAGCCGGCGAACTCGGCGCCGTCGTGGGCGGCGACGGCGAGCCCGCGGACGGTGAGGGAACACGTCAGCGGGTTGATGCGTACCTGATCGATGGTTACGGGGCGCCGGAGCGCGGCCGCGGCGTGCTTGACGGCCTGCTGCCGGACGACGATCGGGGCGAGGAAGAACCCGGCGAGCGTGTAGGCGGCGAAGAGGCCGGCGAGCCAGAGGAGCAGCCGGCGACGCCGCCGGAGGAGGGAGGGGAGCGAGCGCATGACAGGAAGGAGGAGCCGAGTGGTGAACCCGAAGCGGGACGCGGCGATGCGGAGATTCCGGCTAGGGCTTGGTGGGCGTGGCGGCGAGCGTGGGCGCACCGGTGACGACCGCGAGCGGCCGCGCCGGTGTGGGCGCGGGGAGGGAGAACGGGTCGATGTTCTCGCGGGCGGCGACGGTGGCCAGGACCTTGGGCACGTAGAAGCGTGTCTCGGCCGGGAGGCGGTCGGCGATCTCGTCGAAGCTGCGGCGTCGGGCCTTGGCGAGTTCGCGGGCGATGCGGCCCTCGCCGGCGTTGTAGGCGGCGAAGGCGAGCGGCCATTCGCCGAAGCGGCCGTGCAGAAAACGCAGATACTGCGCGGCGGCCCGCGCGCTCTTCTCGGGATGGGTGCGCTCGTCGAAGGGGAACGTGCTCAGCCCGAAGCGTTTCGCCGTGGCGGGCATGAACTGGAACAGGCCGCGCGCGCCCGCCGGGCTCTCCGCCTCGGGGTCGAAGGAGGACTCGACCTCGGCCAGCCAGATGCATTCGGGCGGAACGCCCTCGGCGCGGAAGATCTCCTTGAGCTTCGGCGCCAGCTCGGCGGCGCGCGCGGGGGGCGTGCGCTGGGCGATGCGGCGGGTCCAGGTGGGGTTGCTTGTCGCCGTGCGGTAGACACGGTCGCGCACCACCTCGAAGCGCAGGGTCGGCCGCGGGCGGGCGGGCGGCGGGCGGGCGGGATCGGGCGGGGGCTGGGCGCGGAGGCGCTGCTGCTCCAGCTCCCATTGGCGATGCGAGGCTTCGACCGCCTCGGCGGCGAGGTCGAGGTAGTCCATGCGCGGGGCCAGCCAGTCGGCATAGGGCGCGCCCCACGGTTGGGTGCGCAGCCAGGCGAGCAACTGCGCGGCCTGCGGGCGCAGTGCGGCGAAGTCCTCGATGCTGCCGAGGGCGAGGGCATCGGCCACGGGCTGGAGCTGCTTCACCAGTTGTTGGATCTGCTCGGGGGTGAGCGGCTCGAGCTCCTCGGTGTCGAAGTTCTCCTCCAACCAGGCGCGCCCCTGGTCGAGGAGCTCGTCGATGAGGGCGGCGGTGGCGGCGGTGGCGGCGGGCGCGACCGCGGTTTCGGGTCTGGGGTTTTGGGTTTCGGGTTCTGCGGCGGCGACCGGTGTCCGGTGACCGGTGTCCGGTGATCGGTGGTCGGGCCCGGCGGATGCGGGTGCTGCGGGCTCGTGGTTCGCCGGCAGGGACGTCTGCGGCACGGCCGAAGGCGTCTCGGCGACGGGTGCGGGATCGCCGGCGCGCAGCGCGAGGGCGCAGGCGAGCGGGAGGAGTGCGGCGGCGAGTGTGCGAGATCCGAGCACGGGTGGGAATGTGGCGGTGGGACCGTGCGGAGTCGATGCCCGTTCCACCGGGGCCGGGTGGTGCACGTCGACAGGGTCATTGTCTCGCCTTTGCGGCCCACGATGGCCAACCTCTGCGCCTCCTTTCCGCCCCCCCTCCGGTGGCGGAGCCTGCACCGCGTGTGGTGCGCCCATCTCATACCCGCCATGAATGCCCCCTCCCTCCGTTTTCTGAAGACACGTTCCTGGATCTGCCTGCTCGGGCTGACGGCCGGCGCCTGCGCCTCGGGCGTGAATTCCGGTGCGAACCATGAGCCCCTGCCGCCGTGGAACGAGAACGGCCGGATCGGCCACCAGCAGCTCGTCGAGAAGGCCCAGCAGGGGAGGATCGACGTGTATTTCCTCGGCGACTCCATCACCCGCCGCTGGGGCGCGCTCGACTACCCCGAGTTCCTTGCGCACTGGCAGAAGAACTTCCACGGCTGGAATGCCGGCAACTTCGGCTGGGGCGGCGACTCCACCCACAACATGCTCTGGCGCATCACCAACGGCGAGTTCGCCGGCCTGAGCCCGAAGGTGATCGTGCTGCTCGGCGGCACCAACAACATCGGCGACAAGCCCCGGCCCGGCGCGGCCGACGACACCGTCGAGGGCATCCGCGCGCTGCTCGACACCCTGCAGGCCAAGGCGCCCGACGCCACGATCGTGCTGACGGCCATCTTCCCCCGTAACGACAACCCGGAGTCGAACAAGCTCGTCGCCGAGGTGAACGCGCGCATCGCGCCGTTCGCCGACGGGAAGCGGATCCGTTTCCTCAACATCAACGACCGGCTCGCGGACCAGGACGGCACGCTCTTCGAGGGCATGACGGTGGACAACCTGCACCTCTCGGTGCAGGGCTACGAGATCTGGGCGAACGCGCTCAAGCCGGTGCTCACCGAGCTGCTCGGCGAGCCCGCCGCCGAGGACTTCGCGCCCCCGCCCACCGGCGACCCGAGCGCGCTGAACAAGAAGTGAACGGTTGTCCGGTGTCCGGTTGCCGGTGACCCGTGGCTGGCGGTGCACGGCCTGCCCTCCCGCCGCCGTCGCGGGTCGGAGGCCCGCCCCACGACCGGACCGATGCGTGCCCGCGCTCCGCGCCACACCGCGCCGGCTACCGGCCCCCGGCCAGGCGCGCCAGCTGCACGGCGAGCGGCTCGGGCCTGGTCCGCAGCACCTCGCTCAGCGGCCGCAGGGCCAGCGAGAGGTCGCGCTGCCGCGTGGCCGCCAGCGGCGAGCCGGCGAGCTGCGCGGGCACGATCAGCCGCGCGGGGTCGAACCCGAAGCGGTGCGCCAGCGCCCGGCCCAGCTCGTAACGGGAAACCGGTTCCGCGCCCGCCCAGTGCAGCACGCCCGTGGGCGCCGCGGGGACGCACAGCTCCAGCAGCGCTGCCGCGAGGTTGTCGGCCATGCACACCTGGCGGATCTCGTCGGTGAAGAGGCGCGCCGGGCGCCCCTCGGCCCACTCGCGCAGCAGCCGCTCGTGCACGCTGCGCCGGCCGGACGGGCTGTGGCCCAGCAGCAGCGGCACGCGCACCACCGCCGCGCGGTCCGGTGCGGCGGCCCGCACCGCGCGCTCCGACTCCACCTTCTGGCGGCCATAGAGCGTGGGCGGCGCCACCGGGTCGTGCACGCCGTAGGGCGCGCGGGTGCCGTCGAACACCTGCTCGCTGGAAACGTGCACGAGCCGCACGCCGAGCTCGGTCGCGAGTTCCGCCAGCCGCCGCGGCAGCGCCACGTTGAGCGCCGCCGCGCGGTCCGGTTCGCGGTCGCACTGCGCCGGCTCCGCGAGCGCCGCGCCGTTCACGATCGCCTCCGGGCGGGCCGCCCGCACCGCCGCCGAGAGCGCCCCGAGATCGGTCAGGTCGAGGCGGAGCTGCCGCGTCAGCCCGGCGAGCGGCGCGCCGCTCCACGAGCCCACGACACCGGTCACCTCGTGGCCGGCGCGCGCCGCCACCGCGGCGAAGTTGCCGCCGAGCAGCCCCGAGGCGCCGGTGAGGAAGATTCGCATCGGCCGCGATCCTCGTGGCGGACACCGGTCGCCGCCAAGATCGGAAAGCCACGCCGCCGCGCGGAGACTCTGGTGCTTGAGCGCGAATCCGGAAACCGGTCCAAGCCGCGGAGAGGTGGAACCGCTGATAAACGCGGATGTACGCCGATGGGGCCCGGGAAGACCTCGTTCGCGTCTCGTAGCGCGGCGCGTGAGCGCAGCGACCGCCCGCACCGTCCGTCGCCTACCGCCTACCGCCTACCGGAAACCGGCTACCGCCCACTACTCGTCGCCGACCACGATCGTCGGGCTCACGTGCCAGGCGAGCGTCCACGGTGTGCCGCGCGGTCCGCGCTCGAGGCAGAGCACCGCGCCCTTCTGGAACTCCACCCCGCCGTTGCCGAGGCCGAGAAGCTGGCCGGCGAGCGAGGAGAGAAACGGCTCGTGCCCCACGATCATCACCGAGTCGCCATGACGCCCCAGCGCCGCGGCCATCGGGTCGGGTGGATCCTCCGGCAACAGTCCCGCGACTTCGCGCAGCGGCGCCTTCAGATGCGCGCCCTCGGCGAACAGCTCCGCCGTCTCCCGCGCCCGCACCAAGGGGCTGTGCCAGAGCTCCAGCACCGCCGGCTTGGCGTGCCGGCCGAGCCAGCGCCCCATCGCCAGCGCCACCTCGCGCCCCTTCGGGCTGAGCGGCCGTGCGGGATCCTCGGCATCGGACAGGGCGTGGGCGTGGCGGACGAGGTAGAGCTTCATCGGAGGGGGACGGAGATGCGCCAGAAGGTAGCGAAGAACCCGCAGAATGCAGCGCAACAATCCACCCCGCCCGCGAGCCGCGGGCGCCGGCCTGGAGAATCTGGAACTCAGGAAGTCAGGAAACCGGACACGGAGAATGTGGAACTCAGCGTAGACGCGCGCCGGGGCGCGGCCTTGCGGGGAAGCAACAATGCTGAGCGAGCGGGTCGGGGGGTGACCATTCTGCCGTACGGTAGAACACGGATTGGCACGGATGGTCGCTGGATGATCCGTGTTCATCCGTGGAATCCGTGGTTTCAGGTTCATGTTGCTTGAGCGGGAATCAGGAACCGGACCGAACCCCCGAGCAGTGGAACCGCTGATGAACGCTGATGAACGCTGATGGATCCCCGGAACACCTCGTGCCCGCCTCGTAGCGCGGCGCGTGAGCGCAGCGACCGCCCGCCGTCCTCTGTCCTCCGGCTACCGTCTACCGGCTACCGTCCACCGGACACGGCCCACCGCCCACCGGCAACCGCTCACCGGATACCGGCAACCGTCTACCGTCTACCGACTACCGCTCACCGCCCACCGTCCCCCGGCTCCCCGCCCGTCGCGTTCAGGGCGAGAGCCGCTCCCGGCGCCACGTGTCGTCGGGCTGGCGGGTGTAGCGCAGCCGGTCGTGCAGGCGGCTCGGCCGGCCCTGCCAGAACTCGATCACCTGCGGGACCACGCGGTAGCCGCCCCAGAACGGCGGCACCGGCACCACCTTGCCCTGGAACTCCGCCATGCGGGCCTCGACCCGCCGCTCCAGCTCCCCGCGGCCGGCGAGCACCGAGCTCTGCGCCGAGGCCCAGGCGCCCACCTGGTTGCCCAATGGGCGCACGTGGAAATAGGCCTCCGTCTCCGCGGCGCTCGTCTTCTCGACCGCGCCGGACACGATCACCTGCCGCTCCAGGTCGTGCCAGGGAAAGAGCAACGAGGCGCGCGGGTTGCCCGCGAGCTCGGCGCCCTTGCGGCTCTCGTAGTTGGTGAAGAAGACAAAGCCCCCCCGGTCCGCGCCCTTGAGCAGCACGGTGCGCGTCGAGGGCTGGCCCGTGGCGGCGTCGGCCGTGGCGACGACCATCGCGTTGGGCTCGCGGATACCGCCCTTCACCGCCTCCGCGAACCAGCGCTCCCACAGGGGCCACGGGTCGGCGGCCGGGGCGTCGGCCTCGGCCAGGCCGGCGAGGGAGTACTCCCGGCGCATGTCGAAGAGGCTCAGCCGCGCGCGCGAATGCGTGAAAAGCTTCCAGGACTTCAGCGCGCCGGGCACGCCGAGCAGGTACGAGAGCAGTTTGGGCCGCGGGCCGGACATGGCATCGTTGTGCAACGGCCCGATCCGCCGCGCGAATGCAAAACACCTCGCGCTTCGCCCGCGGGAGGAGCGTCGCCGGGCGCCGCGAACCGACCGCGCGTGCCAGCGCTTCGCCGCGGCCGCACTCGCCGCTCGCCTTTCTGCGCGCGTCTCCTCATTTCGCCATCTCCCATGTCTCTCGCCGCCTACGGTTGGAACGCCGCCTTCGCCGCCGCCTTTGCGCCCCACGCCGCGCCGGGCGTGGTGCCCGCGCGCGTCACCGCCGACTTCGGTCGCGGCTGGGGCGTGACCACCGCGGAGGGCGAGATCCTCGCCGAGGCGGCCGGCAAGCTCCGCCATCGCTCCACCAAACGCGCCGATCTGCCCGTCGCGGGCGACTGGGTCGTTGTGGAGCCGCGGGCCGACGAACCCCGTGCGCGCCTGCTCGCCGTGCTGCCGCGCCGCACCGTGCTCTCCCGCCAGGCCGCCGGCTTCCGCCGCGAGGAGCAGCAGATCCTCGCCGCCAACCTCGACACTGTCTTCATCGTCGTGGGCCTCGACGCCCCGGTGAACCAGCGTCGGCTCGAACGTTTCCTCACGGCCGTCCGCTCCGGCGGCATCGCGCCGGTGGTCGTGCTCAACAAGGCCGACCTCCACGCCGATCCCGCCGGCGTCTGCGCCGAGCTCGGGCCGCTCGTGGGCGGCGCCCCGGTCGTCGCCGCCAACGCCGTGAAGCGCGGCGGGGCCAGGGCGCTCAAGCCCTGGCTGCGCAAACGCGAGACGGTGGCCTTCCTCGGCGTCTCCGGCGTGGGCAAGTCGTCGCTGGTCAACCGCCTGCTCGGCGACGAGGTGCAGGCCGTGCAGGAGGTGCGCGAAGCCGACGCCAAGGGCCGGCACTGCACGACCAGCCGCGAGCTGCTCGCCGGCCCCGGTGGCGTGCTGCTGCTCGACACGCCCGGCATGCGCGAATTCCAGTTCTGGGACACGGATACGCCGCTGGAGGAGCTTTTCCCCGAGGTGGCCGCCGCCGCCGCGTTGTGCCGGTTCCGCGACTGCCGCCATGGCACCGAGCCGGGCTGCGCCGTGCAGGCCGCGCTCGCGGCCGGCACGCTCGAGCCCGGCCGCGTGACCAGCTACCTCAAGCTCAAGGCCGAGCGCGCCCTCGCGGCGACGCCCTGGAAGAAGCGGTGACGCCCCGCGGCGCCGC
>DAOOFR010000013.1:9238-20436 GCA_035415285.1 Opitutaceae bacterium
GCGGATGCACAAAAGCTCGCCAGGGCGGCGGGGTCTGGCAGGGTGGCGGGCGTGGCCTCCGGGGGATGGACCGCCGAGGGAGCCACCCCACCTCTACCCTATGAAATACCGCCAACTGCTCCTCCCTGTCGCCCTGGCGCTGCTCCCGGGCCTCCACCTTGTCCACGCGGCGCCGGACGATCCGCGGCCGCTCGCGTCCGGAGTCGTCGAGTACGAGCTCACGACCAGCGGCATGGGCACCACCATGACCGGCACGCGCACCGAGTGGTGGACCGACCACGGGCGCAAGGTGGCGACGTTGGAGAAGTCGACCACGAAGACCGAGCTCTTCGGCCAGAAGCAGACCGAGCGGAAGGAGGAGCTGACGATCGTCGACGGCGACACCGTGTACACGATCGACCTGCTCCAGAAGACGGGCACCAAGGGCAACCTCGCGGAGCTCAAGAAACTGGGCGCGGCCTTCGCGAACCGGATGGGCGCCGCCGAGGATCCGAAGAAGTTCGTCGAGAAGAACGGCGGCAAGTGGCTGCCCGCCGAGACCTTCCTCGGCCGCAAGTGCGACGTGGTCGAGATGATGGGCGTGAAGTCCTGGACCTACCAGGGTGTGACGCTCAAGACCGAGGGCGCGATGATGGGCATCGCGACCACGCAGGTGGCGAAGAAATTCGAGGAGAACGTGCGCGTGCCGGCGGCGAAGTTCGAGGTGCCGGCCGGGATCGAGTTCGAGACGCAGGAGACGCCCGCTGAGGCGGCGGCCTTCCTGCAGGCGCTTGCCGGCGGTGGCGGTGGAGACGACGAGGACGGCGGGACGCCGAACTTCCTCGCGCAGGCGATGCAGCAGGCGCAGGCGGAGTCCGGCGAGGACGACGAGGAGCTCGGGCCGCCCTCGACTTTGCCGCTGGCGAAATTCAAGGCGGCGGTGGCGGCGGTGCAGCTGCCCGGCTTCCACCGGCTGCCGGTGATCTCGCAGGACGGCGACCACGGGCTGCTGTTGGCCGACGACGACGAGCGGGGCTGGACGGTCATGGCGCAGCGCGCCGCGATCGGGGAGCAGTTCGAGAAGGGAGCGGCCGGCAAGCTGTCGCGCTTCAAGCACAAGGGCCGCGATGCGTTCTACGCGCGGATGACCGATCCCGAGGGCGAGGAGATGGCGTTCATCGTCGTGAAGTATCCGGAGTACAACATGGGGTTGTTTGTCACGGCCAAGCCGGTGACCACGCGCGTCGAGCTGATGAAGGTGCTCGCGATGGTGGAGCTGTGAGCCGCGAACCTTGAGGCGGAGCGGTCCGCCGCCGGAACACAACGGCGGGCCGTGGCGGTGGTGCGGTCGGCCCGCGCGGGCTACTCGGTCTGGAGGCCGACGGTGTCGTTGAGGAGGATCTTGCCGGCGAGCTTGGCCTCGAGCTGGGTGTTGATCGAAGCCTCGCCGGAGACCGTGAGGCCTCCGGCCTCAATGCTGACCTCGCTCTTGGCGCCGTAGCTTTCGCTGTAGGTGCCCTTTTCGAAGTCCCAGGTGGCGGTCTTCCCGATGAATTCGCCCTTGGCGTCGACCCCGAGCTTGGCCCCGAACAGGTTGACGCCGACGCGGGCCTTCGCGGCGAGGCCGGTGCGGGTCTCCAACTCCTGCTTGGCCCAATCGTACTTGAGGCTGGCGGCGGGGCCGTAGGCCCAGGCCTCGAACTCGATGCTGTGCGCGGTGATCTTGAGCGCGAGGAACTGGCAGGCGAGCTCAAGCACGAGATGCTTTTCGAGCCAGGCGGAGAGGTCGAACTCGGGCTCGCGGAACGCCTTCTCCATGGTGGGGCGTTCGCGTTCGACCTTCTCGCGGGAGTCCTCAATGGCCGCCTCCAGTTCCCGCTCGAGATCTTCGGTCTCGGCGTGGAATCGGAACTCGCGACCGCCCTCGAGCAGGTGGCCGGCCGCGGCGAGCAGCCCGCCGAAGGCGCCGGCGGTGCGGTCGTATTCACGCAGAAGGATGCGCGGGTCCTGCAGGTTGCGCACATGGAGCATGGTCGTGCGCCAGTGCGCCTCGAGGGCTGGCTTCAGTTTCTGGGTATAAAGCGGGAAGGTGATGGTGGCCCATTGTTGGTAGGCGGACTGCGAGAGGAGGTTGAGTGAGCGGATGTGGCGGAGGACCTCCTGGGCGGCGGCCAGGGAATTGCTGCGTTTGGACGCCTCGAGGGCGGCCAAACGCTCGGCATGCATCGTGTTCTCCTGTTTGACCTGGAAGTCGTAGACCCGGGAGATCTCGCCCAGGCGTTCGTCGTGCTCGGCGTACAGGCGGGCGAGATAACGCTCGTAGGTCGCGGAGATGCGCTCGTAGTCGCGGAAGTTCTGCTCGGCGAACGGGCCGCCGTGATCGCGGCCGGGGATGGTCGCCGGCGGCGGGGTGCCGGCGGGGTCGAGCGCGACACCCTGCTGCTGCGCGGCCTCCTGCAGGCGTTGCTTGGCCTTCTGGAGCTTGGCGCGCTGGGCCGGGGGCAGGTTCTCCATGTTCTCCAGCAGGGCGAGCACGCCCTGGCCCTCCTGCATGCGGGTGGCGATCTCGGTGCGGGCGGCGGCGCGCGCCTGTTTGCGCATCGTCTTGCGGTCGGCGTCGATGTTGATGCCGAGGCGGGCGGCGCTGCGGCGGGCGAGGTTCTTGTGCCGGCGGTCGAAGATCTCGACCCATTCGTCGATGACGGGCCGGTTGCGCCGGTAGCCTTCGGGTGAGGTGAGGTCGACGCCCGGCAGGTTCGGCAACCCGAACTGTGCGGGGATGGCGAGTTGGCCGTACTCCTCGCGGATCTTGGCGGCCGCGGCGGGAAGCTCGTCCTCGATCAGGTCCGCGGTGGTGAGCGGGACCTCCTCCGCCAGCGCCTTGGTCTTGCGGGCGAGCGTCTCGGTGGAGTCGGTGTCGTGGCCCTCGTTCTCGGCGATGCGGCGGTTCTTGCGGTCGGTCTTCTTGCGCGCGAGGCCCTTGTATTGAGCGGCCTTGAACATCTCCTCGTGGAAGCGGCCGAGGTTCTTCTTCTCGTACCAGTACCAGGCGAGCAGCTTGTGGGCGGGGCGGCATTCGGCGTCGCGTTGCAACACCGCCTCGGCGAGCCCGCGCAGCTCCTCCCAGCGCCCGAGGTCGGCATAGACGGCGCCGAGGTTGAGCTTCAGCAGCGCGTTGGCGGGCGCGAGGGTGCGGGCGTATTCGAGGAGGAGGGCGGCGTCGGCGTCGTGGTCGGCGGTGTGGAGCACGGAGCCGAGGAGGTTGGCGGCGCGCCAGTTGCCCGGTGCGGTCTGCACGAGGAGCGCGGCGGCGCCGGTGAGGGCGTCGAAGTCCTTGAGCGCGGCAAGGTCGAGGGTGAACTGGTCGACGGCCCCGCCGACCAGTTTGGCGGTCTCGGTGGGGCCGAGCCGCACGGCGGCCTCGAGGCGGCGGCGCAGGTCGGCGAGGTGGCGGCGGGCGTCGTCGTCGAGCCGCGGCTCGGCCGCGGCGAGGTGGCGCGCGGCGAGGTCGAGGGCGGCGGCCCGATCGGCGGAGGCGGTGGAGTCCGTGGCGGCCGCGCGGAGCGGTGTGAGGAGGCAAGCGGCGAGGGCGAGCGAGAGGACCGGGAGCGTTTTCATGCGAGGGGTATCCGGGCCGCGGGGGGCGGACGGCCGCACCGGGTGTCTAGCAGAAGCGGAGACAGGCGCGAGCCCGGGTTTCCGGGCGGGGCGGCGTGCTGCCGGCTTGCGGTCGACCGCGGCGCCGCGGCACAGTGGCCGGCGTACCATGGACGTCCTCCTGCTCTCGCGCCTGCAGTTCGCGCTCACCACCGCGTTCCACTACCTCTACCCGCCGCTGAGCATCGGGCTCGGGCTGCTGCTGGTGCTCAACGAGGGGATGTGGCTGTGGACGAAGAAGCCGCTCTACCACCAGATGGCGCGGTTCTGGACGAAGGTCTTCGCGCTCACCTTCGCGCTCGGCGTGGCGACGGGCATCGTGCTGGAGTTCGAGTTCGGCACCAACTGGGCGACGTATTCGCGCTATGTGGGCGATGTGTTCGGCAGCGCGCTGGCGGCGGAGGGCATCTTCGCGTTCTTCCTCGAGTCGGGCTTCCTGGCGATCCTGCTCTTCGGCTGGGACAAGGTCGGCCCGAAACTGCATTTCTTCGCCACCTGCATGGTGGCCTTCGGCGCGCACTTCTCGGCGGTCTGGATCATCGTGGCCAACTCCTGGATGCAGACGCCGGCCGGGTTCCACATCGTGGGCGAGGGGCTCGCGGCGCGCGCGGAGATCACAGATTTCTGGGCGATGGTCTTCAACCCCTCGGCGCTGGACCGGCTGACGCACACCGTGATCGGCTGCTGGCAGGCCGGCGCGTGGCTGATGGTGAGCGTGGGCGCGTGGTACCTCCTGAAGAAGCGCCACCGCGAGTTCGCGCTGGCCTCGGTGAAGCTCGGGCTCGCGGTGGCCGCCGGCGCGGCGCTGCTCTCGCTGGCCACCGGGCACCAGAGCGCCGAGGGCGTGGCGCACAACCAGCCCGCGAAGCTCGCGGCGTTCGAGGGGCAGTACGAGACGACCGCGCAGGCGCCGCTCTATCTCTTCGGCTGGGTCGACGAGAAGACGGAGACCACCCGCGGCGTCGCTATCCCCGGCATGCTCAGCTTCCTGGTCGGCGGCGACACGCAGACCGTGGTCAAGGGCCTCAACGACCCCGCGGTGCTCCCCGACGGACGCCCGCCGGTGAACTTCACGTTCCAGCTTTACCACCTCATGGTTGCGGTCGGGATGGCGCTGATCGGGCTGGGGGCGTGGGCGGGCTGGGCGCTGTGGCGGGGCAAGCTCGCCGACTCGCGGCTGCTGCTTGGGGCGCTCACACTTTCGGTGCTCGGGCCGCAGATCGCCAACCAGGCCGGCTGGTGGGCCGCGGAGGTCGGGCGCCAGCCGTGGATCGTGTACCGGTTGTTGAAGACATCGGAGGCGTTGTCGAAGGTCGTCACCGCCAACCAGGTCGTCGCCTCGATGGTGATGTTCGGCATCGTGTACGTGCTGCTCTTCGCGGTGTTCGTCTTCCTGCTCAACGAGAAGATCCAGCACGGGCCGGACGACTCGGACCTGCAGCCCAGCGGCAAGCTCGGGCTGGGCTTCGGCGGCGGGAAACCGAAGGCGGAAGAACTGAACGCTGAAGGCTGAAATCGGAATCGGACTATGAATTCGATAGAAGACAACGAAGGGCACGAAGGACGGAACGATGTTTGGCCGGCCACGATTGCCGGGTATCCCGAAGCGAGACGCCGGTGGATGTGTTCCGGTTCGGCAGCCGGACCTTTGTTCTCTTCGTTTCCTTCTGTCGTCCGTTCCGGTGTTCGGGCGAAAGGACTTTCCACATGAGCTTCGGTACCCTTGATCTCAACACCGTCTGGTTCGCCCTCGTGGGCGTGCTGTTCACCGGCTACGTGATCCTCGACGGCTTCGACCTCGGGGTGGGCGTGCTCCATCTGTTCGCGGTGAAGAAGGACGAGGACCGCCGCGTCTTCCTCAACGCCATCGGTCCGGTGTGGGACGGCAACGAGGTGTGGCTGGTCACCGGCGGCGGCGCGCTCTTCGCGGCGTTTCCGGATGTGTACGCGACGGTGTTCTCGGGCTTCTACCTCGCGTTCATGCTGCTGCTGTGCGCGTTGATCTTCCGCGCGGTCGCGATCGAGTTCCGCAGCAAGCACCCCTCGCCGGTCTGGCGGCGGTGCTGGGATGTCGGTTTCGCGGCGGGCAGCACGGGCTCGGCGCTGCTGATCGGTGTGGCGATGGGCAACATCGCGTGGGGCATCCCGCTCGGCGCCGACGGCGAGTTCGCCGGGACGTTCCTCGGGCTGCTGCACCCGTACGCGCTGGCCATGGGCGTGACGACCGTCGCGTTGTTTGCGATGCACGGCGCGATCTACCTCGTGCTCAAGACCGAGGGCGAGCTGCAGGCGCGGGTGCGGCGCTGGGTGAACCCGCTGATCATCGCGTTCATCCTCTGCTACGTGATCGTGACGCTCGCCACGCTGCTCTACATCCCGCACATCACGGAGGCGTTCCGGCGCGAGCCGTGGTTCTTCGGCATCGTGGTGCTGGTGGTGCTCGCGATCGCGAACATCCCGCGAGAGGTGAACCGAGGGAAGGAGTTTTTCGCCTTCCTCTCGTCCTGTGCCGCGATGGCCGGGCTCATGGCGATCTTCGGCGTCGGTTCGTATCCGAATCTCGTGTTCAGCAACCCGCACCCCGAGCACAGCCTCACGGCCTTCAACGCCGCCTCCTCGCAGAAGACGCTCGGGGTGATGCTCACGATCGCGTTGATCGGCGTGCCCGCGGTGCTCGCCTACACGGCGAGCATCTACTGGGTCTTCCGCGGCAAGGTGAAGCTGGACAAGACGAGCTACTGAGCGGAGCGGCGCAGGAGCGCAGAAGGAGTGAATGTGGAAAGCTGGAAACAGGCAGGAACGGGCGGCGGCAGGCGGAGGAACCAGAGAATCTGGAACTCATGAACTCAGGAAACGGGGGCGAAACGTGGCACGGTGCTTCAGCCCGTGCCGGCGATGGCCGGCGTGGGTGGGTGGGGCGCAGGCAGGGACGCCTGCGCCACGGTTTGCCGGTGTCCCGCGCCGCGGCCGAGAATAGGGTTGCCCGTATCGGCCGCGGCGGGCGAAGGTCGGGGAGCGAAGAATACCGCGCCGGAGCCGGATTCTCGCCGCGGCATACGCGGCCGTTCCGACGGCCCGCCCGCGACGTGGAGACGGAACCGGTGGATCCCCTGTTCCACCCTGCCTTCCCGCCATGCACCTGCGTTTCCCCATCGTGTCGCTTGTCCTCGCCGCGCTGTTCGCCGCCCTCCCGGCCAGCGCCCAGAAGAAGGAATACCTCTTCGAGCTGAAGTCGGCCATCGTCGAATACCAGACGACCACCACCGGCAAGGGCGTCAACGCCACCGGCACGGAGACGTTCTGGATCGGCGACTCCGGCCGGAAGACCGCCCGCCTCCAGAAGTCGACCAGCACCACGAAGGTGTTCGGCCGCGCCAAGACGGAGGAGACCGAGAACATGAGCTGGCTGCTCGACGGCTGGATCTACAACGCCGACCTCAAGAAGAAGACCGGCATGAAGATGAGCCTCGAGCAGGCCGAGAAGATGGCCAGGCAGATGGGCAAGGGTGCGCAGGGCGACAGCAGCCGCGCGTTCGTGAAGGACTTCGTCGAGAAGAACGGCGGCCGGATCCTGCCCCCCGAGGAGTTCCTCGGCCGCACCTGCCTGGTGTTCGAACTGTGGGGCTTCAAGACGTGGAGCTACAAGGGCGTGCCGCTCAAGACCGAGGGCACGATGATGGGCATCACCACGAAGTCGGTGGCGACGAAGTTCGAGGAGAACGCCTCGATCCCCGGCTCGGTGTTCGCGCTGCCGAAGGATGTGAAATTCGAGGACATGCCGGATCTCTCCGGCATGCTGGGCGCTTTGATGGGCGGCGGCCAGATGCCGGGCGAAGACGAACCCGCGCCCGCGCGTCAGTCGTCCAAACCCGCGGCGCGCAAGCCGGTGACACAGGACGACGGCGAAGCCGCCGCGCCCGCCCCGAAGCCGGCGCCCAAACCGGTGGCGGAGAAGAAACCCGCGCCGAAACCCGCTCCGAAGACCGACACGACGGCGGTCCGCCTCTCGGCCAAGGAGTTCGGCGAAGTCGTGTCGAAGATCCGTGTACGCGGCTACACGACGATGGCGCCGGAGAGCGAGGGCGGCGGCCACACGGTCAACCTGATCGACACCCGTGGCGGCGCGATGGGCGTGACGGTGCTGCCGTTGAAGATCGCCGACAGTCTCGAGAAGAGCCCGAGCCTGAAGGTGGAGTCGAAATTCGACCACGAGGGCCACGCGGCGATCGCCGGCGTGCTCGCCGATCCGAACGAAGGCGACTCCGCCGTGGTGCTGGTCCGTTATCCGGAGCGCAAGCTGGCCCTGCTCGTGAGCAGCACGCCGGTGAAGCCGAAGGAGGAGTTGTTGAAGGTGCTCGCGCAGATCGAGCTCTGAGGCGCGGCCGGTCGGGCGATGTAGGGGGCGAGCTTGCTCGCCCCGCCGGGCAGGAGCCCCGACCGACGGACTGCGCAAGCTCTGCCCAGCCAACGGCTGGATGGTCGGACGGTGCGAGCGAGCTCGCACCCTACGGCCGGAGATCCAGCGGACAGCATCCTCGGGCCGAGGCGCGAACAACTGGTCGGGCGACGAGCGGACGCGGAGCGAGAGCCGGAGGAACGCGGATACACCGGAGCGGCGCGACCGAGTTCGCGCCCTACGGAGCGCACGCGGGACTCTCCCGAACCACGGCTTGCCGGCCGGGCTCGGCGTCCCCGGCTACAGCAGCAGGCCGTGCCGTCGGAGGGCGCTCAGCCGTGATCATGCAGTCCGCGAGCAGGTCCAGTCTCTGACTGGACGCCGGAGTACGTGAGCCGGCGGTCACGGCTGGAGTCGGAGGTGTCCGGTCGGAGACCGGACCCACGGGGCGAGCATGCCGGCCAGTGGTGTCACCAACGGTGGCCGGAGGTTCGCTCGTGGATTTGCGGCAACTGCAGCTCTGGGCGCTCAGACGCCGGAGTAGGCGGAGAAGCCGCCGTCGACCGGGATCACGGTGCCGGTGACGAAGCCGCTGGCCTTGTCGTCGCAAAGCCAACGCAGCGCGCCGACGAGTTCCTCAGGCTTGCCGAGGCGGCGCATCGGGGTGTGGTCGACGATCTTCTTGGTGCGCGCGGTGGGCGTGCCGTCGGCGTTCCAGAGCAGGGCCTTGTTCTGCTCGGTGGAGAAGAAGCCGGGGGCGATGGCGTTGACGCGCAGGCCGGCCTCGGCGAAGTGCACGGCCATCCAGTAGGTGAAGTTGTTGAGTGCGGCCTTGGCGGCGCAGTAGGCGGGGACCTTCGTCATCGGGTAGTAGGAACCCATGGACGAGATGTTGATGACGGTGGCGCCGGTGCGGCCGAGCAGCAGCGGGAGAAACACCTGCGTGGGCAGGAGCGCGCCCATGAAATTGAGGTCGAAGACGGAGCGGATGCCGGCCTCGTCGAGGTCGAGGAAGCTGCCGGGGCCGGTGGTGACGGCGGCCTTGGCGGCGCCTTCCCACGTCTCGGTGGCGGTGGTGCCGCGGGGGTGGTTGCCGCCGGCGCCGTTGAGGAGGATGTCGACCCCGCCCCAGAGCTTCTTCACCTCGTCGCGCGCAGCCTCGAGGGAGGCGCGGTCGAGGACGTTGGCGGCGAGGGCGACAGCTTCGCCGCCGGCGGCGCGGATCTCCTGGGCCACGGCCTCGCCCTTGGCGGCGGTGCGGTTGAGGATGGCGACCTTCACGCCGTCGGCGCCGAGGGCGCGGGCCATGGCGCCGCAGAGCACGCCGCCGC
Organism: Opitutaceae bacterium; assembly: GCA_035415285.1. Lineage (GTDB taxonomy): Bacteria > Verrucomicrobiota > Verrucomicrobiia > Opitutales > Opitutaceae > CAJCBL01. The sequence continues at coordinate 18,602 of DAOOFR010000013.1, forward strand.
CGCCGGTGACGACGGCGATCTTGCCGGAGAGAGGAGAGGAGGGAGTTTTCATGAAAGGGAGGGAAGCGAAAGGTGATAGTTTCTAGTACGATTCCGGGTGGTGGGGCGGGTTTTACGCCCGCCATCCGATCCACCGACGAACTGGCGGGCGTAAAGCCCGCCCCACCATTTTCAGACGGCAGGACTGCGTTTCTTGGCGCCGTCGAGGGCGACGCCCTTGCCGATGGCCTCCCAGAGGCCGTTGAGGTAGGCGATGCCGAGGGCGCGGTCGTAGAGGCCGTAGCCGGGGCGGCCGGTCTCGTTCCAGATCATGCGGCCGTGGTCGGGGCGCAGGTAGCCGGTGAAACCGATATCGTGATACGCCTTCATCACCTCGTACATGTCGATCGAGCCGTCGGTGGAGAGGTGGGAGGCCTCGGTGAAGTCGCCGTTGGGGAAGCGCAGGAGGTTGCGGCAGTGGGCGAAATGGATGCGGCCCAGCGCGCCGAAGCGGCGGATCATGGCCGGGAGGTTGTTGGCGGGGTTGGCGCCGAGCGAGCCGGTGCAGAACGTGAGGCCGTGGTGGCGGCTCGGGTTGAGCGAGAGGACGCGCGCGAGGTCGGCCTCGTTGGTGACGATGCGCGGCAGGCCGAACATGGGCCACGGCGGGTCGTCGGGGTGGATGGCCATGCGGATGTCGAACTCCTCGCACACGGGCATGAGCGCATCGATGAAGTACTTGAGGTTGGCGACGAGCTTGTCGGCATCGACAACCGAATACTTCACGAAGAGCTCCTTGAGCTGGGCGAGGCGCTCGGGCTCCCAGCCGGGGAGCTTGAAGCCGTTGGAGCTCTTGGAGAACAACTCGAGGACGGTGGCCGGGGTGAGGTCCTTGACCTTGGCGGCCTCGTAGAAGAGGGCGTTGGAGCCGTCGGGCAGGGGGTGGGCGAGGTCGGTGCGCAGCCAGTCGAAGACCGGCATGAAGTTGTAGCAGACGACCTTGATGCCGGCGCGGCCGAGGCGGCGGAGGGTCTCGCGGTAGTTCTCGATGTAGCGGTCGCGCGAGGGCACGCCGAGCTTGATGTCGTCGTGGACGTTGACGCTCTCGATGACCTCGAGGGTGAGGCCGGCGGCCTCGACGGTGGATTTGAGATGGGCGATCTTCTCGACCGGCCACACCTCGCCGACGGGCACATCGAAGAGCGCGCCGACGATGCCGGGCGCACCGGGGATCTGCCGCACCTGCCAGAGGTGGATGCAGTCGTCGTGTTCCCCGAACCAACGGAAGGTCATTTTCATGGGCTGGAAGATGGCGAAAGGGGCGCAGATTGCAGGTGTGCGCCCGGTGCGGCGAACCGGCGGAAGGTAGCCGTTCACTGTGCGAGAGGCGGGGGCCGGAGCCGCTGGGAGGTGGCTGCGCATCGCTCGCGCCGCGGGCGTAAGGAAGCGGTCAACCGGCCGCCGGCGCCGGCTTTCGGCTCGAAAACCGGGCGGCGGGCGGTAGCGTGGGGCTCACCCATGAGTTACTGGCTTGCTGCGCTGCAATGGTCGAAGGTCACCGAGAAGCTGCCGCCCGACTTCCTGTCGAAGACCGGCGTGTTCCTGCTGATCGTCCTGGTGATCGTGATCGCCGTGAAGATCTATCAGGGGTCGAACAAGATCATGCTCTCGATCCTGCTCGCGGCCGGCGTGGGCATCGTCTTCTTCAGCTGGGTCTACAACCGCAACGAGCCCGCATTTCTCACTCCGGTGATCGAGCCGTTGTCGAGTTTCTTCCCCACCAAGGAGTATACGCGGCCCGAGGCGGGCGACCTCGACAAGACGGGCAAGGGCGGCAACAAGCCGAAGCCCAAGCC
>DAOOFR010000013.1:20536-35550 GCA_035415285.1 Opitutaceae bacterium
CTTTCCCCCGCGCCGCCGGCGCATTCGCTCGCGCCATGCTCACCTGCTCGAAGACGTACAACGACATCCCGTTCGCCCATCGGCAGCACCTGCACGACGGGCATTGCGCGAACATCCACGGGCACAACTGGAGCATCACGCTCACGTTCGCCTGCACCGCGCCGGACGCCAACGGCTTCGTGGTGGACTTCGGGCGGTTGAAGTACATCCGCCAGTGGATCGACAAGAATCTCGACCACGCCTGCCTCTTCAACGCCGACGACCCCATGCGCGAGGTGCTGCTCGAAGCCGCGCCCACCGTCTGGAAGGCGACCATCGTCCCGAACTGTTCGTGCGAGGGGCTGGCGGAGTGGACGTTCCGCAGCCTCGATCCGCTGGTGCGCGAGCAGTCCGGCGGGCGGGTGTGGCTGGCGGCGGTCGAGGTGGGCGAGGATGCGCGCAACTTCGCGCGCTTTACGCCCTGAAAAAACCAGGGCCCGGCGCGACCGGGCCCTGCGCGGGAAAGTGGCGGCGCGTACGATCGGAAGGGGCGCTTCACGCGGCGTGAGGTGCGAGCGAGCTCGCACCGCCTGGCGAGAGCGAGATCCCCGCGGTGCGACCAAGGTCGCACCCTACCTCGAAAATCGGTTGTGCCGGCGGAGGAGCTTCGCCAACCGGATCAATACGGCTCAGACGGCGAGCAGCACCTTGTGGGTGAGCTCGAAGGTCTCCTGCGGTGTGCGGCCGACGCGGATCTCGTGCAGCAGGCCCTGCTTGCGGTAGAACTCCAGCACCGGGTTGGCGGTGGCGTGGTAGGTCGCCAGGCGGTTGCGCACGACCTCGGGTTTGTCGTCGTCGCGCTGGTACAGCTCGCCGCCGCACTTGTCGCACACGCCCGCGGTGCGGGGCGGAGACATCTCGAGGTTGAAGGTGGCCTTGCAGGCGCGGCAGACGCGCCGACCGGAGATGCGCGAGACGATCTCGGCGTCGTCGGCGAGGAAGGCGATGGCGGCGTCGAGCTTCACGCCGGCCTTGGCGAGGATGCCCTCGAGGGCCTCGGCCTGCGCGGCGGTGCGGGGGAATCCGTCGAGCAGGAAGCCCTGCTGGCAGGCCATGCAGCCGATGCGTTCGCGCACGATCTCGACGACGAGCTCGTCGGGCACGAGGGCGCCGCGCTGCATCTCGACGAGGGCCTGGCGCATGGCCGGCGAGGCCTTGTCGAGGCCGGCGGCGATGGCGGCGCGGAAGATGTCGCCGGTGGAGAGGTGGCAGGCGCCGATGGTCTGCACGATCAGATCGGCCTGGGTGCCCTTGCCCACGCCCGGGGGCCCGAGCAGGACGACATGCCAGGGCCGGCGCGGGCCGGGACCTTCGAGGTTGCAGGAGGCGCTGGGGCCCTTGAGCCAGAGCGCGCGTTCGGCGGGCTTGTGGGGATGCGGACGAGTCGTGGACACGGCGAGAAGTGGGATTGGCGTGGCGGGAGAAGACGGGCGGCGCGGGCCGCTCAGGCGAGGTAGGAGCAGACGTATTCGCAGAGGCCCGCCTCGACGACGATGGCGAAGCCGCTGTTGCCGGGCACGTCGAAGTGCTGGCCGGCTCCGTAGGTCTGCACGGCGCTCTGGCCGTCGAGCGTCACCTGGCAGGAGCCGGCGACGATCTCCATGCGCTCGGGGGCGCCGGTGCCGAAATGGTAGTTGCCGGCGCGGATCAGCCCGAGGGTCTTCTTGGTGCCGTCGGCGAACACCACGGTGTGGGAGACCACATTGCCGTCGAAGTAGATGTTGGCCTTCGTCAGGACGCTGACGCCGGAAAATTGGGAAGGTGCGCTCATGTGGAAGGTTCGACCGTGGGGAAATTCGCGGCGCTGACAAGCGAGCGTTGCGCGGCTCGTTATAACGAGGGAGCGGTGCGTCGGCGGCGATTCTGGGGCCATCCATGAAAAACATTCTTTCAAACCACGGGCCACCCCGCATTAAGGTGGACCACTTATGGCTCTGAGACCTCTCCAAGGCGGCTTGCAACCTTATGCCGGCCCCATGCTCCCACGCGGCACTGCGCTTCTCGGCAACCCGATCCTCAACAAAGGGACGGGATTCACCGAACGCGAGCGCGACGCCCTCGGACTGCGCGGACTGCTCCCTCCGCGGGTCTTCCCGATCAAGCAGCAGGTCCAGCGCGCCATCGCCAACTTCCGCAAGAAGACCGACCCGCTCGACAAGTACACCTTCCTCTCGAACCTCCAGGGGCGCAACGAGACGCTGTTCTACCGCCTGCTCGAGGAGTTCCCGGAAGAGATGATCCCGATCATCTACACGCCCACGGTGGGCCAGGCGTGCTTGGAATTCGGCGCCATCTACCGTCGCCAGCGCGGCCTCTACATCACCATCAAGGACAAGGGCCGCATCGCCGAGATCCTCAAGAACTGGCCCTACCCGGACGTGCGCATGATCGTCGTCACCGACGGCGAGCGTATCCTCGGCCTCGGCGACCTCGGCGCCTACGGCATGGGCATTCCGATCGGCAAGCTCGGTCTCTACACCTCCTGCGCCGGTGTGCATCCCTACTACTGCCTGCCGATCACCATCGATGTGGGCACCGACAACGAGAAGCTCCACGCCGATCCGTTCTACGTCGGTCTCCCGCAGAAGCGCGTCCGTGGGCCCGAATACGACGAGCTCCTCGAGGAGTTCGTCGCCGCCGTGCAGGCGGCCTACCCGAAGGTGCTCATCCAGTGGGAGGACTTCGGCAACACCAACGCCTTCCGCATCCTCCACAAGTACCAGCACCGCGTGCTGAGCTTCAACGACGACATCCAGGGCACGGCCTCCGTCGCCCTCGCCGGCATCCTCGGCGGCCTGCGCCTCAACGGCGGCAAGCTCGCCGAGCAGAAGCTGCTCTTCCTCGGCGCCGGCGAAGCCGGCACCGGCATCGGCGACCTCTTCTCCGAGGCGGCGATGCAGGCCGGTCTCAGCGAAGCCGAGGCCCGCAAGCGTTGCTGGTACGTCGATTCGCAGGGCCTCGTCGTCAAGGGCCGCCCGGGCAAGCTCGCCGAGCACAAGCTGCCCTACGCCCACGAGGGCCAGTTCGTCGCCACCCTCGAGGAGGCCGTCGACCTGATCAAGCCCACCGCCCTCATCGGCGTGTCCGGCCAGCCCAAGACGTTCACGAAGTCGATCGTCGAGAAGATGGCGAAGTACAACGCGCAGCCGATCATCTTCGCCCTCTCCAACCCGACCTCGAAGGCCGAGTGCACCGCCGAGGAGGCGTACACCTGGACCAACGGCACCGCGATCTTCGCGTCGGGCAGCCCGTTCGCCCCGGTGACCCTCAACGGCAAGACCTACGTCCCCGGCCAGGGCAACAACGTGTACATCTTCCCCGGCGTCGGCCTCGGCGCGCTCGCCTGCGAGTCGAAGGAGGTCACCAACGGCATGTTCCTCATCGCCGCCCAGACGCTCGCCTCGCTCGTCAGCGACGAGGATCTGGCTATGCGCCGCGTGTATCCGCCGCTCTCGAAGATCCGCGATGTCTCGGCGAAGATCGCCGCGGCCGTCGTCCACGAGTGCCACCGCGAGAAGCTCGCCCAGTTGCCGAAGGCGCACGATGTCGAAGCCGACGTGCGCGCGCGCATGTTCCAGCCCGACTACGGCGAATACATCTGAGGGCGCGCCTGCCGCGCTGTTTCCCTTCGAAGCCCCGGCCTCACCGCCGGGGTTTTTTTGCGGCCAGCGCGGCCCGGCCACCGCTGCGGCACCGGGCCGTGACCGGAGGCGCCGCAGCGGGTGGGTGGAAGGGACGGATGCCGTCGCCGGGTTTGACCGGCGGCGCGCGGCGCCGTTGGCTCCGCGCATGCATCCCCTTCGTGCCTTGCTGTTGCTCGCTGTGGTGTTGGGTTTTGCCCGGGTATCCGCCCAGCCGGCGGCCGCGGCGGTCGCGCCGCGGGAATCGGCCTGGTTCACGGCGACCGAGGTCGCGGCGGGCACCTGGCGCATCGTCGACCGCGGGGTGGTGAACTGCTACCTCGTGATCGGGCGCGAGCGGGCGGCGCTGATCGACACCGGTTACGGCTTCGCGAACCTGCGCGACTACGTGGGCGCGCTGACGGCGCTGCCGCTGACGGTCATCCTCACCCACGGCCACCGCGACCACTGCGGCGGGGCTGCGCAGTTCGGGGCGGTGTTCGCCCACCGGGCGGAGTTCGCCGCCATCGAGCGGGAGGCGACACCGGAGGCGCGGGAGCACAACCGGCGAAGCCTGGGCGACAAGGCCGTCCCCGCCGGCGAGCGCTTCGACTACGGCGCCGAGGCCAGGCCGCTCGTGCTGTCGCCCTTGGCGGACGGGGACGTGATCGACCTCGGCGGCCGCCGGCTCGAGGTCATCGCGACCCCGGGCCACACCCCCGGCGAGCTCGTCCTGCTCGACCGAGGGAACCGGCTGCTCTTCGGGGGCGACCACCTCAACCGGCACGTGTGGCTGCAGCTGCCCGGCTGCCTGCCGCTGGAGCGGTACCTTGCGAGTCTCGAGAAACTGGAGGCGCACGCGGGGGCCTTCGCCACGATCCTGCCCGGACACAACGAACCGGTCGACGCCGGCCTGCTCGCGGAGTTGGCCGCGTGCGTGCGCGGCATCCTGGGCGGCACCATCGCCGCCGAGCCGTACCGGTATGGGCAGATCGAGGGTCGCATCGCGCGGCACGGGCGCGCCGAGGTGGTCTTCGATCCCCGGAACCTGCGCGCCGCGGAGGCGCGTTGAGCGCGGATACTGCGAAGCTTACGGGGTGAGCCCGAGGGCGGTGCGCACGGCGCGCACGAGATCGTCGCGGTGGAACGGCTTGGGCAACAGGGGCACGCCCCACTCGCGCAGGGTGGACGCATCCTCGCGCTCGAAGTTGCCGCTCATCGCCACGGTGGGCCCTATCTGGCCGTTCTCCCGTAGCCGGCGCAGCACTTCGCGTCCGCCAAGGCTCGGCATCGTCATGTCGAGCAACAGCAGGTCGATCCGCTCGCCGGGGGCGCCGAGCCGGGCCAAGGCCTCGTTGCCGTCGTGGGCGGTCAAGATCGAGAATCCGCTGCCCCCGAAGACGCGCTCGACCAGCGTGCGCACGCCCATCTCGTCATCGACGACAAGCACCCGGCGGCCGTCGCCTGGCGGCAACGCGGGGGCGGTCGTCTCGGGTGCGACCTCCGCTTGGCCGCCGCCGGTCACCGGCAGGTAGACGAGGAAACGCGTTCCCTTGCCCTCTTCCGTCTCGAGTTCGACGAAGCCGCCGTGTCCGCGCACGATGCCCAGGACAGTCGACAGCCCGAGGCCGGTGCCCTTCTCCGGTCCCTTGGTTGTGAAGAACGGGTCGAAGATGCGTTCGCGGATCGCCGCCGGAATGCCGGTGCCGGTGTCGCTGACGGTGAAGAGCACGTGCGGCCCGGTGCGAGCGCCGTCGTGCGCGGCGGCGAGGGCGGCGTCGACCTCGACGGCCCGGGCTTCCAGCCCCAGTTGGCCGCCGTGCGGCATCGCATCGCGGGCGTTCACGCAGAGGTTGAGGAGCACTTGGTGCAACTGGGTGGTGTCGCCGAGCACCGCGACCGACTTGCAGAAACACCGCGCGCGGAGCTGCACGGTTGGCGGGAAGGTGCTGCCGATGAAGCGCTCCATCTCCTCGATCAGCCCCGCGGGGTGCACCGGCGCTTTGCGGCCCTCCGCGCCCTTGGCGAAGACGAGCAACTGCTGGACCATGCCGGCCGCCCGGCGCGAACTGGCCTCCATGGCCGTGACCAGCTCGGCGTCCTCGGCGGGCACATACTCGCGCAGGAAGGACACGCCGGCCAGCAGCGGCACGAGCGCGTTGTTGAGATCGTGCGCGATGCCGCCCGCCAGCGAGCCGATGCTCTCCAGGCGCTCCGTGCGGCGGAGACGCTCGTCCATGGTGCGGCGCTCCGTCACGTCCGTGAAGGTGCCGAGCAGGCGCAGGGGGTGGCCGGCGGCATCGTGTTCGACGACGTTGCCGCGCGCCTGGATCCAGCGCCAGGCGCCGCCCGCGGCGCGGTGGCGGAACTCGAGGTGCAGCCCTTCCGCCCGGTTTTCGATACAGGCCCGCGTCGCGCCCAGGAGGGCGCCCCGGTCGTCCGGATGCGCCAGTTCGATCCAGGCGTTCTTCTCCGTGGGGTATTCCGCGGGACTGTAGCCGAGATCCCGGACGAACTCGGCGGCGAAGGTGAAACAACGGCGGGGGATGGAGAATTCGAACAAGCTCTGGCGCGAGGCCACGAGGGCCAGTTGCAGCCGGCGCTCGTTCTCGCGGAGCTCGTCCTCCGTCCGCTGGTGGCGGGCGACCTCGGCCTCCAGTTCCGTATTGGTCGCGCGGAGTTCCTCGGTGCGCACCTGCACGCGCTCCTCCAGGGTCTCATTGAGCACGGCCAGCTCGGCGGTGCGGGCGGCGAGGGTGGTGCTCGCCTGGAACTCGCGGTCCTGGAGCTCGCGGTTGGCGAACCGCAGGAGCAGGGCCACGCCGAACACGCCCGCCCACAGGCAGGCGACGCCGGCGAGGGACGGCAGCGCCGCCCCGTGGGCCGCGGCGACGATGGCGTCCGGGGCGGGGCGTGCGGCGAGGAGACTCCATCCGGCCCAGAAGCGGAAGGCGCCGTAACCGACCAGCACGAGAGCGGTCGCCATCGCGGCGAGGCAATAGACGCACGTCCCGGTCGTTTCTTGCCGTATTCGGATGGCGAGGAGGGCGAACATCGTGGCGAGCACGAGCGCGCCGGGGAGGGCCAGCCCCCAGTCGGTCAGCGCGTGCACGGCGAGCAGCGGCGCGTCGGCCCACCCGACCGGCAGCCAGCCCGCGACGGGGGCGAGCAGGACCGGCAGGAACCAGGGCCGCGCCCGCCGGCCCCATGCCAGGTCGCGCCACGACAGCCAGCCGACGAGATAGAAACAATACGCGCCGAGGTGGGCGAGCAGCGCATGGGCCCACTCGCTGCCGCCGAACCGGCCGCAGAGCACTCCGCCTCCGCCTTGGAGCACGCCCTGGGCGCAGGCGAGCCACAGGTTGCGGGTGTGGATCTTCGTGCGGGGCGTGCGCACGGCGGCCGTCGCCACCGCCAGCGTCGCACACGTGAGCCCGTAGGCGAGCAGGGCGGTGGCTTCGGGAGCGGGCGCGTTCATGGACGGAGGGGCGTTGGCCGCGGCGCGTGGCTGGGCCCCGGCGGCGCAAGGTCCCTCCTTCGGCCTTTTCCGGGGGAGCTTGAGCCGCAATGGTGCGCCCCGGCAGCGAGGGGCTGGTGCGCACGGCCGCCCGCTTGTCCCCTGCCGGGCGCCGCGGGATCGCGGGGTGGCGGCGGTCGCGCGGGGCGGCGCCCGCCTACGCCCGCCCGGAGTCGCCGGGGCCGGGCGGGGGCGCCGCCCGCTCGCGCTCGCGGCGGGCCTGCTCCTTCTCGCGGATACGCTCCTCGACGGGGAACAGGAACACGCTCCTGCCGCGCAGCACGCAGCCGGGCCGGCCGGGCACGCAGTCGGTCTTCAGGAGCTGGCACCAGTCCTCGGGGACGTTGTGGTGGGAGCAGGTGAAGGTGGACATGGGCGGTGGACCTAACGATGAACTCGGAATGAAGAATGCAGAACTGAAACGGAGGCGAGTGGGCGGAGCGCGGAAGTGACAGGTGCCAAGTGACAAGTGGGCGGGAGCCGGAGGAATGCCGACCCAGGAACGCCGAACCGCGGATTCCACCCCGAGACCCCAAACCCGAAACTCGCCGGCGGCGGCCTGTGGCCTGGGTCTCCCGACCCATGTTCCGGGATGGAGTTGGCAAACGGCCTTCACGGGTCGGGAGCCCCGTGCCACGACAGGCGTCAGCGCCGGTAGAGCGGGTCGAGGCCGAGGGTGCCGTGGAGCGAGTCGAGGTGGGCCTTGCCGCGGAGGCGGGTGAGCGTCTCCTGGGCGCGGTCGAGCCGGGCGGCGATGCCGAGGCGCTCGGCCTCGTCGTGGTGGCTGGCGCGGGCGAGGAACTGCTTGAGGTAGGCGATGTGCTTCTTCCACGCGGCCTCGTCGGCGAGCTGCTTGCGGGTGAGGCGGTCGTGGTACCAGTCGCTGGCGAGCACGGCCTCGCGGGTGAAGAGCTGGCGGATCGCGGGATCGGCGAGCGTCCGCCCCTCGTACTGGCCGTCGCGCATGATGTGCAGGAGGGCGCGCAGCGGGGGGCAGGCCGCCTCGATGGAACCGTCCTCGAAGTAGAGCGCGGCGACGCGGCGCATGGTGGCGAGGATCGTCTCCAGGCTCTGGGCATACACGGCGGCGTCCTGCAGCTCGGGCCGGAGCATCTCGGGGGTGAGGACGAGCTGGGGGCTGGTGAACACCCGGCCGAAGAAGGTGGAGACGAAACGCTCGGTGACGCGCCAGCCCAGCAGGCTGGCGGGCAGCGTGCGGCCCTCGTGTGCGAAGTCGGCGCAGCGTTCGAGGTAGCGGTGCTCGATGAGCCAGGCGGGGTTCTGCTCCTCGGCGCCCATGCGGGAGAAGACCTCGGGGACGAGCAGGGAGATGTCGTGGTCGACGCGGCGGTGCGGGCCGACGGTGCCGGCGGTGGTGACGAACGGGTGGGCGCCGGTGAGCGCCATCGCGACGAACGCGTTGTTGAGGTCGGTGATCGGGCAGAGGGCGTTGAAGGGGCCCTTGGTGAGCGCGCCCTCGCTGCCGGCGCCGGTGGTCGAGGGGCTCTTGCCCGTCATGCTGGTGATGGCGTCGGCGAAGAACTCGGGCAGCTCGAGGTAGTGGATCGGGCTGAAGCAGCACAGCGGCGGCACGTTCTTCTCCGGGCCGTTGGCGCGGCGGCCGGGCAGGAGGATCGAGACCGGGATGTGCAGCGGCTGGCCGTCGGGGATGCGGCGGGCCAGGCGCATGGTGGTCGTGCGCAGGTGGACCTCGGCCGGGGTGAGGAGATCGGGGCGGACCTGCAGGTAGCGAGGATTCTTGGACGGCTTGCCGTCGACCAGCCGGGGCTGGTGGGGCGAGACGAAGGCGTCGGCCCGGCCCTGTTCGGCGACCTCGCGGATGAGGCGCTGGAGGGGCGGGGTGAACTGCTCGAAACCGATGGTGTCCTTGATGAGCTCCCAGGCCTGCGCGCGGGAGAGCGGCTCGTAGTTGGAGAAGAAGTTGCCCGGGCCGGACATGTCCAACTCGGTCTGCTTGTCGTAGCCGCGGTGCACGGCGTCGTCGGGCCGCTGGAAGAGGCGGTACTCGCAGTTGCGCACGAGCTTCACGGAGCCGGCGGGCTGGTCCTGGCGCAGGCCGGAGAGGGTGGTGGTGGGGACGACGATGGAGGCGGTGATGTCGTCCTCGGTCTGGAGCTTGGCGGCGGGGTGGAAGTCCTTGCGCAGGGAGAAGACACGCCAGGAGCCGTCGTCGGCGTAGCCGACGCGCAGGCAGGTGGAGAGCAGCTTGCGGCGGCCGAGTTTGAGCTCGTTGCCGGGCACGCCGTTGATGATGTCGACGCTGAAGTGGCTGCGCCAGTTGTCGCCCCACTCGGCCTTGTGGAAGCGCTTCACGGTGAAGACGAGGTCCTTGATGTGCTGGGGCAGGGCGCGCAGCCAGTCGTTGTACTCGTCGGTGAACTCGGTGGGGTTGGGCGTGAGCAGTTTGATGACCGAGCCGAGGGAGCGGGCGGCGCCGAGGATGGAGCGGCTGGGCGTGGCCTTGGCGAACTCGGGTTTGAAGCGGGTGGAGTAGTCCTTCTTGAGGATGGCATCGACCTGGTCGAAGTCCTTCTGGATGTCGGCGACGAAGACGGGGCCGAAGAGGATGGCGTCGGTGATGGACTTGGAGATCTCGCTCTTGCCGCCGCCGGAGACGGTGCAGGGCTTGTGGCAGAGGCGGCCGTCGGCGATGGTGCCGATGAGCCGCCAGGAGCGGCCGCCGGCGGGCTTGTGCATGCGCACGGTGTAGCCCCATGGATACACGTAGATCTCGCCGGGGGCGAGGCGCAGGGACTGCTCCTTGCCGTCGCGCGTCCAGAGCACGCGCTGGGTGGCGAGGTCGAAGCGGGAGTTGCCCGGCACGTAGACGATGTGCGGGTAGGTCTTGTCGAAGGCGTGGCCCTCGGGGCAGTAGCGCGCGCCGTGGCCGAGGACGACGGCCATGTCCTCGAGGGTGCGGGGCGGGTGGGGGAAGTGGGTGTCCCAGGTGTAGTCCTCGCCGAGGTCGTAGCTGGGGAAGGCGAGCGTGCCGCCGGAGTGCTCCTCCTCGGCGAGGCCGAAGAGGTTGGCGGAGTAGCTGATCTGGGTCTTCACCTCCTTCTTGCAGTAACCGAAGTAGTTGTCGGCGATGAGGGTGACGATGACGCCGTTCTCGTCGCGGGCGCAGAGCTTGAAGGCCTGACCGTCGTTGTAGAGTTCCTCGGGGGTCTTCCAGGCCATGCCGTCGCGGCGCTGGCGCTCGGTGGCCTGGTCCCAGGCGGGTAGGCCGAGGTCGATCTTGCGCGCGCCGACGAGGTGCGGGGCGAGGATGACGCAACCGGTGTGGCCGGTCCAGTGGTCGGGGTCGAGGCCGGCGTCGTTGCGGGGGAGGGCGGGGTCGCCGGCGTTGCCGAAGATGCTTTCGACGAAGTCGAGGTTGGCGACGAGGCTGCCCGGGACGAAGAAGCGGATCTCCATCGACTTCTCGGGCGAGACGCCGGGGATCGCCGGGACGACGACCGGGCGCAACAGCAGCGAGACGAAGCAGTGCGCGGGTGTCTTCTGGGTGGCCGTGAACGGCAGGAGCGTGTGCTCGGCGGGCGGCTGGAGCGCGAGGGCGAAGAGCCGGGCGAAGGTCTCGCGCGGCACGGCGAGCTTGTCGGCCGGGATGGGCAGGCCGCCCTCGGCGATGTGGAAGACGCCGGCGGTGGTGCGGCGGTCGGACTTGGGGTTGTGGAGGATGCCGTTGGCCAGCCGGTGGCTGGAGAGGATCGGGGAGGTGTAGGTGTTGCGATCCGGCGGGAGCGAGAGGAGGCGGGCGAGGCCCCAGCGATCGAGCACGAAGCTCTGGCTGGGCAGGCGTACGGCGACGCCGGCCGGGAGGGCGTTCTCGAGGTAACGCTCGAGCCAGTCCTGGATGCGGCGGTCGGCCGGGGCGAGGTAGCTGCTGAGCAGGCGGTTCTTCTCGAGGTGGTTGGCGAGCAGGGCCTGGGCGATCTCCTGGAACGCGGGGTCGTCGCCGCTGGCGCTGGGCACGGAGAAGCCGAGGGCGGCCAGCTTGAGCTGGATGTAGCGCACGAGCTTGGGCTCGTTGGCGGGATCCTGGGAGGCCGGATCGAGGCCGATCGCGGCGAGGGAGGGCGGCAAAGCGTTCATGCGGGAGGTGGCGGGAACGGGAGAAGGAGCCGGAAGCGGGCGAAAGACCGCCGGCGTGGTACCGACCATTTTTCGCGAGCTGGGAGATTCCCGGCCAAAAGTTGAAGTGTCAAAAGCGTTAGCAGGGCATGAACCAAAAGAATCGCGCGCTCCGGCGATTGGTGCATTGCTCTAACGACAGAAGAACACCCCGACGCAAACCGGGTTGCGCCCCAACCGACCGCCACGCAGCCTCCGCGTCTTCCCGTCACCCCCTTTTTCGCCGCCGCGCCCGCGCCCGCGTCCGGCGCCCCAGCCCATCACCCTTCCCGCCCCGCTTCCGCCATGGCCTATCTCGCCCCCGCCCAACCCGCCTCTCCGGCGTCGCCGACGCCCTCGGGCGCGCCCGCCGGCTTCAAGAATCCGGTCTTCTGGGTGCCCACGCTGTACCTGGCGATGGGCATCCCGTTCAACATCATCATGAGCGGCACGGCCGCCCGGATGTACAAGTCGCTTGGTTACGCCGACGGCCAGATCACGGTGGCACTGGGCAGCATCGGCGTGGCGTGGTCGCTGAAGCCGTTGTGGGCCGCGTTCCTCGACATGTATCGCACGAAGAAATTCTTCGTGGTGTCGATGGAGCTGCTGCTCACGTTCCTGCTCATCGCCGTCGCGATGTCGCTGCCGACCACCGGTTTCTTCCAGACCAGCATCGCGATCCTGTGGGTGGCGGCGTTCGCCTCCTCCACGCAGGACATCTGCGGCGACGGCATCTATCTGACCGGCATGGACCGGGCCTCGCAGGCGCGGTTGGCGGGCGTGCAAAGCACCTTCTGGGTGCTGGGCAAGGTGTTCGCCTCCGGAGTGCTCATCTCCTCGATGGACTATCTGCGGCAGGCCCAGAGCTGGTCCAACCAGACCATGTGGCAAGCGGTGATGGTCGTCTGCGCGCTCTCGATGGCGTTGCTGGCGCTCTACCATTTCTTCTTCCTGCCCACCGGCAGCACGACCGAGCGGCCGACCAGCGCCGGGCAGGTAGTCCACGAATTCCTCGGCACCGCGGTGAGTTTCTTCCACAAGCGGATGTTCTGGGGCATGATCGCCTTCGTCTTCCTCTACCGGCTCGGCGAGGGATTGATCCTGATGGAGGGCCAGCTCTTCCTGCAGTCCTCGGTCGACAAGGGCGGCCTCGGCCTGACGGTCGGCCAGGTCAGCAACATCGACGCCGTCTACGGGACTATCTTCAACATTCTCGGCGGCCTGCTCGGCGGCTGGTTCGTCTCGCGCCGCGGCCTGTGGAAGAGTCTGTGGATCCTGGGCCTGTGCCTGAACATCCCGCATTTCACCTTCGTCGTGCTCAGCCAGCTGGCCACCGGCAACCACGGCCTCGACTACTCGACGGTCGTCACCCTGGTGAGCATCGAGAAGTTCGGCTACGGCTTCGGTTTCGTCGGCAACATGATCTACATGATGCAGCAGCTCGCCCCCGGTCGCTCGACGATGACGCACTACGCCTTCGCGACCGCCCTGATGAACCTCATGCTGGTGCCGACCAACATGATCTCGGGCCCGCTCGCCGAGACGCTCGGTTTCTCGACCTTCTTCTTCGTCGTGATGTTCGCCTCCATCCCCTCCGCGTGGGCGGCCTTCAAGGCGCCGTTCCCGTACAAAAGCGACGCCACGGGCGAGGACGTCACCGTCACCCCCGACGATCCCACCCGCCTCACTGCGGTGGAGCGCGCCGCCCAGCTGCTGACCGGCCGCGCCTCGATGTACGCGATGCTCAACATCCTCACCCTGCTCATCGCCGACGCGTGGATTCTGGGCACGCTCCAAGGCAAGTCCGCCGGGGAGGGCAAACTGCAGTTCCTGCTCCTCGTCGGCACCGCGGCCGTGAAGGGCTTCTTCTCCCTCATGACCTTCCGCCTCGCCGCCGCCAATGCCGACGAGGCCGCGCGCTCCGGCGACACCGTCTATTCCGGCAACGCCCGCGGCGCCAAGATCGCCACGCTCGTGTGCGCCGCAGCGACGTTCGCCGTGCTGGCCTTCGGGGCCAAGATGGCTTTCTGACGCGAATACACCCGCGGCTGAAACAAGAGCGCGCCCGCGGGCGCGCTCTTTTTCTTGCCCCGCGCTTTCCGCCGCTCCGCCAGCGCCGCACCCCGATTGACCGGCCGGTAATGATTCGCTGCGGCGGCACCCCCGTTTTGCCGTTGGCACGACGTAGGGAAGCGACGATTTCCGTGCCTACCCCTATGACGACGCCCGCCCCTTCCACCGCCTCCGTCAACTGCGGCCTTGCGCCCTTCGCCCACGTCGCGGACCTCGGCGCGGCGCCAGCACCCGGCCACGCCTCCTTCGACCTCGTCCGGCAAGAGTTCACGTTGCGCTCCGCGGCGCCGCTCGGCGGCGCGGGCGACACGGGCATCCTTCTCTGGCGACGCTTGCGCGGCGGGTGCATCCTCCAAGCACATACAACGCTCTCCGCCGGCCAGTCCGCCGGTCTCGTCGTGCGCGCCAGCCTCGATCCGCTCGGCCCAGCGCTCGCCGTGGTTCGGCAGGCCGGCGGTGCCACCGCGATCCGCGTGCGCCGCACGGCGGGCGGCCCGCTCGAGGAGATCCACCTCGCCGACGCCGCGGCCGACATGCTCCAGCTCGAGCAACACGGCGGCGAGGTGGCCGTCTCCGTTGCGCGGTTCGGGGAGGTCTTCACCCGGCATGTGTGCCACGGGATCGGATTCGGCCCGGAGGTGGTCTTCGGCCTCGCGGCCGGCGACGGCGAGGCGCGGTTCCACAATGTCCGTCTCGTGCGCCCGGCCCCGGGCGGCTTCCGGCCATACCACGATTACATCGGCAGCGAGCTCGAACTGATCGATGCCGCCACCGGCCGCCGCACCATCGTGCACCACGAGGACGACTCGTTGCAGGCGCCGAACTGGACGCCCGACGGCACCGCGTTGCTGTGCAACCGCAACGGCCGGATCTGGCGCTTCGACCTCACCACACGCGCGATGGCGCTCGTCGACACCGGCGACCAGGTGCGGAACAACAACGACCACGCGCTCTCGTTCGACGGCGCGATGCTCGGCATCAGCAGCGGAGAGGTGTCGCGCGTGTACACGCTGCCCGTCGGCGGGGGGCAGCCGCGGCTGCTCACGCAGGAGGGTCCGTCGTATTTCCACAGTTGGTCGCCGGACGGCCAATACATGATCTTCACCGCCGCGCGCGGCGGCTGCGGTCCGTTGATGAGCCTCTACCGCGTGCCCGCCGCCGGCGGCCCGGAGGAGCGGTTGACGAACACGCCCGGCGCGCTCGACGACGGCAGCGAGTACACGCCCGACGGCCGCTGGATCTACTTCAACTCCACCCGCACCGGCCGCATGCAGATCTGGCGCATGCGCCCCGACGGCTCAGGCCCGGAGCAGCTCACCTTCGACGACACCAACAACTGGTTTCCGCACGTGGCGCCCGACGGGCGGTCGATCGTCTTCATCACCTATGGCCCGGAGATCGCGGCGGCCGACCATCCGTTCTACAAGCACGTGTACTTCCGCACGCTGCCGCTCGACGGCGGCACGCCGCGCGTATTGGCCTACGTGTACGGCGGGCAGGGCTCGATGAACGTGAACTCGTGGGCCCCCGACAGCCGCCGCTTCGCCTTCGTGAGCAACTCGGACGTGCTCTGAGGCGTGACAATGCAATCGGCGGGTAGATGCCATGAGGCCGACAGGCGGGACGAAGAG